>VFZY01000107.1 GCA_016870915.1 Acidobacteriota bacterium | reverse complement strand
CCTCCCAAGCCTTTGCCCCTGCCATCGGAGGTTTGGATCAACAAGCCGGTCGACACCAGCCCAACAGACAGAGAGGAACGTCAGTAAATTCCCATGCCGGGTGTCTCAAAGTTGTTGACACGCGCCGTCCACTGCGCTGGAACGTTTTCGGTTTCACCATGGGCGGTCCAATCACCATTCCCAAACTCTATTCCGGCCGCAACCGCAGCTTCTTCTTCACCTCGGCCGAGTTTCAGCGGCAGCGCATCGGCGCCGTGCGGCTTCTCACGGTACCCACCGCAGCCGAGCGGGCCGGCGATTTTTCGCGCACCACCAACGCCGCCGGGGCGGTGACCGCCATCTATGACCCCGCCTCCACGCCTCGCACGCCGTTTGCCGGCAACCGCATCCCCGCCAATCGCATCGATGCCACCGGAACCGCCTTAGCCGCCCTCTACCCGCAGCCCAATCGCCCGCCCGCGAACCTGGCTGGAGCGCAGAACTTCGTCGCCAACGCCGTCAACGCCCTGAACATCACCACCTGGACCTCGAAGCTCGATCACGTCATCGGCGACCGCGACCGCCTCAGCGTGCGCTATGTCCTCCACAACTTCCCCACCTACACAACGGGCGTTTTCGAGGCCAAGGGGCCTGATCCGAATGAGAGCACCGCGGACCGCCGCGCCCATTCCCTGCTCATCAACCATATCCATAACCTCACCCCCACCACCATCAACGATTTCCGGCTCAACTGGCAGCCGCGCTTCTTCATCAACCGTTCCACCGGGCTCGACACCGGGTGGCCGGCGCGTCTCGGCCTGCGCGGCGTCTCCGAACGGGCGTTCCCCAGGGTCAATCCCGCCGGCTATACCTCGCTTGGCAGCGGCACCCATGAGCGCGTTCAAACCCCCATCCAGGACATGCACATCGTGAACACCATGTCCAAGTTCCGCGGCAATCATTCGCTGAAAATGGGCGGCGAGGCCCGGCTCAGCCGCAATGCCGAACTGTTCAACCAATCCATTTCAGGAACCCTCGGATTCGCCGTTCAAGGCACCGCGCAGCCCGGCGTGGCCAACACCGGAAACGCCATCGCCAGCATGCTCGCCGGCATGGCCAACAGTGGCAGCATCCAGTCAACGCAGTTCATCGACCGGCGCGCTTGGTACTACGCGCTCTTTGTCCATGATGACTGGAATGGAAAGCAACCCGCAACCTGACATTCAACATCGGCCTGCGGTGGGAAACGCACACGCCGCGCGTGGATGCAAACAACCGCCAGAACGGCTTCGATCTTGCCCGCGTCAATCCGGTGTCGGGCACTCCAGGCGTCATCACCTTCGCCGGTCGCGACGGCCTGGGCCGCACAGTGTGGAACGGCGACTACAACAACTGGGCGCCCAGGTTCGGCTTTGCCTGGAAACCCGGCGGATCCACGCGAACCGTCATCCGGGCTTCCTACGGAATCTTCTACGGACCCCCGCTCCCGGGCTCGAACAACATGACAGCGGGCTTCGAGATCGCGGGCGACTTTCAAAGCCCGGACAACGGCATCACCCCGGCGTTTCTGCTCCGCAACGGATTCCCGGCCGTGCCGCCGCCCGCCGACCTGACGCCGGGCTTCGCCGCCGTTCGTGTGGGCCAGCCCGTCCGCTATGCGCCGCAGTTCATCGAAACCAACCGGCAGTTGGGCTACTCCCAGCAGTGGAACTTCACCATCCAGCGGGAACTCGGCTGGAACACACTGTTCGACATCGGGTACGTCGCCAATGTCGGCCACAAGTTGAACGGACCCAACACAAGCATCAATCAAGTGCCGCCCGCCCTCATGGGCGCGGGCGGAGCCCAGGTGCGCCGGCCCTTTCCGCAGTTCGCCAACGTCGTGTCCGTGTCGCCCATGTGGGGCAATTCCAGCTATCACTCGATGAACGCGAAGCTCGAAAAGCGCTTCTCCGGCGGCCTGAACTTCCTGAGCAACTACACCTATTCGAAGTTCATCGATGACGTCGCCGCCGGCTTCGAGAATGGCAATGTGCCCGGCGGCATTCAGAATCTCTACGACCGCCGCGCGGAAAAAGCGCTCTCCGGAAACGACGTGCGTCACCGCTTCAACACCTCCAGCGTCTATGAACTGCCCTGGGGCCGTGGACGCCGCTGGATGAACGGCGGCGCCTCGGCGTTCCTGCTGGGCGGCTGGAACATCGGAACCCTGCTCACCCTGCAGCAAGGCAGTCCCAACGGTGTCTCCACGCAGGTGAACTCCACCAACTCCTTCAACCCAGGCACTCAGAGAGCCAATCTGCTGCGAAACCCAACGCTGCCCAAAAACCAGCGCGGCGTGAATCGCTGGTTCGATACCACCGCCCTGGTTGCACCGCAACAGTTCACCTTCGGCAACTCCGGGCGAGCGTTGTTCGAAGGTCCCGGGCTGGTCAACCTCGACCTCTCGCTGCTCAAGAACTTCCGCTGGGGCGAAGGCTACAACGCGCAGTTCCGCCTGGAAAGCTTCAACATCGCCAACCGGGCCAACTTCGACGACCCCAACACCTCGCTCGGCTCAGCCGGATTCGGCGTCATCGGCGCCGCACGCTCAGCCCGCAGCGTGCAACTGGGCCTGCGGCTCGAATTCTGAAACCGTTTACTCCAGGCCAAACACGTGGAGCACATTGCCCACCGGCACCGCCACATACTGCTTGCCATTGCTCAGATAGGTCATCGGATTCGACCTCGCCATCCCGCCCGCCTGATGCTTCCACAGCATCTTGCCCGTCGCCGCGCTCAGCGCGAACACCTGGCCTTCATTCGTTGATCCGAACACCAGACCGCCCGCCGTCGACAGCAGCCCGGACCACGGCGGCGTCACCAGCTTGTGCTCCCACCGCACCGTGCCCGTCGCGGGGTCGAACGCACGCACCGCGCCCCACTCTTCCTCACCGGGAATGGCCCGGAAACCACCGCCGTCGAAGCGTTCGCCTTCCTTGAACTCAGCTTCGCCGAAGTAATAAACGGACCCAGCCTCACGCACCGACACATAGAGCAGCTTCGTCTGCGGACTATACGACGGGCTGTACCAGTTGTTCGCCCCCGCCACCGCCGGCCACACCTTCACGCCTTCAATCGTCGGCGTCGTGCCCGGCACGCGGATCGGCCGGCCGCTATCGTCAAGCCCCGTCGCCCAGGTCTGTTTGGCGTACGGCTTGCCCAACAGGAACTGGCCGCTCGCGCGGTCCAACACATAGTAGAAAGCGTTGCGATTCGGAAACAGCACCAGTTTACGGCGCTGGCCGCGCACCTCCGCATCCACCAGCACTGGAACCTCGGTGGCGTCCCAATCGTGCACGTCATGCGGAGTGAACTGGAAGTGCCACTTCAGCTTCCCCGTGTCCGCATCCAGCGCCAGCAGCGAATCGGAGTACAGGTTATCGCCCTGCCTCACCGCGCCGTTCCAATCGGGACCAGGATTGCCCGTGCCCCAGTACACCAGGTTCGTCTCAGGATCAAAGGCGCCGGTCACCCACGTGCCCGCCGCGCCGGACTTCCAGCTATCGCCCTTCCAACTCTCGTTGCCCGGCTCGCCCGGCCCCGGAATGGTCCAGAACCGCCACGCACGCTTGCCGGTCTTTGCATCGTAGGCGTCCAGCAGGCCGCGCACGCCATACTCGCCGCCCGCCACGCCCACCACCACTTTGTCCTTCAGCGCCAGCGGCGCCACAGTCACCGAATACCCGCCGCGATAGTTCGCCACCTCCACGTCCCAGCGCACCGCGCCGGTTCGCGCGTCCAGCGCCACCAGATGCCCATCCAGAGTTCCCACGAAAACATAGTCACCCAGAATAGCCACGCCGCGATTCACCTGTCCGCAGCACACCCGAAGGTCGTTGGGCATCGGCCGGCGATAGCGCCACAACGGCCGGCCGGTCATCGTGTCAATGGCGATCACGTTGCTCGGAGACTCGGTGATATACATCAGGCCGTTCACCACAATGGGCGTCGTCTCGAACTTCTGCAGGGACTGCACCGGGAAACTCCACACCGGCTTCAGCCGCGCGACGTTCGCTTCGCTGATCTGGTCCAGTTCCGAATACCGGTGGCCGGCGTAATTGCCGGAGTAGGTCAGCCAGTTCCCATCCTTGCCGGCGCCCTTCAGAATCTGCTCGTAACTCACCTGCGCCAGCACCGGCACAGTCAGCGCGATCAACCCGAATGCCGCTCTCATCGGTCACCTCGCAGCGTCGCCATGTAGGCCACCACATCGTCCACTTCCGAAGCCGAAAGCCGTCCCTGGTACGACGGCATCGGAGTGCGCTTCTCAACCTTCAAACCGGTTACGTCGTTCTTCCAGAATGAGCGCGGCATGCCCGCCGTATCCAGCACCTGAATCGACCACGGATCCTCGTTCAACCGCACACCCGCCACCTTCTGGCCCCGTGAAGCAAGCTCCACCATCCGGAACTGATCCGGAATGTCCGCCCCGGGGTCCAGCACTTTCCGCCGCAGGTGCGCCGCGCCGCGCCGTGCGCCGATGTCGCTCAGGGAAGGTCCAAGACGTCCGCCCTCCACGCCCACCGCGTGGCAGCCAAGACACCCGGCCTTGCCGTGCATCAAAGCCTTGCCGCGCGCGGCATCGCCGGAAGATGCGGCGCGGTCCACCTTGCCCAGGGACCGCACAAACGCCATCACCTGCCACACCTCACGCGGAGCCAACAGCGTGGCGGGCATCTCAGTCTCATTGATTCCGTAACGAATGACGCGATACAGACCCAGGTCACTGTCGCCGTTCGCCAGCACCGGCACGGCCAGATTGGCGCCCTTGCCCCCTTCGCCTCCCGGTCCGTGGCAGCCGGCGCATCGGCTCGCGAAAAGCTTCGCGCCCTGCGCAATGTCCCCGGGCGTGGTGTGCGGATTGCGTTCCACGCTGGGCAGTTCAAGGATCAGAGGCTGTTGCGCGCAAAGCGCGCCCGCCAGGAACAACGGGGTCCATCGAAACATCGGCAAGTCCATCAGGAATTCGAGTCTACCGCAAGCTCACCAGGCCAGGGCGTAAGCATCCACCCGGGGATCGGCGCCGGCATGCAGAACGCCCGTCGCCGCATCAATCACAATCGCGGCGTTATACCCAAGCGACCATGCGCCGCCCACTTTCAGCTTGTGCCCCCGCTGCTTCAGCGCCGCCCGCACCGCTTCGGGAATCCGGCTCTCAACCGTCACCTCACCCGGATACATCGTATGCGGCCAATGCGACATCGGGAAACTGCGCGTCGACCACCGCGGCGCCTCAATGGCCTGCTGCACGTTCATGCCGAAATCGACAATGTTCAGGAACGTCTGCATGGTCCGCATGATCTGGTCATCGCCGCCCGGGCTGCCCGTAACCAGAAACGGCTTCCCCTCACGCGTCACCAGCGTTCCCTGAAGCGTGCTGCGCGGCCGCCGGCCCGGTCCCAGCGCATTGGCATGCCCCGGCACAAGCGAGTAGTAATCGCCGCGGCAGTTGAACGCAAACCCCAGGTCGCCCATCACCACATTCGTGCCGAAGCCGGTATGCAGGCTCGGCGTGAATGACACCGCATTGCGAGCCGCATCCACCACGGCAATGTAGCTGGTGTCACCGCCATCGCCTTCCTTCTTCGAATAGTCCACGTCCGCCGGCCGGTCCAGCGCCGGTTCTCCCGCCAGCACCTCGGGCGATCCCGGGCGGTACTCAAGCGACGCCTTGCCCATGTCGATCATCCTGCGCCGCGCCGCCGTGTACGGCGGGGCCAGCAGCGCCGCATACGGGATGCGGACAAACTCCATGTCCCCCAGGTACTTGTCGCGATCGGCAAACGCCAGCTTCACCGATTCAATGCCCACATGAATTGCATCCGGCGTGTTGTGACCCATGCCCTTCAAGTCATAGCCCTCCAGCAGATTCAGCGCGAACAACTCCGCCGGTCCCTGCGACGCCGACGGATTCTTGTACATCACGTACCCGCGATAGGAAGTGGAAACCGCCTCCTCCACAAGCGCTGAATACGATGCGAAGTCCTCATAGCGGAACAATCCGCCGTTGGCTTCGGAAAATGCCGCCATCTCGCGCGCGATCGCCCCCTTGTAGAACTCATCGCGCGCGGCCTTCAATCCCGCCCGGCGGCCGCCGGAGACTGCACCGCGCTCGGCCTCCACCAGACGCCGCAGCGTTCGCGCCAGATTGCGATTGGTGGCCATCTCGCCCGCTTTCCAATCGCGGCCCAGCGGAAAGAACGTCCGCTCGCTCGAAGGATACTTCTTCAGCTTCTTCGACCCGTTGATGGAGCCCACCAGCTTCTCATCAATCGGAAAACCGTTTTCCGCCATGTCGATCGCGTCGCCCAGCACCTGAGCGAAACTCATCGTGCCCCAGCGGTCCAGCAGCACATACCACGCATCCACCACGCCCGGCACCGTGCCGGATAGCAGCGTGTCCCCCACCGGCAGCTTGCCCCCCTGATGCTGCTTGTACCACGCAATCGTCGCCAGCTTGGGCGCCGTGCCCTCGGCGTTCACACTCCACACCTTGCCCGACTTCGCATCGTGCACCAGCAGCACGGCGTCGCTGCCAACGCCATTGTTCTGGGCATCCACAATCGCCAGAACAGCCTGCCCCGCCACCGCCGCGTCGAAAGCGTTGCCACCCGCGCGCAGCACGCGCTCAGCGGCCATAGTGCCGGCGGGCTTCATCGACGACACCGCGTAGCGCGTGCCGCGCACCACCGGCCGCATCGTGGCCGGCCACTTCGCGGCGGCGGGCTTCGATGTGTCTAAAGCGCTCTGTGCCCAAACGGCCGAGCTTGCAACCAACAGAGAGACGTGTTTCATAACTGCTTCACCTGATGATCCTTCACGAATGCCGGCGTCAGGTCGACGCCCAGGCCCGGCGCTTCAGGCACCGGCCACTCCGCCAGCGTGGCGCGCCAGCCGCCCACGAAAATGTCATTGTACTCACGCGTGTTTGTGTTGCCTTCCTCCATGATGAGGAAGTTGGGAACCGACGCCGCGAAGTGCATGCTGGCCGCCGTGCAAATCGGGCCGTTCGGATTGTGCGGCGCCACCACAACGTAATTGGCATCCGCCATGGCCGCGATCTTCTTCATCGCCGTGATGCCGCCGGTGCGGGCGGCATCGGGCTGAATGATACGCGCCGCCTGCCGCGCGAACAACTCCCGGTAATTGAAGTGCGATTGCAACCCCTCGCCCGTGGCAATGGGAATATTCGTCGCCCGCTGCAGCGCCGCCATCGCATCCACATCCTCCGGCGGCACCGGCTCTTCCAGGAAGAACGGATCGAACGGCTCCAGCATCTTGATGATCCGCCCCGCCGACGCCATGTTGAACTTGCCGTGCGCCTCCACGCAGATATCGAACGCTGGCCCGGCTTCGCGAATCCCCCGCACCATCTCACGCACCTCGTTCAGAGTGGCTGTGGGCAACTGGCGGTCAGGCCCAGGGTAAGCCCCAAACGGATCCCACTTGCCCGCCGTGGCCCCCTCAGCCATCAGTTCCTTCGTGCGGCGATGGTACGCCTCCGCGGTGCGCGGAATGTTGCCCCAGCGGTAGCTGGCGTAGATCCGCAGCGTGTCCCGCACCTTGCCGCCCAGCAGCTTGTACACCGGCACGTTGAGCTTCTTGCCCACAATGTCCCAGAGCGCGATGTCGATGGCGCTGATGGCCGCATAGAGCGTGCCGCCCAGCGTGTTCTCCTCGGTGATGTACATCCGGCGCCAGTGGCGTTCGATGTCCCACGCACTCTGCCCGGCCAGCAGCTTCCCCAGGGACCGTATCTGCGCAACCACCGCATCCACCGTCGGTGGCGTCGTGCCCTCGCCCCAGCCGTGAATCCCGTCCTCCGTCTCCACCCGCGCACAGACAATGTCGCGGCGGTTGCCAATCCGGATCACGTACGGCTCAACGGACCGGATCTTCAATCGCGCCGCATCGGCCGCGGCGGCATCGGCCAACGCCGGGGCCAGCGGCAGCGTGGCCGTACGAAGCAGTTCACGGCGGGTGATCCTCATTGGGCACGAGTATATCCTTGAACCATCCCCGCCTGCCACATCATCCGGCCTGCGATCCGGGGTCTTCAGGCCAATAATGCCTTGGATACCGCCGCGCAAGTTCGCGCCGCGCCTGCGGATAGAGCCTTTCCCAAAAGCCCGCCAGATCCGTGGTTGTCTGATACGGCCGCTGATTGGGAGCCAGCAGATGCACCACCAGAGCCACGCCGCCGTTGGCGATTCGAGGCGTCTCCCGCAAGCCAAAAAAATCCTGCATCCGCGACGCCACCCAGGGCGTCTGCCCCACGCGATACTCAATGCGCGCGGCGCGCCGGCCAGGCAGCGCGAGGGTGCGCGGCGCCAGCCGGTCCAGCAGTGCGGCGCCGCCTCCAAACCGTCCTTCGAGCGTTCGCGCCAAGGCTCCCCCTCCACAGGCCGCGCGCAATTCCGCGAAACTTGCCGTGCCCTCGGCCAGAGTTCGCAGGGCCCCTTCGACATCGGCCGCGGTAAGCGGCGGCGACGCGCAATGCTGTGAAGCGAACGCCGCGCGGGCCATCACCAGTTCAATCTCGTCCGCGTCCGCGAACCGGCCCACGCCGGCTTCCACGGCTTTCAAGGCCACCAGCGCGGCCGCCTCCGTGGACCGCACGCCGCCCGCCGCGTGCCCCGCCACCAGCAGCCCGCCATAGTAGAGCCCTTCCATCGACTCCACCCGTTCCGCCTCGCGATTCCACCGCAGTTCACTGCGTGCCTCAACCTCCGCCGGAAACTCGTCCAGCAGCCAATCGGGCCGAATGGGGCTCGCCAGACGGATCAGCGGCAACCCTCCCCGCGATTCGGCATCAATGGCCACAATCCAGTCCGCGCGCACCGTACTCGAACGCGCCAGCTCAGCCGCCCCTCCGCCGGCCAGCGCGAACGTGCTGCCTGTGCGCCGGTGCGCCACCCTGTCGGGAAACGCCAGCAAGAGCGCCCGCAAAGCATCCACCGGTTCGCCCGCCCCGCGAGGCAGCTTGCGCACCATCTCATAGAGCCGCCGCGCGGCGCCATCCAACGGCTGCGACCCCAACTCCACCACGTCGGACCCCGACGCTCCCGCCGAATCCGCCGCCAGCCGCATCCCTGAGGCAAGCGCCGCCGTGATCCGCGCCGCTTCGCCGCCACCGGCCGCCAGAACAAATCGTGCTAGCCGCGGATGCAGCGGCATCTCACTCATCGCCCGTCCCAGCCGCGTCAGGCGGCCCCGCTCCACCGCGCCCACCCGCGTCAGCAACCGCACGGCCGCCTCGAGCGCAGGCAGCGGAGGTGCATCGAGCCAGGGCAATGACTCGGGCGCCTCAACACCCATCGCATAGAGGCTCAGAAGCGAACCCGCCAGTTCGCGGCGCATGATCTCCGGCCGGTCCACCGCCGGCCGCCGCGCCAGATCTTCCATGGGATACAGCCGGATCACCGTGCCTGGCGATGTGCGGCCCGCGCGCCCGGCACGCTGCGTGGCGGAGGCCTGGCTGATACGCGTCACTTCCAACGCAGACAGCCCGGTCCACGGCGAATCGGAAGCGACACGGGCCAGGCCTGAATCGATCACACCATCAACGCCTTCGATGGTCACCGAACTCTCGGCGACATTCGTCGAAAAGATCGCCTTGCGGGCGCCCGCCGCCGCAATAGCGCGATCCTGCTCATCCGGCGCCAGATCGCCGTGCAGGGCAGCCCCCGCAGTCCCATGCCGCGTCAACACGGCTTCCGAGGCACGCATGGCCAGTCGGATTTCAGCCGCGCCCGGCAGGAACACCAGCACACTGCCCCGCGCCGCCGGAAGCAGATCGGCCAACGCTTCAGCCACGCGATCCTCAAGCGGCTGAGCCGAGGTTGGACGATACGAAACGCTCAGCGGAAACAGCCGCCCGTCGCTCCGCAGCAGCGGGGCTTGAAGATGATCGCAGACCGCCTGAGTGTCCAGAGTCGCGGACATCACCACCACGCGCAGATCGGGCCGCGCCGTGCGTTGCAACTCAAGAAGCAGGGCCAGGCAGAGGTCCCCGTCCAGGTGCCGCTCATGAAACTCATCCAGCACCACGGTGTGGATGGACGGCAGTTTCCGGTCGCTCACCAGGCGCCGCGTCAGGACCCCTTCGGTGAGAAATCGAAGACGAGTTCGCGGTCCGGTGACATCCTCGAACCGAACCTGATACCCCACCGTCTCCCCAACCGCCTCCCCAAGCTCGGCCGCCACGCGCCGGGCCGCCAGACGCGCGGCAATACGCCGGGGCTCAAGCACAAGCACGCCGCCGGACCCCAAAGCCAGCAGGGCCGGCGGCACCCGCGTCGTCTTCCCCGCCCCCGGCGGCGCATGGATCACCAGACGGTTTGACCTCTTGAGCTGCCCCAGAACCTCAGGAATCAGCGGATCGATCGGAAGCGGAATCACCGCAAGCCTCCGGCGGGAGGCTTGGCATACCCGCCGTCGGGCATGGAATACCCACCGTCAGGCATGCAATACCCACCGTCAGGCATGGAATACAATGTACGGAGATGAAACGACGCAACTGCCTCATCGCCCTCGCCGGCACCGCCGCCCTCAACGCGCAACCGCCCGCCCTTCCCATGCAGCTCCATGTCGATCTGACAGCCGACCCTGCCAAGGAAAAAGAGATGGTCAACAACTTCAAGACCATCTTCAAGCCCACCATCAGCCGCCAGCAGGGATTCGTCGACGTGAAGCTGATGAAGCTCAGCAAAGCCGCCGCCGGCAAGGGCCCGGGCGATGCCAACTACCGCCTGCTGATCAGCTTCCAGACCGAAGCCCTTCGCGAGAAGTGGGTGGCAAGCGATGACCATCAGCGGGTGTGGCCCAAGATCGCGGGCACGCTCAAGCACGACAAGTTAAACGCCCTCGTCTACGACATCGTGGCCTGAGCCTAACGCAGCAGGTCTTCCAACTGCAGCTTGGTCTCCGTCTTCTCGTCGCGGTACTTCACAATCACCGGCGTGTATAGCGAGATGCCCCACTCCTTGCCGATGCCCTTCGAAACGTTGCGGCTGCCCGCCACCACCACCGCTTCCTCGGGAATCACCAGCGGCGCCTCGTCGCTCGCCGTGTAGACCGCTCCGCGGACAAGATCGTAGACCGGAGTCGACCGGTTAAGAATCACGCCGCTTCCCAGCACCGCGCGCCGCTTCACCACCGTGCCCTCATACACGCCGCAGTTGCCGCCCACCAGCACATCGTCTTCAATGATCACCGGCAGAGCGCCCACCGGCTCCAGCACGCCGCCAATCTGCGCCGCCGCCGAAACGTGGCATCGCGCTCCGATCTGCGCGCAACTGCCGATCAGAGCGTGCGAATCCACCATCGTCCCGTCGCCCACATAAGCGCCCACGTTGATGTACATGGGCGGCATGCACGTCACGCCGCGGCCCAGGTAGACGCCGTCTCGAATGCTCGACCCTCCAGGCACGATGCGCACGCCATCATCCACGCCCACGCGCCGCACCGGATACGTGGCCTTGTCCAGATACGGCTGGCGCGTTGCGTCAATCGACATGTCCACCACGCCGCCCAGGCGGAACCCCAGCAGAATGCCTTTCTTCACCCACGCGTTCACACGCCATCCGCTGGCCGCCGTGGCGTCGGGCTCAGCCGCGCGGATGTCGCCGCGATTGAGAGCCGCCTTGAAGTCCTGGAACAGCTGGTGATGGGCGGGCGTCAGCTCCGCGGCCTTCACCTCGAATGCTTGGTCGATCCGTTCAGGCAGCGGCATTCGCTTCCCCCAGCAGGCCCACACCCGCAAGCGTCGCCCGAATCCTTGACACACTGGCCTCCGACGGCGCGCACATCGGCAGCCGCCATACCGGTTCCAGCAGGCCCATCATCGCCATCGCCGCCTTCACCGGAATCGGGTTCGCCTCGACGAAGTTCACCTCCATCAGGTCGAGATACCGCTCCAGAATGGCGCGGGCGCCCGCGAAGTCGCCCGCCGCGCACAGCCGGGCCAGCGCCGTCATCTCGGCTGGAATCTCGTTCGACACAACGGAGATGATGCCCTTGCCGCCCAAGGCCATCAGCGGCAGCGTGATCGAATCGTCGCCCGAGAGCACCAGAAACTCACGCGGCACGCTCGCCACCACGCGCGCCATTTGGGAGATATTGCCCGAGGCCTCCTTCACCCCCACAATGTTCGCGATGCCCGCCAGACGCGCCAGAGTCTTCGGCTCGACGTTGATTCCGGTGCGGCCCTGAACGCTATAGACCATGATCGGAAGCGGCACCGCATCGGCGATCGCCTTGTAGTGCTGATACAAGCCCTCCTGCGTTGGCTTGTTGTAGTAGGGCGTCACTGAAAGCAGACCATCCACCGCCAGCGCTTCCAGGTCCCTGGCCAGCTGGATCACCTCCGCGGTGTTGTAGCCGCCCGCGCCCGCCAGAACCGGCACCTTCCTGGGTCCGCGCCGCGCCTCCTCCACCGTGATCTCAACCACGCGAAGGTGCTCTTCATGGTTGAGTGTCGGGCTCTCCCCGGTGGTGCCGCAGGGCACCAGAAAGTCGATGCCCGCCTCGATCTGCCGCCGCAGCAGGCGCCCCAGCGCCGGCTCATCCAGCCCGCCGTTCGCCGCAAACGGCGTCACCAGCGCTGTTCCGCATCCAGTAAACATGAACCCTACCTCGCCTCGAATAAAATGTCGCTGAACTCGTGCATGCCCGTGCGCCCCGGAAGCAGCCGGGCGGCTCGCAGCGCTCCGCGCGCAAAGCCCTCCCGCCCGCGCGCGCTGTGCCGCAGCGTAATGGTGTCCTCGGCCGAATCGAAACCGATCTCATGGGTGCCGGGATGCGCGCCCGCCCGGCTCGCGCTCTGGTTCACACCACGGGCATAGCCGGCGCGCTCCATCTGCTTCACCAACTGCACCAGCGTCCCCGATGGCGCGTCTTTCTTCTGGCTGTGATGGATCTCCCACGCCCACGCTTCATAGCTCTCTTCGCCCGCCATCAGGCGCGCCGCCTCGGCCACCAGGCGGTTGAACACGTTGACCCCCACGGAAAAGTTCGAGCTCCAGATCAGCGTGCCGCCGTTGCTCTCCACCATCTGCCGCACACGGCCCGTCTCCTCATGCCAGCCCGTGGACCCCACCACCGTCGGCACGCGCAAACGCATCAGCGCCTCAACATTGGCCAGCACCGTCCCCGGAGCCGTGAACTCAATGGCTGCGTCGATGCCCGCGAAGTTCTCCGCCGTGAACGCTTCGCCATGCGCGTTGTTATCGATGTCCAGCCGCAGGACAACGTTGCATCCCTGCTCCGCGGCCAGCCTGTCGATCATCCGGCCCATCTTTCCGTAGCCAACCAATGCGAGGTTCAATCGAATACCCTGGGGTCGAGTTCCGTGAAGAACTCACGGTGAAGCGATTCTACCGCCTTTGCCAGGTCGCGTTCCGCCACCACGAAACTCACGTTGAGGCGCGACGCCCCTTGCGAGATCATGCGAATGTTCACCGCCTCCAGCGCCCCAAAGATGCGCTTGGCCACGCCCGGCGTGTATCGCATGTTGTCCCCCACCAGGCACACAATCGCCTGGCCGGACTCCACCTCGACATGAGCAAAGGCTCGCAACTCAGCCGTCACCTCATCCAGCCGGGCCGTGTTGTCGATGGTGAGCGATACGCTCACCTCGGACGTGGTCACCATGTCCACCGGCGTCTCATGACGGTCAAAGACCTCGAAGATACGGCGCAGAAATCCATGCGCCATCAGCATCCGGGTCGATCCCACGTTGACAATCGTGATGTCGCGCTTGCAGGCAATCGACTTGGCCGCGTTATCGCAGGCAACATTCTCCGCGACAATCCGCGTGCCTTCCACCTCCGGCCGGCGCGAGTTGAGAATCAGCACGGGAATGTTCTTTTCGATGGCCGGCACAACGGTGGCCGGGTGCAGCACCTTGGCGCCGAAATACGCCAGTTCAGCCGCCTCCGCGAAGGAGATGGTCTTGACACGATGGCCGCCGGGGGCAATGCGCGGGTCGCAGGTGAGCATGCCATCCACGTCCGTCCAGATCTGGATCTCGCTGGCGTTGACACCCGCGCCCACAATCGCCGCCGTGAAATCGGAACCGCCGCGTCCCAGCGTGGATGTCACGCCCTCCTCCGTGGAGGCAATGAAACCGCCCATCACAGTGACTTCCCCGCGCGGCAGAGCGGCCAGGCGCTCATAGGTTGGGCCGTACAGAGGCGCGGCCTGCGTATGCCGCGAGTCCGTGACGATGTAGCGCCTGGAATCCGCATGCACCGCATTCATGCCCATGTGCTGGAATGCCCGCGTGACAATCAGGCTTGATAAACGTTCACCAAAAGCGGAGATCGCATCCACCGAGCGCGGCGTCATCTCGCGCAGCGCGGCCAATCCGCCCGCCAGTTCGGCAAGCTCCGCGAAATGCTCGGCGATCGCGTCCGCGGCGCCCCACTGCGACGCTTCATCCAGATGGAACTGCCGCAGTGCCGCCACCTGCGTCATCGCCTCGGCGCGGCGTCCGGCCACCGCGTCGGCGGCAATCGCCAGCAGCTTGTTGGTGGTTTTTCCCATCGCTGAAACCACCACAATGGGGCGGTGTTCCAGGCGGGCGCGGACAATGCCGGCCACGCGTTCGATGGCGCTGGAGGACTCAACCGAGGTCCCCCCAAACTTCATGATCATGGGTCTTGGGAGCGTCTCCTTCACTGTGCCGCCAGGGCTTCATCCCGTCTGAATAGGGATCGGCCCCGTGCGTCGCCGTCTGGGGTAACTACAAGTATACGATGGCTCTCCGTGCCCCTCCGCGCCTCGCTCCGCCTGGGCGATAATGGCCCTTTGGTCTCCCCGTCTCAGCGCTTCGAACTCTTTGTCGCCCTGCGTTACCTCCGCGCCAAACGCAAACAGGCCGTGATCTCGGTGATCACCGTCATCTCCATCCTCGGTGTGGCGGCCGGTGTGATGGCGCTGATCATCGCCCTGGCCATCAACGCCGGCTTCAGGAATACGCTGCAGCGCACACTGCTGGGCGCCACTGCCCACGTCAGCGTTCTCGAAAAAGAGCCCGATCAGGGAATCAGCGGCTGGCGCGAACTCTCGCGCAAACTGTCCGCGCTGCCGCACGTCGTCTCCGCCTCGCCGGGTCTCTACTCAACGGTGCTTGTCTCGGGCACCGTGCAGCCTTCGAACACCTACATCAAGGGAATCGACCTCACCGCGCCCGGCCAGCGGCAGGAATTGCAGAAGCACATGAAGCAGGGGTCGCTGGATGCTCTGCTGCGTGAGGACCGCATGCCGTCGATCGTCATCGGCTCCAAGCTTGCCCGCAACATCGGCATGATGCAGGGCGGCATCCTCACCATGATCGTGCCGCGATTGACGCCGCTCGGGCCGCGCCCCACCGACGTGCGCTTCCGCGTCGCCGGCATCTTCGAATCGGGCTTCTACGAACTGGACGCCACCTGGACCTTCACCTCGCTCAAAACAGCCCAACGCATCCTCGACCTGACGGACGTGGTGAACGCCGTGGAGTTAAAGCTCGACGACATCCACCGCGCCGTGGAGGTGGCCCGTCTGGCCGAAGCCGCGGCCGGGCCCAAGCTGGCGGCCACCACCTGGATGGATCAGAATCAGGCGCTTCTTGCCGCCCTCAACCTGGAACGCACCGTGATCGTGGTGACCATCGGGCTCATCCAACTGGTGGCCGCGCTCAACATCCTCATCGCGCTCGTGATGATGGTGATGGAAAAGCACCGCGACATCGCACTGCTTGCCGCCATGGGCGCGCGCGAAGGACAGATCCGCCGCATCTTCATGCTGGAGGGCCTCATCATCGGCGCCGCGGGCACCGCCATCGGACTGGCAGCCGGCTACGCGCTCTGCTACTTCGCCGATCGCGGCCGCTGGATCCGGGTGGACGAGGCCGCCTATTCGCTCAGCTTTGTGCCCTTTGAAACCCGCTGGATGGACGGCTTGTGGGTCTCCGCGGCCGCGCTCACAGTGAGCTTTCTCGCCACGCTCTACCCGGCGCGCAACGCCGCGCGCGTGCTGCCCGCCGAAGCGCTGCGCTACGAGTGATGGCGAGGCGGCCCTGATACGATCAACGCCTGATACCATCAAGATTAGTGTGCGGAATCACCGGCTTCACCCATCGTTCCACGCCACCTGACCCCTCGCTCATCCGGCGTTCGACGGCCTCCATCACCCATCGCGGACCCGATCAACAAGGCGTCTGGGAATCGCCTCTGGTCTCCCTGGGCGCCACACGGCTCAAGATTCTCGATCTGGCCGGCGGCGACCAGCCCATCGCCTCACCGGACGGCGGCGCGGTGATTGTCTACAACGGGGAAGTCTACAATCACGGCGAACTGCGCACGGAACTGGAATCGCTGGGGCACCGCTTCCAGAGCCGCTGCGACACCGAGACCATTCTGGCGGCGTTCCTCCAGTGGGACACGGCCTGCTTCCGGCGCCTGCGCGGCATGTTCGCCATCGCCATCTGGGATGCCCGTTCGCGGCGCCTGATGCTGGCGCGCGACCGCCTGGGAATCAAGCCTCTCTACTATGCCCACCTGCACGGTGAGATCTATTTCGGCAGCGAGTTGAAGACCATCCTGGAACACCCCGAGGTTCCACGAACGCTCGACCCCGATGGGCTCGCGTACTTCCTTTCGCTCAACTACATCCCCACGCCGTACACGCTGGTTCAGAGCGTTTCCAAGCTGCGCCCGGGCCACTTTCTGGAGTGGCGCGACGGCAACATCCGGACCGAATGCTTCTGGAACCACGCGCTCTGGCCTCGGCCCACGCGCCTGGAGGACGCAACGGCGGAACTCGACACCCTGCTCCGGCGTTCCGTGCGTGAGCATCTTCTGTCGGATGTTCCTCTCGGTGTGTGGGCAAGCGGCGGACTGGATTCAAGCACCATCCTGCACTACGCGGCCCAGGAAGTACCGCGCCTGAAGACGTTCTCCGTGTCATTCCGGGGGCACAGCTTCGATGAGAGCCGCTATTTCCGCGAGGTGGCGCGGCACTACGGCACCGATCATCATGAGTTCGACCTGAACCCGGATCAGGATCTGGCCGGCGCCATTGAGTCCATGTCGTGGCACTCCGATGAGCCCAGCGCCGACGCCGGCGCGCTGCCGGTCTGGTTCCTCTCGAAGATGTGCCGCCGGCATGTGACCGTGGCCTTGAGCGGCGAAGGCGCCGACGAACTCTTTGCCGGCTACACCACCTACCTGGCGGACCGGTATGCACGCCTCGCGCGCCGCGTTCCCGCCACTCTGCGCCGGGGCCTGCTGGCCGCGCTGCGCGTGTGGCCGGCTTCGAACGAGAAGATCGGTCTTGACTACAAGCTCCGGCGGTTCCTGGAAGGCTCGCTGCTGCCGGAACCGGAATCGCACCTGCATTGGGGTGGCAGCTTCTCCCACGCCGAACAGCAGCGCCTGCTCGCCGCGCCCTCGCGCGCCACACCGGGTGATCTTTACCGCTGGCTGCCCGCCGAAAGCGGGCAAGTGGGCCTGCTGAACCGGCACCTGTGGGCCGACCAGCGCTACTACCTCACCGACGACATCCTCTATAAGTGCGACCGCATGAGCATGGCCCACTCGCTCGAAGTGCGTCCGCCGTTCCTGGATCATCGCATCGTCGAGTTCGCCGCGGCGCTACCCGAAGATCTGAAGATCCGCGGCGGCCAGTTGAAGTTCGTTGTGCGTGAGCTGATGAAGAACAAGCTCCCGGCCTGCGTTCTCAACCGGCCCAAAGAGGGCTTCGACATTCCCACCCACCTCTGGTTCCGCACCGTGCTGAAGCCGCTGCTGCTCGATACGCTCAACGAACGCTCCGTGTCCTCCACCGGCGTCTTCCAATGGCCGGCGGTGCAGGCCGCGATCGGCGATCATCTTGCGCGCCGACGCAATCTGGGCTATCCGCTCTGGGGCCTTGTTACCCTGTTCCTGTGGATGAAGAGGTGGAAGATTCAGGCGAACGCGGAGCGGAACATACCTTTGCCTTGCGCCAGCAACTGACCATCGTTCTACTAGCCTCGACATATGGCCCGCCGCGCAGGCCGCGATCCGGCGCGCCGCCGCAATCGGGGCCATCAACTCTCTGGCCTCGTTACCTTGTTCCCATGGTCCGCCTCGTCTGGCGTCTTCCAATGGCCCGCGGCGCAGCCCGCCATTGGCAACCATCTTGCGCGCCGACGCAGTCTGGGGTATCAACGCTCTGGCCTCGTTACCCTGTTCCCGTGGTGCCGCCTCATCTTGCAATCGCCCGCCGTGCAGGCCGCGCTCGTCAATCATCATGCGCGCCGATGCAATCTGGGCTATCAGCTCTGAGGCCTTATAACCCCGTTCCGTGGTTCCTCATCATCTGGCTCTTCCAATGACTCGCCGCGCAGGCCGCCATCGTCTTGCTCGCTCTGGGGCCTTGTTACCCTGTTCCTGTGGATGAAGAGGTGGAAGATTCAGGCGGACGCAGAGCCGAACATGCCTTTGGTGTACGCCAAGAACTGACCGTCGTTCTGCTAGCCTCGCTGGTGTTCCTTGGCACGGCGGTGGCTCCGCCCGGGTTGATGGACGACGTGGACGCTGTGCAGGCCCAGATTGCCCGCAACATGCTGGACTCCGGCGACTGGGTGACGGCGCGGTTGAACGGAGTGGCGTATCTGGAGAAGTCGCCGCTGGTCTACTGGCTGATGGCGGTTTCGTTCAAGGTCTTCGGCGCCAGCGATTGGGCGGCCCGCCTGCCCCTGGCGCTAGCCACGGTGGCCCTCTGCTGGATCACCGCGCGGTTTGGCGCCTGGGCCTTCGGCCCGGCGGCGGGCTTGTGGGCGGGCGTTGTGCTCTCGACGTCCATCGGCCTGTGGCTCTTCACGCGCATCCTCATTCCCGATGCCCTGCTCACGCTCGCCATCACCTTGGCGATGTGGGGCTTCCTGCGAGCCCTGGATCCCGATGAACCGCACCCCCGCTTATGGGCCGCCGTGATGGCCGCCTGCATCGGCGCGGGCTTGCTCCTCAAGGGATTGATCGCGGCCGTGTTTCCCCTCGCCGCCGCGCTGCTCTACCTGGCCGTGACGCGCCAGTTCAGCGCCTGGCGCAAATTGCACCCGTTCTCCGGCCTGCTGATCGCGCTCACGATCGCCGCGCCCTGGCACGTGCTCGCCGTACTGCGGAATCCGCCCCACTTCGACTTCACGCCGCGCAGCGTGCCAGGCGAATACCACGGCTTCTTCTGGTTCTACTTCCTCAACGAGCATGTCTTCCGTTTCCTGAACATGCGCCACCCGCGCGACTACAACACCGTGCCTCGCCTGGCCTTCTGGCTGTTCCACCTGCTGTGGCTGTTCCCGTGGAGTGCGTGGCTGCCGGCCGCGTTCCGGAAACAGCCCGAGGGACGCGCCGCCCGCGCGCGCCTGCTGGCCATCTGCTGGACCGGATTTATCCTGGTCTTCTTCACCTTCTCCACCACGCAGGAGTATTACTCCCTGCCGTGCTATCCGGCGCTGGCCATGCTGCTGGGCGCGGCGATTGCGAGTCCCCCGCCGTGGGTGCGAGCCGGCCCGCGGGTCGCTGCCGGAATCTGCGCCGTGTGCGCGCTTGCCGCGGCGGTGCTGTCGGCCGCCGTGTGGAACACACCGGCGCCGGGCGATATTGCGCAGGCCCTCACGCATCATCCTGAGGCCTACACGCTCTCGTTGGGCCACATGGGCGATCTTACCTTGCAGTCGCTCGCTTATCTCAAACTGCCGCTCGCGGTTGCCGCTGTTGCCTTTGCCTGTGGATCGCTCGCATCGAAGCGGACCTGGCTCTTCGCCGTGATGCTGGCGCTGTTCTTTCACGCCGCCCGGCTGGCGCTGGTGAGCTTCGATCCATATCTTGGTTCGCGCGATCTGGCTCGCGCCGTGGACGCCGCTCCTCCCGGCACCGTGATCCTGGACAACCAGTACTACACGTTCTCAAGCGTCGTCTTCTACACCAACCGGCGCGTTCTGCTGCTGAACGGGCGCGTGAACAACCTGGAGTATGGCTCCCACGCGCCGGGCGCTCCCAACGTGTTCCTGACGGACGCGGACCTGCCGCGGGTTTGGCGCGGCGCCGGCCGGCACTATCTTCTGGTGGAAGGCCCTTCCCTGCCGCGCATCGAAAAGGTGCTTGGGCGCGATAGCATCCGCGTCCGCCATGCCAGCGGCGGCAAGTTTCTGCTGGAGCAGGCCGGGCGCTGATCAGATCATGAACAGGCCGCCATTGATCTCAATGGTCTGGCCGTAGATGAACCGCGCCGCGTTCGAGCAAAGGAAGACCACCGTGTCGGCGATCTCTTCATTGGTGCCCAGTGCGCCAGCCGGAGTCGCCGCGCGCATCGAGTCCAGGGTGGCCTGCGTGGTGAAGACCTCGTGAAAGTGGTTGTCCACCGTGCCGGGGCTCACCGCGTTGACGCGTACGCCGTGCGGGGCCAGCTCCTTGGCCATCCCTTTGGTCATGGTGGAGATGAAGCCCTTGCAGGAAGCGTAGACCGTGGCGCCCGGGCCGCCGCCGTTGCGGGCGGCAATCGAGCTGACATGGATGATCTGCCCGCTGCGCCGCTCAATCATGCCGGGCGCCACCGCCTGGCTGAGGAACCAGCAGCTCTTCACATTGAGGTTGATCATCCGGTCAAACAGGTCTTCGGAATAGCCGGCCAGGCCGCTGCGTTGAAGCAGCGAGCCGGCATTGTTCACCAGGATGTCGAACTGTTCGCCCGAAGCCTTCACGCCGCTGGTCAGGCTCTGAATGCCTTCCGTGGTGGTGAGATCCGCCTGAAAGCTGGACGTGGTGACGCCGAGCGCGGCCAGGTCCGCCAGTGTCTCCTCAGCGCCCTGGCCGTAGGAGTTGTAGTGAATCGCCACGTGCGCCACGCCGGCGCGAGCCAAGGCCAACGCCGTGGCCCGTCCAATGCCTCGCGATGCGCCGGTGATCAGGGCCCGGCGGCCGGTGAATTCGTTGGTTGCCATCGGGTCTATTCTACCGGGGCGGCGGCGATCACTTCCATTTCGATCATCGCGCCCTTGTCCAGACGCGACACCTCGACAGTGGTCTTGGCGGGCCGGTGCGGAAACGCCGGCGCGTAGACTTCGTTCATCGCGGCCAGGCCGTCGAACCGTGTGATGAAGATGTTCACGCGGGCCACGCGATCCAGACCTGAGCCCGCGGCTTCAAGAACGGTTCGCAGGTTCGCGATGGCCTGCCGCGTTTCGCCCGCGATGCCTCCGGGCGCCAGCCTGCCGGTGGAGGGATCGACACCCAGTTGGCCGGAGACGAAGATCAGGCCGCCCATGCGGACCGCCTGGGAGTAGGTGGTGTTGTTCGGCGGAAGAGCCGGAACATCGATGGGCTGCGGTGTCATGGTCCTAGCCCGTTTTTCTCACGGGAAGTGTAGCGGAAAGCCGCATTCTCTGGCATAACTGATTTTTCTAGTAAAAGTTGTGCGAAGAGAGGAGCGGCTTTCCCCTATGACAGAGTGTAGCCAATCAGAGT
>VFZY01000106.1 GCA_016870915.1 Acidobacteriota bacterium | reverse complement strand
CCTCCAGAGTCACGTAGCTGAACATCCCGGACTGCTGCTGATCGTCGCCGCGCATACAACAATCATCGCCCGAAATGTTCCGAGAGGGAATGGGCTCGATCAGGAGTTTTTCAACAAGTTCCTAGGCGAAGGCGCGCACCGAACTCACGCCCTGATCCTGGAGGGCCACAGCCATCTTTTCCAGCGCCAGCTTGTGGATCTGTGACACCCGGCTCTCATTGATTCCCATCATGGAGCCGATCTCCTTCATGGTGAGATCCCGGTCGTAGTAGAGGTGCACCACCTTCTGATACCGCTCCGGCAACGTATGCACCGCCAGCGCCAGCAGGGACCGCATTTCACTTCGCGCGCACACCGCGTCGGGGTGCGAATCCGGCGTAGTCGGGAAGTCGGGGGCGGGCAAATCCTCGCCGTCGCCGGTACGCGTGGATGCCGAGACCAGACCGCCGTTCCGCAGGTCAAGCATCAGATGGCGCCACTTCTCAAGGTCCAGCCCAAGCTTCGCCGCCACCTCCTCCTCGGTGGGCTGCCTGTGCAGCATCATCGAAAGCTCGCGCGTGGCCGATTCAACCTGCTTGTGACGCCGCCGCAGATCGCGCGATGCCCAGTCAAGCTGCCGCAGGCTGTCCAGGATCGCTCCCTTGATCCTATGCTTGGCGTAGCTGGAAAAGTTCACTTTCTTGTCGGGGTTATACTTCGACGCCGCATCGAAGAGCCCCATCACACCGGCATGGGCCAGATCGTCCAGGTCCACGTGAACCGGCAGGTTTTCATGTACCCGCACTGCAATGGCTTTCACCAATGGAAGGTGTTTCACCACCAGTTGATCCCGCAGGTCGGTACTCCGTGGAGCCTTTACCTCGATCTTCTTCGCCCGTGCTGCCGCTGTCCCTCTTGTCATGTGCCGCCAACTCCTCGAATGCCTCAAGTTCGGGAGCACCATCGCCGGGCCCTCCCATCTCCGGCGCCGCCACGCTGGATCGCAGCCCTTGAAGCATCTGGGTTGCCATTACGTATCTTGTTGTTTTCACGGCATTTTATTGGCACTGATGCCGCCCTTCCGCCGCCTCCGTGATTCGGCTTGAGTCACCGCCCCTGACTCAGGCTGAGACTAAGACAGGACGGGCGTGTTATCTTGGACTTTCCCCCTGGATTGCCGGGCCGCTCTTTGGTGAGACCGCCACCGTCCCGCAAAGCTCGGGAAAACAAACACTTATGGCATCCGTTGACCTGATCTGGAAAAACGGCCGGTTCGGCCAGACCTCACGCCGCGACGCCTGGTGGGGCGAGTCCCTGCTGGTCTTTCTGGGACTCGGCGCGTTCATCGTTTACGGCACCTGGGCGGCGTTCCAAGGCAACCACTACACCCATGGACCCTATCTGTCGCCGTTCTATTCGCCCGAGATCTTTGGCGATTCAGCCCATTCCTGGTTCGGCCCCAAACCCGCGTGGTTCCCCGATTGGATGCCCTTTTCGCCCGCACTGCTGATCCTTTGGGCCCCGGGATTGTTCCGCTTCACCTGCTACTACTACCGCGGCGCGTATTACAAGGCTTTCTGGGCCGATCCGCCGGCCTGCGCCGTGGGCGAACCCCGCAACACCTATCTGGGCGAGAAGACTCTGCCGCTGGTTCTCCACAACCTGCACCGCTATGTTTTCTACATTGCGCTGTTGTTCATTGTGGTGCTGGGCTGGGACGCCATCAAAGCCACGCAGTTCGACGACGGCTTCGGCGTGGGCCTGGGGACGGTAATCCTCACCGTCAATGCCTGCCTGCTGTCCTGCTACACGCTCGGCTGCCACTGCTCCCGGCACCTGTGTGGCGGAGGGCTCGACGTGGTGAGCGATTCACCCATCCGGCATGCTCTCTATCAATTCACCAGCAAGCTCAATGGCAATCACAAGAAGTTCGCGTGGGCCAGCCTGATCTCCGTGGGCTTTGCCGACATCTATGTCAGGCTCTGCTCGATGGGCATCTTCACCGACGTGAGGTTCTTCTAAGACATGCCCGACGTGAAGACGTACTCCTACGACGTGCTCGTCATTGGCGCCGGTGGCGCAGGGCTCCGAGCCGCCATTGAAGCCGCGAACTCCGGCGTGCGCACCGGAGTGATCTGCAAGTCTCTCCTGGGCAAGGCCCACACCGTCATGGCGGAAGGCGGTATGGCGGCGGCCATGGCCAATGTGGACGACCGCGACAATTGGCGCGTCCACTTCTCCGACACCATGCGTGGCGGCCAGTACCTGAACAACTGGCGGATGGCGGAACTGCACGCCAGGGAGGCGCCGGATAGGGCCCGTGAACTAGAAGCCTGGGGCGCGCTCTTTGACCGCACCTCCGACGGCCGCATCCTGCAGCGCAACTTCGGCGGCCACCGCTATCCCCGTCTGGCGCACGTGGGCGATCGCACCGGCCTTGAAATGATCCGGACCCTCCAGGATCACGGCATCCATCAAGGCATGGATGTCCACATGGAATGCACCGTGCTCAGCATTCTGATGGATGGCGGCCGTGTGGCGGGCGCGTTCGGCTACGAGCGCAACAACGGCGAGTTCGTCATCTGGAAAGCCAAAGCCATTGTCATGGCCACGGGCGGAGTGGGACGGGCCTTCAAGATCACCTCGAACAGCTGGGAGTATTCGGGCGACGGGCAGTCGCTTGCCTACCGCGCCGGCGCCGACCTGATGGACATGGAGTTCGTTCAGTTCCATCCCACCGGCATGGTTTGGCCCCCCAGCGTTCGCGGCATCCTGGTCACCGAAGGCGTCCGAGGCGAAGGCGGCATTCTCAAGAACAAGGACGGCCACCGGTTCATGTTCGACGACATCCCTGATCTCTACAAGAACCAGACGTCGGACAGCGAAGAGGAAGGCTGGCGTTACGTGCAGGGCGATAAGAGTGCCCGTCGCCCCCCGGAACTCCTCACGCGCGATCACGTGGCGCGCTGCATCAACCGCGAAGTGAAGGCCGGCCGCGGCAGCCCGCACGGCGGTGTTTTCCTCGACATCGCCTGGATCAAGAAGTACATTCCCAAGGCGGAGGATCACATCCGCAAGAAGCTGCCCAGCATGTACCACCAGTTCAAGGAACTGGCGGGTATCGACATCACCAGGGAGCCGATGGAAGTGGGGCCCACGACGCACTACATCATGGGCGGCATTCGCGTGGATGGCGATTCCCAGATGTCCACGGTCCCCGGTCTGTTCGCGGCCGGCGAAGTGGCTGCCGGTCTCCATGGAGCGAACCGCCTGGGCGGCAACTCACTTTCGGATCTGCTGGTGTTCGGCAAACGCGCCGGCGAGTACGCCGCCGAGTTTGCCCGCAAGAACGGCCAGGGCGCTGTCGATAACGGCCAGGTGGAAGCCGAACGGGCCCGCGCGCTGGCGCCGCTTGAGCGCGGCGCGTCCGGCGAGAATCCCTACGCCATCCAGTACGAGCTTCAGGAAAAGATGCAGGAACTGGTGGGCATCGTCCGTGTCGAAAGCGAGATGAAGGAAGCCATCGAGGTGGTTGGGCGGCTGAAAGAGCGCGCCGAACGCGCCGGCGTGGCCGGTTCCCGCATCTATAACGGCGGCTGGCACGCCGCCATGGACCTGCGAAACCTGCTCACGGTCTCCGAAGCCATCGCCCGCTGCGCCGTGCTCCGCCAGGAGAGCCGCGGTGCGCAGTTCCGCGAGGACTTCCAGTCCAAGGACCCCGAGTGGGCCAAGTACAACCTGATCACGCGCCAGGACGGCGGCGGCATGACGGTCGAAAAGCGGCCCATTCCGCCCATGCCGGACGAACTCAAGCAGATCATCGAGGAGATGAAGTAAGCCATGCGCAACGTGGAATTCAGAATCTGGCGCGGCGACGGCAAGGGCGGCGATTTCCGCACGTACACCACCGGGATCGACGATGGCATGGTGGTGCTGGATGCCGTGCACAAGATTCAGGCTGAACAGGCGAATGATCTTGCCGTGCGCTGGAACTGCAAGGCGGGCAAGTGCGGGTCTTGTTCCGCCGAAATCAATGGCCTGCCGCGGCTGATGTGCATGACGCGCATGAATTCCCTGCCGCTCGATGAACCGGTGACCATCGAGCCCATGCACTCCTTCCCTCCCATCAAGGATCTGGTCACGGACGTCTCCTGGAACTACGAAGTCAAAAAGCGAATCAAGCCCTTCAAGCCCCGCAAGCCCGACGCCGCCGACGGCACCTGGCGCATGCAACAGGCCGATGTGGACCGCGTCCAGGAGTTCCGCAAGTGCATTGAATGCTTCCTCTGCCAGGACGTCTGTCACGTGCTGCGCGAACACACCAAGCACGATGAGTTCATCGGACCCCGCTTTTTCGTTTATACCGCGGCGCTTGAGATGCACCCGCTCGACACCGAGGACCGGGTGCCCGATCTCAAGGAAACCGACGGCATCGGCTACTGCAACATCACCACCTGCTGCCGCCAGGTCTGCCCGGAACACATCACCATCACCGAAAACGCCATCATCCCGCTCAAGGAACGCGTGGTCGACCGGTACTTCGACCCGCTGACGCGCCTGTTCCGGATGTTCAAGTAGCCGCGATTAACGCGCTTCACGAATCCCATGCTCGCGGTTCGCGTCCGCCGCCGCCCGCAGACCCTCCAAAAACCCTGGGCCGAGCCTACAATTAGGTATGCGGCTGCTGGTTGTTCTCGCGGCGATTCCGTTACTCGCGCAAACAACTCGAGAGGATCGCTGGCGGTCAGATATCGACCTGCTGTTCACGACGGTGCAATCCCGGCATCCGAATCCCTCCACGCAGACGCCGAAGGAGGAATGGGACCGCGCCATCGGGGCGCTGCGTGAGAAGGTGCCGGCGGCGACGGATGTCGAACTGGCGATGGAGTTGGCCAGGATACTAGCTCTGGCCCGCGACGGGCACACATTCCTCAACCTGCGGTCGAGCACGCTGTTCACGTTTTGTCAGATTCGGGTTGCCTGGTTCGAGGAGGGATGGGTCATCACGGCGGCACCGGCGGAGTTTCCGGATCTTGCAGGCACTGTGATCAGGAAAATCGACGACACACCGATCGAAGAGGTGATCGAAAAGGTTCGACCGTTTGTCTCCCATGAGAACGAGTGGTGGTTTCGATCGCAGGTGGCAAGTTATCTGGCCAGTCCGGAGATCTTGCGCGCCGTGGGCGTGGAGAAGACGCGCGGTTGGATCACCATCAACGGAGAGTTTCCGATCCCCAGCGGTCCCGGCACCGTGTGGGGCGCGCCAATCAATGCGCAGCCTAAGTTTCCGCTGTGGGCCCGGTCTTTGTCGGTCTATTACTGGTTCACGTACCTGCCGGCGAGCCGTGCGATCTATTTCAAATACAACGTGTGCGCCGAGATGCCGGTGCTCCCGGCGGCAAAGTTCAAACAGGAACTGGAGTCTGCGCTGGCGGCGAACCCGGTGGAGCGGTTCATCGTCGACGTGCGCAACAACACCGGCGGCGACTCGGCGGTGCTGGCGCGGTTGCTGCCGCGCCTGCCAACGTCGTTGAAGAAGATCGCCATCACCGGGCGGCAGACGTTTTCATCCGGCCTCTTCGCCGCCCAGGATCTTTGGTCGGCCGGCTACACTCTGCTGGGTGAACCGACCGGCGGCAAGCCGGCGCACTTTGGCCAGGTGGTTGGCATTACCCTGGCGAGCGCGGGGCTTCGTGCACAGTATTCGACCAGGTTTTGGAGCGGGCGGCCGCAGGCCGAAAACGATAGCTTGATGCCTGACGTCGTGGTGCCGTGGACATGGGCTGCGTTCGCGCGCGAGGAAGACCCGTTTCTGGAAGCGGCCCTGGCATTCTAACGATCGGACGGGTAGAGCTTCAACTGCGCTAGCCCGCGCACGGCTCCTGCGCGGACATCCATGGGGGACAGGCCCTTGCCGCGGTAAATCAACGCACTTCGCGAATCTCAATCTCCCGGTTCGCTTTCGCCGCGACCTTCTGTAGCTTGCCCGAAGGCCACCGCACTTCCACTTCCACCTCCGCGGCCGAGGCCTGTCCCAACCCGAAATGCAGCCGCGGGTCGTTCGACGACAGATAACTCTCACCCGCGCGCACCGCGGCCATCTGTGTCCGTCCACCCGCCGTCACCCGGACCCGCGCCCCCACCGCCGCCGTGTTCGGTCCGGCCCCCGCAAGCTTGACCCGCAGCCAGTTCCCGCCCGCCGCCGTGTTGCGCAACAGCACCGGCCGCGCGTCCATCATGGACACCGCCACGTCCACCCGGCCATCGTTGTCGAAATCGCCGGCCGCCGCCCCCCTGGCCGGATGGTTGCCCAGCGCGCGCGCCGCCCGGTCTTCCTCAAACCGGCCGCCGCCGCGATTCCGGAAAAGCTGCAACGGCTGGCGGTAGGTCTCGCGCCGGCCCGCGTCCGCTTTCCCCCCATCCACTTCCGGATACACGTGCCCGTTGGCGCAGAACAGATCGGGCAAGCCGTCATTATCCTGGTCGAAAAACAAGGCTCCCCAGCCAAGGAACGGAACCGTTGCCTCACCCACGCCCGCCTCGTAGGAGACGTCGGAAAACAGACCCTTCCCGTCGTTGTGGAACAGAATGTAGTTGTCGTCGGAAAATGTCGTCACGAAGATATCCATCCATCCGTCGCCGTCATAGTCCGCCACCGCGACCCCCATGCTCGACATCTCCTTGCCGTCGGCGGAGAACGCCACGCCGGCCGCCGCGCCAACCTCCTCGAAGGTCCCGTTGCCGCGGTTGCGGTAGAGATAGTTCGGGTTCGAATCGTTGCCCACGAACAGGTCCGGCCGGCCGTCGTTGTCGAAGTCCTCGAACACCGCCTGAAATCCGAAGTAGAGCGGTTTGTCCGCCACGCCCGCCGCTTCCGTGACGTCCTCGAACGTCCCATCGCCGCGATTGCGGTACAGCGCATCCGGCGCCCCGCGATACCCCAGCGGTCCACAGGCGTGCACGGTGAGCCCCTTGTACTCGCAGGTCTTGAACTCCGGCTTCACCGCATCGAAATCCAGGTATCCCGGCACAAACAGATCCAGATCGCCATCCCCGTCATAGTCTCCGAACGCCGCGCCGGCGTGCCAGACGGTGCCGCCCGCCACGCCTGCCTTCGCCGTGGCATCCTCAAATGTGCCGTCGCCCCGGTTCCGGTACAGGACATTGGGACCGAAGTTGGTCACCAGCAGATCCACTGCCCCATCGCCATCGTAGTCGGCGGCGACGCATCCGAAACCCCAACCGCGCCCTTCCACGCCTGCTTTGGCCGTCACATCGGTGAACGTGCCGTTCCGGTTGTTCCGGTACAGATGATTCACCGCCGTGCGCTTCGCTTTCCCTTGCAACTCCGCCAGGCTTGCGCCGTTGACCAGATACAAGTCCAACCAGCCATCGCGGTCGAAATCGAGCCAGCACACACCGCTTCCATTCACTTCGAGGACGTAATTCTTTCTGGCCCCGCCGGAGACGATCACGCTGTCAAGGCCCGCCGGGCGGGTGACATCCTCAAACAGTGGACCGGCCACCGCGGCCGGCAGCAGCATCAACCACCACTTCATGGCGCGCTTCTCATGGAGCAGCCTTTCGTCATGGAGCCGCTGCCAGCCGCGCCCGCACACGGGCCTGTTCAATCTTGAGCGCCGCATCGTCCGGATGCAGCCGCAGCGCCTCCTCGATCACGTCCCTGCTTTCAGCCAGCCGCCGCAACGCCACCAGACTGCGGGCCAGTCCCAGCCGGGCCGCCAGTGAAGTCCCCTGCCCGTTCATCGCGGCGCGATATCTCGGCAACGCCGCTTCGTGCTGCCCGGTCTTTTGGAGACAATCGCCCAGCCCCAGCGCGGCCTCCACGTTGGCGGCGTCGCGGGCCGTCACGCGTTCGAACTGGGGTTGCGCCTCCCGATACCGGCCCGCCCGCGCCAACTGCTGCGCGGCGGCCATCGCCGCCCGGGGCTCCGCCGGGAAAGCACGCGCCGCCTCCAGGGCCGCCTCCAGCGCGCCCGCGGAATCATGCGAGGCGTTCAACGCTTCCAACCGCAGCAGATGCGTGTTCAGATCGGCGCCCGCCCCGGCCGCCGCCGTCTTGAGAATCGCGGCCGCGCGCGCCGCCTCGCCAGTGCGCAGCAGGGCAGTGGCGTACAGGCTCGCCGCGCGCGGCGACACATCGCCCGCCTGCCAGACGCGCTCAAGCGATGGAACCGCTTCTCCATACTGCTGATTCATCACCGCCGCCAGGCCGTGCGCCAGGTTCGCCTCCACGGACTGCGGCAGCAGTCGAACCGCTTCCCGCAACGCAGGCAGAGCCTGTTGGGTCCGCCCCCCGCGCAGCAGCGCAAGACCCAGATTGTGTTGAGCCTGAAAGTGTTCCGGCTTGCGCTCGACCGCCGCGGCAAAGATCCGGACGGCATCGCCTTCCAGCCCCGCGCCGCCGAACAGCACACCCAACGCCACCAGCGAATCAGGTTCCGGCTGGGCGCGCGCAGCGATCTTCTCCCCCAGTGCGCGTGCTTCCTCCGCCCGCCGCCCCTCAATCGCCTTGGCCACGGCGATTAGAATCTCCACATCTTCGCGATTCGCGTCCTTCAGCCGGGCCGCCGTCTCCAGCGATTCGCGCGCCAGTTCCGCCTGTCCCAGTTGCTGGCGCAAACGTCCCAGCCGGTAGTGCAGATTGCTGTCCCAGGGCTCGGCGCCCAAGGCCGTCGAAAGCAGGGGCACGGCTTTCAAAGGCTGGCCCGCCGCCGCATACGCCGCCGCCAGTTGCGAGGCCGAATCCATCACACGCACCGGTTCCAGCCACGTCACCGCCTCGGCGGGCTTGTTCTCCGCCAGCGCGATCCGCCCCAGAAAATAGCGCGAGTAGTGAGCCGGAGGGGCCGCCCGCACCACGGCCAGAAAATGCCCGCGCGCCGCCGGATACTGCTTCAGACGGAACTGCGCATATCCCAACCGGTAGCGTACCTCGGAGTTCGTGGGCTCAAGCTTCAAGGCGCGCTCAAGCAGTGGAACTGCCTCGGTGAACTTCTCCTCGGCGGCCAGCTTTCCGGCCCGGGCTGCCAGCGCGCCCGCATCCTGGGCACGCACCAGCGCCGCCACTGCCAGCCACAGGAGTCCTTTCGTCACCCCACCACTGTATCGCCCTTGACCAGGGTGAGAAAATACCCACACGGGACATGCTGGCCACGCTCGCACTTCTTCTTGTCAGTCAGGCTGCCGATCCCCTGGCGCGTGCCCGCGCTCTGTTCGAACAACGCGACTTCCCCGCCGCTGAGCGAGCCTTCCGCCTCATCGCCACCCGCCAGGCTCGCCTTTATCTGGCCCGCACCCTGATCGAGCAACAACGCACAGCGGAGGCATTGGCGGAGCTTGAAACCGCCCTCGCCGGCCAGCCCGATGAGGAGATCCGCTTCCGTGCGGGCGAGATCCTGCGGGACCTCGCCTCACGCCGCCTCGCCGCGCTCCATCGCCAAGCCCCCGATTCCGCCGCGGTTCTCGAAATCACCGGCTCGAATCTGGAGCGTACCGGCCAGCCGGACGAGGCCCTGCGCCTGTACCGGGAAGCGGCCCGCCGCCAACCCGCGCGCCCCGGCATCCACTACCGCATCGGGGCCCTTCTCTGGCGCCGCCGTGAGCTCGACGCCGCGCTTGAAGCCCTGCGTACCGAACTGCGGCTCAGTCCCCATCACGGCATGGCGAACCTGCGCCTGGGCCAGGTCCTGTTGGCGCGCGATGAGGCCGAACCGGCCATTGCGCCCTTAGAACGCGCCGCCGCCGCGATCCCGGGCACCGCCGAACCCGGCCGGGAGTTGGGCAAAGCCTACCGTAAGGTGGGCCGCGCCGCCGATGCCCGGCGGGTCTTCGAGCTCACCGCCAAGGCATACCCCACCGACGATCAGATCCACTTTCTTCTTGGCACGCTCTATCGTGATCTGGGTCTCACGGCCGAGGCGCAGCGGGAACTGCGCCAGCACGCCGCGATTCTTGCCAGGCGGTCCACCGGGCGCGCTCCCGCTCCGCCTGCGCCGGCTGGCCCGCCGCCGAAAGCGCCGTAACCAGCAGTTCATGCGCCGCCTCGGAGGCCGGATCCGCTTCAACGGCTTGCGCTGCCGCCGCGGCCGCTTCCGCCGCCTGCCCGCGGCCCAGCAGTACGCTGGCCAGCGCGATCGGCGGCTCGGCATCCCAGGAATACCAAGCCATGGCCACACGCAGCCGTGCCACCGCCACATCCCAGTCCCCGGCGCCCGCCGCCATCAAACCCGCCAGGTGATGCGCCCGTGCATCGGCCGGCGCCAGCTTCAATTCCGCTTCCAGCATCGCCCGGTCCCCGTTCAACCGGCCCAACTCGCGGCCCGGTCCGGCACGCCGCGGCGCCAGACGCTTCGACTTCTCGAAGTACTCCTGCGCTCCGGCGCGATTGCCCTCGGCCTCAAGAGCGTACCCGTGAATCTGATAGCCGGCAGCCGAGTCGAACCGGTGCTCCGCCACATGATTCCACAGGGCGGAAGCGTGGTCGCCGTACGTCCTGGCAGCCAACTCCAGGGCGTCCACGTGCCCCGGCCGGCGGGCCAGCAGCTCTTCCAGGGCTTGCAACCCGGCCAGTGTCTTCCCCAGTGCGATCCGCGCCGCCCCCAGCCAGTAGCCAGCTTCGTCCAAGCCCTGCCCCGAAGCCCGCCCGTGGGCGCGCTCGAGACACACCAGCGCTTCGGTGAACCGATTCGTGCGGTAGTAGCCAATGCCCAGGAACAGGTCCGAAGTCCATAGCGCCGGATTCAACTTCAGGGCCTGTTCAAAGGACCGGATCGCCCCGGGAAAATCGTTCCGAAGGTGCTGTTCCAGACCCAGCCGCTGCCACGCCTCGGCATCGCGAGGCTGCGCCAACAAAATCAGGATCCACAGAGCCATTCCGATAGAGGCCAGTATACCCGGCTGGCAAAGTCCGTAAGCTCGTCACAAACTGCCCTGGAAACACGAACCCCACCCGGGCGGTTGTCCGCCGGGTGGGGTCCGTGCCTCCGAGCGTGGGTGCTCGCTTACGGCATCACCTTACCGGTGTAGAGGGACGCCAGGGTCGCTGTGCCATCCCAACTCACCGTCGCGGTTGCGCTGGAACAGAACAACTCGTCCCCACGTCCACTTTCTTCCTGCAACACTTGTCGCGGGAGTTCGCATCCAGCCGAACCACGAAGGTCAGTTCCAGCGTTTGGCCGGCGCTGAATGCTCCCAGATCCAGGACCACGTTTCGGGCACCGCCAGTCATGGGGCACTCGAAGGTGAAGAGCAATCTGGTCTTGTGGACCATCGCGATGCAGTGGAGCCGGACGTCGTGCCGTCGAGCAGGTTCGGTTTGGCATGACAAATCCTAGGAACATGTTCTCGCCGGCGGGCATGGTGTACTTGGTTGAGAAGGAACTGGTGCCTGAGGCGAATACACTTCATGGGGTAAACTCCGTCCGCGGAACCGAAGCCGAACTGTCTGGTTGCCTGGAGCGGCCGGCTTCTTTAGCCTGATCGCTTCCCTTCAATAGTGCACTGACTCTTCGCCTCGTTTCATCGCTGCCGGAAAAAACTTGGGTGGCACGAGAACATTTTTCCGGGAAGTGCGGCTAACGCTCCACCTGCACCAAGCAGGGGGCCTGCGGTATAGGTAGACATGATGGCCAACCAAATCCTCACCCGCCGCGCCGCCCTCGGCGCCCTCGCCGGCTCTCTCGCCGCGCAGCAGCCGCCAGCTGTCTCCCCGGTCCCCACGCCACGCGACTGGAGCGGAAAGCAGCCCATCCAATACCCGGACCCCGACATCGTCGCGCTCGACCCCCGCTTCCGGCCCTACATCATCGGCAACACCTCCATCAAGCGGCTCCACATTGGAACCTCCTGGGCCGAAGGGCCAGCCTGGAACGGCGTCGGCAAGTATCTTGTCTGGAGCGACATCCCGGCCAACGTGCAACTGCGCTGGATCGAAGACGACAACCGCGTCACCGTCTTCCGCAATCCCGCCAACTACAGCAACGGCAATACCTTCGACTATCAGGGCCGCCAGCTTTCCTGCGAACACGGCGCCCGCCGCGTGGCTCGGTACGAACCCGATGGGACGGTCACCACCATCGCCAGCCACTTCGAGGGCAAGCCGCTCAACTCACCGAACGATCTGGTGGTCCACCCGGACGGCTCCATCTGGTTCACGGACCCGCCCTACGGCATCAACGGAAACTATGAAGGCTACAAGGCGGCAAAGGAATTGAAGGAAGCGGTCTACCGGGTTGATCCGGCCTCCGGCCGCGTGACCAAGGTCACCGATGAAGTCAGCGCGCCCAACGGCATCTGCTTCTCCCCGGACTACAAGCGCCTCTACATCGCCGATACCGGCGCGCAGGGTCGCGACTTGAAGGTGTGGGACGTGGATGGCGTTACGCTGCGCAACACGCGGCGATTCATTCTGCTCGACATTCCCGGCACCGGCGCCCCCAGCGCGGCCGACGGCATCCGTTGCGATGCCGATGGCAACCTTTGGTGCGGAGCGCGCCCCGGGGTTCAGATCGTACATCCCTCAGGCGAGCGCATTGGCATGATCCGGTTGCCTGAAACCTGCGCCAACGTTTGCTTCGGCGGACCCCGGCGCAACCGCCTCTTCATGACCGCCAGCCAATCCCTCTACTCGGTCCACGTCCAGACGCGTGGCGCCCATATCGCTTAGCTGGGCATGCGAGCCAGGCGGTATCCGGCATACCGCATCTCGGATTCGGACTTCACCGTCTTCACCAGCAGAATCTTGACGTCGAACCGGATCAACTGGTGTTCCAGCATCCAGACCCCCGGGGCCACCGGCATCCGCGTGAGCATGAACTGAGTGCCCTTGGCGATCCGCGCCAGAAATCCGCCCACCGAGACCGTGTCGAATACCTCGGCTTCCATCTTCCGGAACTGGCCATCCGCCCGGTCGATCCACAGCTTGCCGCGCGTCTTCTCAAACACCCGCGCCTGGGTGCTCTTGGCCCGGTAGCCCGGTTTGGGAGCCATCTGGAACACCAGCGTCTCGCGCCCTCCCACACGCTCGATGGGCAAGGGCGTGTAGGTGAGCGCATCCGGCATCTCCTTCAGAAACTCAAGTTCACGAAGCCGCCGCCGGGTTCGTTCCTCCGCTTGTTTGGCCCGCTCCGCCGGCGCCAACTTGGCCTGTTCGGCCTCCCATTCGCGATGCTTGGCAAGTTGCAGATCCAGTTCATCCTTGGGAACCGGCGCCCCGTCGCGCTCCACCACCCGGGTCATGAAGGTGCCGTCGACGACGTCCCGCACCGTTTTCAGGCTCGATTTCGACTTGAGGCCGCCGTTGGACTCGAATTGCCGGCGCTCGCTGGACATGGAAAAGGCATAGTCCTGCAGTGCTCGCTGATTCTTTTCATAAAGTTCCAACGCCCGGCGGACGATCTCCTGCGGTGTCTGGGCAGGAAGGGCGGCGGCGGCCAACAACAGAACGAGGGCTCGCATTTGTGTATTCAATGGACGCAGGTTCCCCATCTCACGGTTCAGAAAATCATACCCTGAAAAGAACAGATGAAGGTCATTCACTCCCGGAAGCTGATATCCACACCGGTTTTCAACGTGTTCCACGACCGCATTGAGGACTCCGCCTCACGCCCGGCAGAACGGTTTATCGTGAACCACTCCGGGGGCGCCGCCGTGGCTCCCGTGGACCACCGGGGGCGACTGCTCCTGGTGCGCCAGCATCGTTGGGCCGTGCGGGACTACGTGTGGGAGCTGCCGGCGGGCCGGCTTGACCCGGGTGAAAATCCCCTCAGGGCGGCCAAGCGGGAACTGATCGAGGAGACCGGTTACCGGGCCAAGAGTTGGACCTCTCTGGGCGCAATTCTCGCCAGCCCCGGCTACACCTCAGAGATCATTCATCTCTACCTCGCCACCGGACTCACCCAGGGCAAACGCCGCATCCAGGAGGATGAGGACCTGGAACCCGGCTGGTTCACCCCTCGCCAACTCGACCGCATGGCCGCTGAAGGCGAACTGGGAGACGCCAAGACCCTAACTGCTTACCTGCTCTGGAGACGCTTTCATCGGACGGCCCACCGTCTCCCTTGATCGCCGGCCCGCAACTGGAGCGGCCCCGAATCGTTTTCGAACGGCACGGAGACCGCGGTTCTCGCCTCAGCCACCAACCACCGGAAGCACTGTGCCGCTGGCGGACAGCGCTCTGGTGGCGGCAGTTTTCGCCTATGCGGGATACGGGTTGGGTGGGGGTAAGCGAGCCGCCTAACCTGTAAGGCCCGCCAGCTTCTTCTCAAGGAAGGCCAGGCACCCCGGCACCTGTGCCCGGCTCAATCCATGCAACAGGAGCGGACCGCTGAAGCCCTGGTCGCGCAACAGGCGCAGGTAGAGGCTATAGTCCAGAAGGCCCTCGCCAGCCGCCTTGTGCCCCGCGTCGCCGTCATGATCCAGGTCCTTTGCGTGCGCCAGCACGATGTCCTTGCCCACCAGGGAGAACGCCTCCTGCAGAATCTCCGTCATGCGCGGCAGGGTTCCGGCGGGGAACAGATTCGCGGCGTCCAGGGTGACCTTGAGATAGGGAGAGCCCACTTCATCCAAGATCTGCCGGGCCTTCCGGGCGGAGCTGACCACGTTGTTCACTTCCGGCTCAAAGGCCAGCACGGATTTTGTCTGCCGGGCGATCTCTACCGCCTCCCGAACGCACGCCGCCATGTCACGCCACGCCTCCGCCGAGCCGTTCTCCGGGTGGGGCCGCCACATGCTGGCCGCATTGCGTGTTCCCGTGCAGATGTGAATCGGCGTCCCGGGAAACGCCTCGGCCAGCACGCGAAGCCGCCGCAGGCCCAAACGGCGTTGCTCCTCGCCGGGATGACACATGTTGAACGTGCCCTGCACGCTCGCAATCTTCAGACCGCGGGCGGAGGCTTCCCGATGGAATCGCTCCGGCAGCCCGGCGGGGATTTCGTCTGGCATGCCAGGGAGCCCGGCACAGCTCATATCCACCTGCACACAGGCCAAGCCGTGCGCCTTGGCCTCATCCAGCCGTGCCTCGAGCGTTCCGGTTGTGTACGTGCCGTTCAGCAGAATGCCGATCATTGGCCGTGGCCCCCGCGCGAACGAACTCTCGGCCGCAGCCACTCCGGCCATCGCCAAGAAGCGCCGCCGGTTCCATCCCGTGTATCCCACAAGCCGCATGCACACCTCCAAGCCGTCACATCTGTTTCAGTTCGCTAAATCAACAGCGCGTCGATCTCGCCCTCGCTCGCCACCATGCTCAGGCGCAGGCGGAGGAAGGCGTAGAAGGCCTTCGAATCCTTGAACCGGACCCGGCTGGTATCGATCAAACCGGTCAGGGCAGTGGTGTCGCCACCCCTGAGCTTCTTGAGGTGGCCCGCCTCGTTCTTGCCTTTTGTCGACTTATGCGAAGCCTTCTTCTTCGACTTCCACGCATAGGTCTGATACGGGTGCAACTCCATGATCTTGCGAATCGCCGCCAGCGTTGATTCGTAGTCCGCATCGCCCGGGTTTTCGAGGGCGTAGTAAATGTTGCCGTAGAGGGTGTTGTACGCTTCCAGGTATCGTTCGACGCGGGCGTCCTTGAGAGCCTTGGCCGGCAGTTCGTTTTGCAGAAGCTCCAGGATGTCATCGGGATGGGGCACCTGCTCGTTGAACAGGTCGTCCAGGCCGTCCCAGTCATCGACCGCGGTTACCTGGCTGATCCCGAACGACACCAGCCCGTGAGCAACGGTATGAGGGCCCTGGGGCGTTCCGGTCAGTTGGCTGGTGGGGCGGGTCAGCATGTGGGTGTACATGGTGTTGTACCGCTCATCGGCGCGCTGGATCGTGCGCGAGGGCCCGGCCGCCATGGGCTGCACCGTACCCCGCCAGGGGATCGCCGGCCGGTAGACCATGGGCGCCGGGTGGCGCTGCAAGATCGCCGGCCTCAGCATCGGCCGCGCCGCGGGCGGCGGAGCCATTTTGGGCTGGACCGCCTGGCCCAGCCTCATCTCCGGGCCCTGCGGCGTCATCTCAACCTGGCGGAAACCCAGCTTCCGGTACATCTCCGTCAGAGCCGGGGCGGGAGCGCCGCCGGGGCCGGGATGCGCCAGCAGACTCACCGTCGAGATTCCACGTGTCCGGGCGGCCTGAACAGCCCTCTGAACCAGACTCGAACCAATCGAATGCCGCCGGTACTCGGGAGCAACATGGAGGTTCTTGATCCGCGCCTGCCCCTGGTTGAAATCGATCTCGACCTGGCCAACCGGAACGGGCTTCCCAGCCACAACCGCTTCGATTCGCTGCGTCCCGTTCAGGGAAGAGACCCTGGCGTTCCATTGGGGGGGCGCGGATTTGGGCCGGCTCGGCGGAGTCATCAGTCGAGATCCTATCACGCCTGAGCCGTGGCTCGGCAAGTTGGAGGAATCGAACAGGACTCCAGGCCGGACCAAGTCAGCCTGAAAGTTCAAGATGCGTCTTGCCATTTCCGGGAATTGTGTTGTAGTGTAGAGTCTATTGAGCGGGCGCTAGTTTCTTGGGGTGCTCACCCATCTCCCTTCTAGAAACATGGAGATAGCGTTGCCGCACCAATCGAGAGGAATGTGAGATGCCTTGTCATAGTATGGCGCTGGTCCGTTGTGTCCGGCGGTTAATGCTTCTAGCCGGTTTCTGGACACCAGCAGCGCTCGCGAGCCCCGTTGCGTTGGGCGTTCTATCCTACAACGAACTGCTGCCGGGGGCACCGGGAGAAGGAGTTAACTACTTCTCTCTGCTCAATCTCACCGGCGACCCATCGGCTGGAGGATGAGCCGCTGACCCCGACTTTCCGGTGTATTCTTCGCTTGTCTTCTCAGAGCTGAAGCTAATCATAGCGATTGGCGGCACTGAGGCGGAGTTCCTGTTGCCGGATTTGCCCGCCGGCGATCTGGGTGTCTTGCTTGAACTGCAGTTCGTCAACGACGTGCTGATCGACTACGCCTTGCTCAGTGGACGCGTGAGTTCCAGGAACCTGCAAATCGGACCCTCGGGTTCGGAGGTGCTCGCCACGGACCTGTTCACCGCCGGTCTGTGGTCATCAAGTTCGTCCGGCTTATCGCCTGGAACCGATTTGACGGTGCTTACCATCTCCACCGCGGCATCGAGCACGATCCCGGAACCTGGATCACTATTCCTGGCTGCTTGCGGCCTGGCTGCATTGTTGGTGTCCGGCCGCAACGCCCGGCGCGCAAATCGGGGCTAACGAACCATGTCTCGCTCTTCTTGCAGGCTAGCCATGGCGATGGCATTCTTGCCGGCCGGTTCCGCGTTGGCGCAAACAGTGTCCCTTCAACCCGCCGCTAGTCCGTCCACAATCCGGCCAGGTCAATCGGCGACCCTCACAGGCAGCGGTTTCCCGGTGGGCACAATCGACGTGGCCACAGTTCAAGTGAGGCTGGAGCCCAAAACTGCGCTCGCCGGACCAGTAGCAACAGTCCCTGCCGCAACTCTCACCACGGTGGCCGGCTCGACGCGCCGCGTCACCTTCTCGCTACCGGCATCGTTCCCGCTGCCGGCTGCCACCGACTATTGGGTGGGCATTCTCACAACAGCCGGCGCTGCCGTTTCGCTCACCACGAGCACCAGGTCAACCCTACGAATTGAAGCCGGGACCGCCACCTGGACCCTCGATCCGGCCGAAGGGTTTCCTGGCCAAGCGCTGAGCGTCAGGATCACGGCACCAGTCAACACGTTTTCCCCAAACCTCACCACCGCCAACTTCGGGCCGGGCATTCGCACCGGCGGCGCACCGGCGGCTCAGATGGGTGTTCTGAGCGTGAGTTCGACCAATCAAGCCATGGCGAGCTTGGCGGTTGACCCGGACGCTGCCTTGGGACCACGGGATGTCACCATTCGTATCGGGACTATCGAGCTTGCGCTGCCCGGGCGGTTCCGGATCGTGGCTGCACCGCCCACCCCGCCGCAAAGCACGGCGCCGACTCTCGTATCGATGACACCGGCACTCGCTGCGCCCGGCGCGACTGTAGTGCTCTCAGGGACAGCGTTTCCCACCGTGGCGATCGTGCCTGCTAAGGTGACCGTCCGGTTGAACCCGGTGGTGACCGGGTCGTCGCCCCAGGTGACCACCACCGCCACCTCCCTCACCCCGCTGACCGGCTCAACCAGCCGGGAGCTTGGTTTCATCGTCCCGGCCAGCCTGAGACCCTCGGCCCCGGTCCAGTATCAGGTGAGTGTGATCGGAACCACGGAAACAGGCGTTGCCTTCACATCGACCAACTTCCTGCTTCTCACGGTGACTCCGTCTGGTGGAGCGCCGCGCATCCTTTCGTTGAATCCAAGTTCCGGTAATCCTGGTCAAACCCTGACCGTACAGATGGCCGTCGAGGGCTTCGGCGCGAATCCCGCCGGCCTACGCGTCTCATTTGGCTCGGGGATTTCCGTTGGCGGAGATGCAGAGGGGGCATATGGCCCGGTCACCGCAACCGCGAACACCCTCACCGCCGTGCTCAGGATAAGCCCGACGGCGGCCCCCGGTGCGCGCGCGGTAACGGTGGTAAGCGGCAATCAGGGCTATCAGGCGCCGGTTCCCTTTACGGTCGGCGCATCCCCGGTTCCTCTGGTCAGTTCGATTGAGCCGAACTCCGCTCAGCCCGGAGCCTCGGTTTCCTTGCGCATCCGCGGGATCAACACCGGCTTTGCCGCCGGCAGGGTTCAGGTCTCTTTGGGTGAAGGGATCACAGTGTCGAACGTCACCGTCGTCTCGCCGGTGGAACTCACCGTTCCGGTGCAAGTGGCGGCCACCGCAGGGCCCGGAGCCCGGACACTCACAGTCACCGTTGATGGCCGCATACTGACTATGGCGAACGCCTTCACGGTGGGCCTCAGCGGTCGGTTAATCTCGCTCACGCCGCCCACCGGATCCACTGGACTTCAGGTCCCGATCACCATCACCGGACAAGGCACAGCTTTCCAGATGTCCGGCTTGACCGTCAATCTTGGGTCCGGCATCAACGTGGGCTCCATTGTAGCTACGAGTCCGACAGTGCTGACCGCTCGCGCGGAGATACTCCCAACTGCCGTCCCAGGGCCTCGCACGCTCACCGTGGCCTACGGTGCACAATCGCTAACCTTGCCCAACGCATTCGCCGTCACGGGACCCACGATCACCATTCTCACACCCAGCAGCCTCAGCTTCGTCAACACCCCGGCAATCACCGTGACGGGCAAAGTTTCCGATCCTAGAGCGACGATTGCCGTGAACGGCGTAGCGGCTCCCAATACGGGAGGCAGCTTCACCACCTCCATCCCCCTGCAGGAAGGCAACAATACGATCTCGGCCGTCGCAACGACTCCGGAAGGGGCGGCCGTTTCAACCAGCATCCAGATCACCCTCGACACCACACCGCCACGGGTTACCATCCTGTCTCCTTCGCCTAGCCAGGAGACCACCGAAGCCACGGTGACCGTCGCCGGATCGGTGAACGATATCGTGGTCGGCACCGTCAACGATCAGGAAGCGCAGGTGACCGTCAACGGTATCCGGGCGGCCGTCAGCAACCGGACCTTTGAAGCGCGCAACGTGCCTGTCTCCCTGGGAGCCAATGTCATACGTGCGGAAGCCCGTGACCGCGTTGGCAATCCGGCTTCGGCCTCCGTCTCAATCATTCGCAAGGCAGCCTCGCTGTTGAAGATGGCCGTGCTCTCAGGGAACTCCCAGTCAAGCTCCGTAGGCTCGGTTCTGCCGCAGCCACTAGTGGTCCGGCTGACCGACGACTTTGATCAACCGCTCGCCGGCCGCTCCGTCTTCTTCCGCGTCGCATTGAATAATGGCATGGTCGGCAATGTCTCTACCGACGCAAGCAGTACCGCGGTTGAAGTGAAGACGGACACGAACGGCCAGGCCCGAGCCTTCTGGAAACTGGGCGAACGCTCCGGCGCCGGCAACAATCGCGTGGAGGCCTACTCCACCGGCCTGACCGCTCCGGCGGTGTTCAACGCCAGCGGAGTGAATGGCTCCCCGGCGCGGATCATAGTCGATTCCGGCTTGAACCAATCCGGCGCCGTGAATGACAAGCTTCCGTTACCCTTTGTCGCTGTGGTGACCGACGCGAACCACAACCGGCTGGGTGGGGTTCCCGTGAAGTTCACCGTGCGCAGCGGCGGCGGCAAGATTAACGGTGTCGCCGAAACCACCTTCACGTCCGACAGTGACGGCCGCGTTGCGGCGTTGCTGGAACTGGGGCCGAACGAGGGGCCGGAGAACAATGAAGTAGTCGTCAGCTTCGAAGGCAATACCAGTTCGCCGGCCATCTTCACCGCGTCCGGCCGTATTCCGAAGTTGCTGGCCGATACGCGTGTTACCGGAACAGTTTTCGACAACGCCAACAACCCCATAGCCGGCGTAACCATGAGGCTCTACCGGCTTCAGCAGGGTACCACAACGAACCTGCCCGTACAGGTAGGCACCCCAGTTGTCAGCAACGGCAAGGGTTACTTTGAGATGGTGGGGGCGCCTGTTGGTGTGTTCAAGCTGATGGCTGATGGAACCACCGTCGCCGGCGCCAAGAAGTATCCGACGCTTGAATTTGACTTGACGGTGGTCTCCGGCAACAACAACTCGATTGGCATGCCGATCTACCTGCCGGCGCTCGACACCGTCAACCGGTTGTGCGTGGATGAAACTACGGGCGGGACACTCACGCTACCGGATGTGCCCGGGTTCTCGCTCACTGTGGCGGCGGGCTCCGCCACCTTCCCCGGCGGCTCCAAGAAGGGTTGCGTCTCGGTCACCCCAGTGAACATCGACAAGGTACCCATGACCCCGGGCTTCGGGCAGCAGCCACGCTTTGTGATCACCATCCAACCCGTCGGTACCCAGTTCAACCCTCCCGCCGCCATGACGATTCCCAATGTGGATGGCCTGAAGCCGCGGGCAACTACGGAGATGTACAGTTATGACCATGACTTGGCCAGCTTTGTCTCGATTGGACCGGGTGTAGTGAGTGAGGATGGGTTGCTTGTGCAGACAGCTCCCGGAGCCGGCGTGCTGAAGGCTGGCTGGCACTGTGGGGGGGACCCTGCACCGCCGGATGGTGTAGCTGCCGATTGCCCGGAATGTCGGTACTGCGTCGGCAATAGGTGCGTGCCCAATCCGGGGCAGAATCAGCAGTGTTGTCAACAGATTGGCCTGTGCTCCGCAGGGAACTGCCGGAAGGAGGAGATCTGCCGCGGTTTGCATGGACCGCCATACATTCGCGTCATCTACGACAACGGCTCCATATTTTGTGACCCTAGAACTATCTTCGTAGGATACACCCTTTTAAAGGAGTTTAATTTTCCGGAAAATCTAACCGTTCGAGGTTCGTTGTGCGGGAAGGGATCCTGCAACTGGGGATTAGATGGAGTCGAGCCACCATTCACGATAGTCACTGGAGTATGTTATGCGAAGATGGCTGGAAAACTGGACATATTAATGAGTGCATAAGTAGGTAGACATCTGGTAAAATGGATCATGCCCAAGCGAGATGCCCGATCTCTTGATCACAAGACCTTGGAAGAGATCCGCATCCGCGCCGTCGAGCGAGTGCAAGCGGGCGAGAGTC
>VFZY01000105.1 GCA_016870915.1 Acidobacteriota bacterium | reverse complement strand
AGAGTCGGGTCCGCAGAGCGCCTACTCGGCGGCCTCTTCTGTTTTACCGCAGGATTCTCAGGGGTCCCAAGTGGTGTCAGACCCGATCTATCGACCCGCTCAACTCGGCGGCGTGCATAGTTTAGGTTACAACGGACGCGACCGCACGTTTTTCTTCCTCAACTACGAAGGCACACGGAACCGCACCGGCAGCAATGCGCGCCTCGGTTCCACGCCCACCGGGCTCGAACGCGCCGGCGATTTCTCGCGCACACTGATCGACCGGGGCACGCCCGCCCAGATCTTCGATCCACTCACGGCGAGCGTACAGAACAACCGCATCGTCCGGCAGCCATTCGCCGGCAATCGCATCCCCGCCAACCGCATCAACCCCATCGCTCGCCAGTACCTGGGATTTTATCCGGAGCCGAACCAGGCGCCTTTGCCGAATTCGAGCCACGACAACAACTTCGTCGGCACCAGCACCAACCCCTCCAACAACAACCGCTGGACAGGCCGGCTCGACGAAAACTGGAACAGCCGCCACGCCACACACTTCACCATCACGCACTTCGACTTTGATTCGGTGAGCCCGCGCTGGTTTTCGCCGTTACAGACGGCCTCCGTGGCCCGCCAGCAGGCCTACACCATCTCGCTCGACCACACCTACACGCTCACCCCGACAACTCTGCTCAACCTGCGCGCCGGCGTGGTCCGCTCGCTCGCCATCAACAATAGCGAGATCGACGCGGACACCTCGGGCTGGGCGTTCCAACCCTTGATCACGACGCTTGTGGGAACCACCCGGAATCGCGCACCGTCCCTGGGCACCGGCGACACCATCACCGCTCTCGGCGGCGGCTCGGTCAATGACGCCCGGGACACCAGCTACACGGCCTCCGCCTCCGTACAGAAGTTGGTCGGCCGCCATACGATCAAATTCGGATACGAGCATCGCCGCTATTACTCCAACGTCACCACCGGCGGCAGCTTCAACATGGGCACGCAGCGCAGCGTTACTTCGCAGTTCTTCGACACGCCCACCACCGGGTCGGGCTTCGCGAGTTGGCTGCTCGGCGCCGTGACCGGCGGTTCGGGAACGCAATTGGCGGGACCAGCCTCGCTGCAGACCTACCACGGCGCCTACGTGCAGGACGATATCAAGGTCACCAACAAGCTCACCGTGAACGTCGGCATGCGTTGGGATTTCGAACCCCCGCGCACCGAGCGCTTCGACCGGAACATCTTCTGGGATAAGTCCTACAAATGGAACTGGAATCCCAACCCGGGTTGGAATTGGGCGGAGATGAACCGCCTGGCGGGCGCGAGCATGGCGCAGCCGGAATGGATGGACAAGGGGATCTTCGGCCGGGTGGCGATCATGGGCAGCAACGATTATCCTGGCCGCACGCTCCAGAAATCGCGCCCATACCAGTTGGCCCCGCGTCTTGGCGTTGCCTGGCAGTTGATGCCGCGCACCGTTCTGCGCGCCGGCTACGGAATCAACTGGCTCACTCTCACGGGCAGCACGTTCCTCAATGGCGCGCCCTGGAACGTCGGCTACGGCGATCTGGCACGGCTCATCCAGGGCGGATCCCCCGATAACGGACTCACCTTCCCGCAAACGTTTGACACCCCCATGCCGGGCGGCTCGGGCTACGTCGGCCTGACGCGCGACATCAACGAGTTGAACCGCCGCGTCATGGGGAACTGGTTCATTGCGTCGGACCGCAACATCAATCCCGGGCATGAGCATGTGTTCCAACTCGGCTTGCAGCGCGAAGTGGGACCGGGCGACAAAGCCTGGGTGTTCGAACTCAACTACTCCGGCAATCTCGGGCGCAACCTGCCGTTCTGGCACGGGCTGGGCGAACACATCCTGCCGAACGCGTTGAACATCCTCGGGCCGCTCGGGAACCGCCTCAACACGCAGGTGCCGAATCCGTTCTTCGGACAGGTTCCCGCCAACACGGGCAATGGCGGACGCAACATCTCCTACGGACGCCTGTTCACGCGGCATCCGCTCTGGAACGAGGTCTGGACCGTCGGTGAAGGCCTGGGCATTTCAAACTACAACGCGGGCTACATTCAGGCCGAGCACCGCTTTGCCAGGGGCTTCGGTTTCCTGGCCAACTACACCATCAGCAAGCTGCTCAACGATGTGGGCGCCTATGACGGGCAGTTGATGCAGGGTCCAGGCGGACAGGGCTTCCCCCAGGCGGGCCTTCCGTTGAGCGATATCTACGGCATCTCGAACTCCGACATCTCCCAGAAGCTGCTCTTCAACTATTCGTGGGATGTGCCGGTGGGCCGCGGACGGCGCTTCCTGGCGGCGCCCGGAACGCTCGGATCCAGGGTACTCGATCAGGTGGTGGGCGGATGGCGCCTGGCCGGCACCACCACCTTCCGCACGGGATTCCCTGTGCTTGTTTTCACACCTTCCGGCGGCGTCGGCGGATTGGGCAGCCAGTGGTACAACATCGGACATAGCCGCACGGCGCGGCCGCGGCTGGTGACCCCCCGCGTTCCCTACAACAACGGCGTGAGCGGCCACGCCGCGCTCGAGGGCGCGGCCGGCTTCACCCCGTACTTCAATCCCGACGCGTTCCGCCTGGTTCGCGACTTCGAGATCGGCGATGTCGGCAGCACACTGCCCGACATGCGCGGCCCCGGGTTCCAGCAATGGGATCTTTCCGTGCTCAAGGACTTTGGGCTCGGCGCCGAACAGCGCCGCCTCCAGTTCCGCATGGAGGCCCAGAACCTTCTCAACACAATGAACCCGGCCGATCCCAACGGCGCGGTGACGCAGCGCACCTTCGGCGTGATCACGGCCCAGCGCGGCGCGCCAAGACGCATCATGGTCGCGCTCAAGCTCTACTTCTGATCCGGATGGCGGGCGCCCGGCCTCGAACGCCCGCGCAGCCTCTTGAGAGGCCCCGGTCCGGCGGCCTCGGTCCGGCGGCTCCGGCAGAAGGCCGCACGCTCGCGTGGAATTCCGTTTGACAATCGTTTTTCCACGCCGCTATAGTGGCTATCAGTGGGTCTGTGCGTCCCTGACGCGGTGGTCTGCCCACGCCCACTCCCTGACTCGCTCAACGTAAGGAGACTCGTCATGAATCTGCGCCCCCTCCATGACCGCGTGCTTGTGAAACGGCTGGACGATGCCGAAACCATGATCGGCGGTATCATCATTCCCGATTCGGCCAAGGAAAAGCCCCAACAGGCCGAAGTCATTGCCGCCGGCAACGGCCGCATGAACGACGACGGCGAACGCGCCGCTCTCACCGTTCAGGCCGGCGATCGCATTCTGTTTGGAAAATACTCCGGTTCCGACGTCAAGATCGACGGCCAGGAGTACCTGATCCTGCGCGAGGATGAAATCCTCGCTGTGCTCGCTTAGAGCCCGAACCATCTCTCTGTTACTTGAGGAGCCTTTCCATGTCCGGATTTACCCCACGCCACGCCCTTCCGGTTCTCGCCGGCCTCATCGCCTTCTCCGGCGCCGCCTTCGCCCAAACCAAGGTGGCCGTCATCAATCTCCAGAGGGCCATCATTGAGACCGCCGAAATCAAGAAGGCCTCGGCCGAACTCGAAGCCAAGTACCGCCCGCGCCAGCAGAAGATGCAGGAGGTGGAGAAGGAACTGAACGGCGTCCAGGCGCAGCTTCAGGCCGGACAGGGCAAGCTCACCCAGGCGCAGGAGGCCGAGCTTCAGTCCAAGGGACAGCGCGCCCAACGCGAGCTTCAGCGGCTTGGCGAAGACCTCCAGGCCGATGTCGACCGCGAGCGCCAGGAGATTCTCCAGCGCGCCGGCGGCCGCATGACCGATGTCGTCAAGAAGCTGGCCGAGGAGAAGGGTTTCGATATCGTCGTCGAAGCCTCGAACGCTATTTTCTTCAAAGCGTCGGTCGAGGTCACCAACGAGGCCATCGCGGCCTACGACAAGACCTTCCCCGCCAAGTAAACCGGCCCACGGCCATGACCTCGTACCTCGAAGGCTACGACGCGGGCGGCCACCGGCGCGATCTGCTCGTCAGGCGCTCGCTCATCGCCCTCGCCGGCCTCCTTGTCGGAGTCCTCATCGCCTACTTCGCCTTCCGTAACTTCCTCGAACGGCGCCAGCTTGATGCCATGTTCACGCTGCTTGCCGCCAAGGATTATCCAGCCGCCTACAAGCTCTGGGGCTGCTCGGTGGAACAGCCCTGCCGTCACTACACCTATCAGCGCTTCCTTGAAGACTGGGGCCCCGCCAGCGACTTCGCGGACGCCGCCAAGGTCACCGTTCTCAAGACCCTCACATGCCGCAGCGGCATGCTGCGAACCGTTCGCGCCCCCAATGGCAAGGAAGAGAACATCTGGGTGGAATACAAGGACAAACAGTTGAGCTTCGCCCCCTTCCCGGGCCGTGGCGAATGCACATGGCTCCCCTAAACTCTTGAACAAAATGATCAATCTCACCGGCAAGACAGCCATCGTCACCGGCGCGGGCCGCGGCATCGGCCGGGCCATCGCCCTCAAACTCGCCGAAGCGGGAGCCGCCGTGGTCCTCAATGACCTGGACGACGCACCGCTCGGCGAAACCAGGTCCCTGGTCCAGGCCGCCGCCGGACGCGTCGAGACCCTGGCCGGCGACATCACCAGTTCCGGCCTCCCCGCCCGGCTCGCCGTCGCCGCCATTGACTCCTTTGGCGGAATCGACATCATCGTCAACAACGCCGGCTATACCTGGGATAACGTCATCCAGAAGACCTCCGACGAACAGTTCCAGGCCATGCTCGATATCCACCTGGTGGCGCCATTCCGCCTGCTGCGCGCCGCCTCAAACTGGATCCGCGAAACCACAAAGGCCGAATCGGCCCGCGGCGAACGCATCATGCGCAAGGTGGTGAACACCAGTTCCGTCTCCGGCACCGACGGCAACGCCGGCCAGATCGGCTACGCCGCCGGCAAGTCAGGCATCAACGGCATGACCAAGACCCTCGCCAAGGAGTGGGGCCGCTACAACGTCAACGTCAACTCGGTGGCCTACGGTCTCATCGCCACGCGCCTCACGCAGGACCGAACGCAGCCCGGCGCCAGCCTCGAAGTACACGGCCGCTCCATCGGCATTGGTGTTCAACCCGCCGCTCTCGAAGCCGTCAAGGCTCTCTGCCCGCTCGGCCGGCCCGGCACCGCCGAGGAAGCCGCCGGTCCCGTGCTCTTCCTCTGCTCCCCGCTCTCCGATTACGTCTCCGGCGAGGTTCTTGTCTGCGCCGGTGGCATGCGATCCTGAAAGTAACCCCACTATGCCCTACTCCGAAATGCTCCTTATCCCGATGCGCCAGGATCTCACGCGCTTCGGTGTCGTTGAAACACGCACCCCGGAATCGCTGGATCAGGAACTGGCCGCCAATAAGACGGTGCTGCTCGTCGTGAACTCCGTCTGCGGCTGCGCGGCCGGCAAAGCCCGCCCTGCCGTCGGTATGGCCTTACAGAACTCCATCCGCCCTGATAAGACCGTCACCGTCTTCGCCGGCGGCGATGAAGCCGCCACGGCCCACGCCCGGGCCCTGCTCAAGGATTACCCGCCGTCGTCGCCCTCCATGGCCATCTTCCGGGAAGGCAAGCCCGTCTTCATGCTCCACCGCCACCAGATCGAAACGCGCCAGGCGGATGAGATCGCCGATATCCTGGAAGCCGCCTTCGAGCAACACTGCCAGTAACCGGTCACGGGTCGCTCACCGGCCGCGAAAGCACCGAAAAACCCTCCGGCCCAAGCGCGAAACCAACGCCCAACTTCCAGGCCGCTGCTCGAATCCGCTCGCATAGCTCGCTCTGAAACTCCGGGGCAAACCAGTGCTCCTCCCCATGCGCCGCGGCCACGCGATACGCCGCGTCGCGCGTCGTCGCACCGTGCCGCTTCACTTCTCTCGTGTGCAACGGGTCACCCACCAGATCCCGCCTCGAAGCCTCCACCGCCCGTGCCGCCAACTCTTCCGGATCGCACGGCAACAGCGGAGCCAGAGTCACATGCACCGCGATACCCGCCCCGCGCAACGCCGCCACCACCGCCAACCTCTCCGCAATGGAGGCACACAGCGGCTCATACCGCCGCCGGACCTCCTCCTGGTTGGTTGTCACCGAAAAACTCACCCGCAACACCGTGCGTGAAGCCAACTCGGCCAGCAAGCTCAAGTCCCGCAAGATCAGTGGACCCCGCGCCTGCAACACGAACACGCGTGGCGGCTTGCCGATCAGCGTCTTCAGAATCCCCGGCATCAACCGGGCCTGCTCCTCGGCCGGTTGATAGGGATCCACCAGCGGCGAGCAGTAGATCGCCTGATGCTCCCGCACTCCCCGGGCCAGCAGCTCCGCCACGTTGCTCTTCATGGTCGTGAACTGCCCCCACCGCCGCCAATCCTCCGGCTTGAGCCCGCCGTATATCCGCATCGTGGGCACATAGCAGTACGTGCAGCCATAGGTGCAATTGCGAGCCGGTGTCAGCGAGTGCGTAAATCCCGCCCGCGCGATAAACCCGCTGGTGGGCGCCAGCGCTCGCCGCGCTTCAGCCCCCAGCACCACCAGTTCAGACATCTTTGTAATAGGCTCGAAGACGTTCGAGTTCGGCCTTCAGCGTTCCCGTGACCGCCTCCGTGCCTGGCTCGCCATACAAGTTGCGGAGTTCATTCGGATCCCGCGCCAGGTCGAACAACTCCCACTGGTCGCCCTCCGCGTAGTAGTGAATCAGCTTATGCGTGGCTGTTCGCACGCCGCGATGCGGGCCGATCCTGTGCGGCGTGAAAAACTGGAACCCCGGGTCGGAACGCGCCTCCAGCCCCTTCCCCGCCAGCCGCCACGAATCCTCGTAGTAGGTGTAGTACATCGACTGGCGCCAGTCCGCCGGCTCCCGTCCCTCAATCAGCGGCCGAAGGCTGCGGCCCTGCATCGCGCCCGGCGCCTCAACACCCGCGTAATCCAGAATCGTGGGCGCAATGTCGATGTTCAGCGTGATCCGGCCGCTGGTGGCGCCGCGCCGCCCGCCGGGCGCCCGGACAATCATCGGAACCCGGATCGATGGCTCGTACATGAAGCGCTTGTCGTACCACCCGTGGTCACCCACAAAGAACCCGTTGTCCGATGTGTAGATGATCAGCGTGTTGTCAAGCTGGCCGGAGTCCTCCAACTGCTTCAATACCCGGCCCAGATTCTCGTCCACGCCGGCAATCGCCCCGTAGTAATCCTTCACGAACCGCTGATAGATCCACTTCTTCCTGGCCTCCGGGGAAAGCTTCGCGGGCAGGTCTTTGTAGTCCCCCGCCAGGCTGATGTCGAAGCGCATATCCTCCGCCTCGCGTGCCACCCGGCGCGTTGCGTAGTCGTCGTCGAACGTCGCCGGATAGGGCAGTTCCGTGCCCTCATAGAGATTGGCGTGACGCGGGGCCGGCAGAAATGGCCGGTGCGGAGCCTTGTGCTGATAAACCAGGCAGAACGGCTTCTCCGCCGGCTGCTGTTTTAGGAACTCGATGGCCAGGTCTGTTGTGATGTCGGTGGCGTAGCCTGTGATCTTGCGCCGCTTGCCGTTGTCGATAAACTCAGGGTCGAAGTAGAGCCCCTGCCCCGGCAGCACACACCAGAAGTCGAAGCCCTGGGGATCTTGATTCAGATGCCACTTTCCCACAATCCCGGTCCGGTAACCGGCCTTTCGCAGCAGTTGTGGATACGTGGCCATCCCCGTGGCGAACTTCTCGATGTTGTCCTTCGACTCGGAGTTCCCCCGTATGCCGTTGATGTGCGAATAGGCACCCGTCAGCACGGAAGCCCGGCTCGGCGCGCACAGGGAGTTCGTCACAAAGCTGGCATCGAACCGGACCCCTTCAGCCGCCAGCCGGTCCATGTTCGGTGTCCTGACCAGTTTGTTGCCGTAGCAGCCCACATGGCCCACCGCATGGTCGTCCGTCATCACAAACAGAATGTTGGGCCGCCGGGGCCGGGAACAGGCCAGTGAAGCAGCGGTCAGAGCGGCCAGCGCTTTGCGCCGTGAGATCTCCATTCCGTCAACTGTACAATATCGGGTATGCCTTCGCGCCGCCACTTCCTGCTCTCGATGATGGCCGCGGGGCAGCAACAGCGGCCCAACATCGTGTTCGTCCTGGTCGACGACCTGCGGTGGGACGAACTGGGCGCAACCGGGCATCCCTTCGCCAGCACCCCCAATGCCGACCGCCTGGCCCGGGAAGGTGTCGTGTTCGCCAACGCCTTCGCGGCAACGGCCCTCTGTTCACCCAGCCGCGCCACGTTCCTCACCGGGCAGTACCCGTCCCGCCACGGCATCCGCGACAACACGGACCGCTCCGCCCTCAGCCATCAACTTGTCACCTGGCCGCGCCGGCTCAAGGAATCAGGCTATGAAACGGCCTACATGGGCAAGTGGCACATGGGCAATGACGATAGCGCGCGGCCCGGCTTCGATCATTGGGTCAGCTTTCCCGGGCAGGGCCGCTGCTTCGATCCGGAGATCAATGTGGATGGCCGCCGCGCAGTCATCCCCGGCTACATCACGGATGTTCTCACCGATCATGCCGTGCGGTTCATCGAGCGGAAACGGGCGCCGGAAACCCCATTTCTGCTCTACGTGGCCCACAAAGCCATCCATCCTTCCATCACCCAGGCCGCCGACGGCAGCGTCACCGGCAACGGAGACAGGGCCGAAGAGTTCGAGCCCGCGCCCCGCCACCGGCGCCTTTACGAAGGCCGGATGCCGCCTCGCCGCCCCAACGCACTCATCCCGCCCGCGGACAAGCCGGCGCTCGGCCGCGCTCTGCCCGGTTTGCCGGCGCTGGGCGCGGAGACCGGCACCAGCGATGGCGTCATCCTCAACCGGATGCGCATGACCAAGGCCGTCGATGAGGGCCTGGGGCGCATTCTCAAGGCACTTGAACGCACCGGCCAGTTCGATCGCACGCTGGTGGTGTTCACCAGCGACCACGGCTACTTCTACGGCGAACATGGCCTGAACTACGAACGCCGCCTCGCCTACGAGGAGGCCATCCGAATCCCGCTTCTCATGCGCTACCCAAAGCTGATCGCCCAGGGAAGCCGCCGCCAGGAACTGGTGAGCAGTCTTGATGTGGCGCCCACCATGCTCGCCCTTGCCGGCATCGCGGACACCGGTCAAAGCGCCGGCCGAGCTCTCCAACCGCTGTTCGCGGGCACGCCGCAAACCCCACCGCAAGCATGGCGCGACGCCGTCTTCATCGAGCACCACTCGGATAACGTCTTTCCGCGAACCCGGGGTCTGGGCTACCGGGCCATCCGCACCGGCCGGTGGAAGTACATTGCCTACACGGACCTGAAGGGGGCAGATCTGAAGGGGGCAGATCTGAAGGGGGCAGATCTGAAGGGGGCAGATCTGAAAGGGGCAGATCTGAAGGGGGCAGATCTGAAAGGGGCAGATCTGAAAGGGATAGATGAACTCTACGACTTGGCCGCGGACCCCTATGAGATGCGCAACGTGATCGCCAGCGCCGATCCCGCCATCGCCGCTGGACTCAAGCTCCGCATCCAACGCGAGTTCTAACTAACCTGGCCTATCGCTGAAGCCACTCGGCCAGGCGCGCCGGCCAACCCGCCGCCGGACCCCTGGTCCGCGCCCGGACGCCGAAACCATGGCCGATACCCGCAAACACGTGAAGCTCAGCCGAGGCCCCGGCGCGCCGCATCGCCAGATACAACTCCGGCAGGCCCTGTGAGATATTCTGGCGATCGTTTTCGCCGCAGACGTAGAACCCCGGAGGCGTGTCGCGTGTCACGGGCATCGACTTGGGAATGGCGGGATACACCAGCACGTGGAACGCGGGCCGCGCCGAAATCCGGTCAATCGGATCGGCGGCATCGGGCACACCGGCGCCGTCGTGCACCGCCGCAAGCGCGGCAAGTTCCCCACCCGCCGAAAAGCCCAGAATGCCCAGTTTGGCCGGGTCGATCCGCCATTCCCCGGCCCGGTGCCGCGCCAGGCGGAGTGCCCGCTGAGCGTCGGCGAATGCGTGGCCCTCAATGGTATAGGAACTGTCCTTTTCCCGTGCCAGCCGGTACTTCAGCACCAGCGCGGCAACGCCGCGCGCTGCCAGAAAATGGGCCAGATTGTGGCCCTCGTGGTCCATCCAGAGTTCGCGGTGTCCACCGCCCGGCGCGATCACAACGCCAACGCCGGTCGCCGCACCGGGCGCCGGTCTGTAGAGGGTGAGCGAAGGCTTGTGAACACCGGAAACCACATGCTCACCATCATTGGTCACACGGACGGCTTCCGGCGCCGGCTTGGCTTCGGAGCCTGGAGCGCCTTGGGGCCAAAGCGGGATCTCCGGCGGCTCCGCCGCGGCGAAAAGCAGGGTGAGGACCAGGGAGTGCATGGTGGTACTAGTCGAATGCAAATGAAAAAGGGCCCCGGATCGCCCTGAAGCGCCCGGGACCCCGTGATCTGTTCAGCCGTTCCTACTTGCGGCGGCGCAGCAGAGCGATGGCCAGCACGCCGGCGCCCGCCAGAGCCAGCGAAGCCGGTTCCGGAATGTCGTCGGTCTTGTAGGTGTACCGCACCCACGCCTCAGCCGAGGCCATCGTACGGAAAACCGTAACGATATTGCCCGCGCCCGAAGCCGTCGACTGGCCCAGGGCATCGACTGCCAGATCGATCGTGCCAGGGCCCGTGAAGCCAGCCAGCACGCCAGCGTCCATCGAACTGTCCGCTTGCATGTCCATGCCGTCGATATTGTTCCACTGCGCGCCGGATGTGCCGCCAAAATCGATAGATCCGTCAAACGCTGTTGCGTTCAGGGTCCGCATGACCGCCGGAAGCGTCACGACGATCAGGCCCAGACCCGTGTTGAGTCTCACCTGCGACTGCAGGGTTGCGTTGATGGTTGAAGGCGCGTTATCGAGGCTCTCAACGCTGATGTCGCCCTGAACATTCCCGATCAACTTGATTTCAACCTTGCACAGTGTTCCCAGCGTGGGATCGAACTTGTCGACCGTGATGGTGTTCATCCAGTTGGTTGTGGTCAAGGCGATGTCGCCATGGACACTGTAAGACATCGTGGACGCGTTGGCCAGCGATGTGAGACCCATAAGGGCCGTTGCAAGCATAAATTTGCTCATCTGCTCTCCTCCCTGTGACTCTTCAAGAAAAATTACCAGGCCGTCAGCCCGTAGACTAAACAATCCTGTACCGAATAGTATACGGCTCTCGTAGGGTAACCAGAAAACAGTGCTGTTGTAAAGAAAAAACCCTAAAGTGTTGAGGCTTTTTCCCGACGCCCTGGGCTAGTACTTTGCGAGTCTCAGGGAGTTCAGCACCACGCTTAAGGAGCTGAGCGCCATGGCCCCGCTGGCCAGGACCGGGGTGAGGCGTAGCCCTACAGTTTCCAGAGCACCCATTGCAATGGGTATTGCCATGGCATTGTAAACAAAGGCCCAGCCCAGGTTCTGCCGGACAATCGCCCGGGTACGGCGGGCCAGTTGGATGGCCTTCGGAATCAGGGTCAGGTCCGCGCGAAGCAGGGTGACCGAGGCGGCCTCCCGGGCCAGATCGCTTCCCGCGGCGATGGCGAAGCCGGCGTCGGCCTGTGCCAGAGCCGCCCCGTCATTGATCCCGTCTCCGGCCATCGCAACCACCTTGCCCGCAGCCTGCCAGCGCCGGATCGCCGCAAGCTTTGCCTGGGGCAGCAGCCCGCCCTGAGCCTCTTGAATACCGGCAGCCGCGGCGGCCTCGCGAACCGCACCGGGCCCGTCGCCCGAAATGAGCGCCGTGCCGATTCCCAGGTCCCCCAGCGCCCGGACAGCCGCTGAAGCGGTGGGCCGCAGGGGGTCCGCCAAGTGAAACTGGGCCTCCAGGCGGCCCGAAGAGGCCAAAAGCACGGTGGTGCCTTGCGGTTCCACTTCCACCTGGAACTCCCGCATCAGGGCCGGGCCACCCAGCGCCAGAATCTCGCCTTGAACCCGGCCGGTCATCCCGAGGCCGGGGCGCTCTTCCACCTGCGAGGCCGGAAGGCGGGCAGGCCCGGCAAAGGCAGCCACCGCCTGCGCCAGCGGATGGCTCGACCGGGCCGCCAGGGCGGCGGCGCGGGCCAGGGCCGCCTCCGGATTCGAAGATTCGAACCCGGTGACGGCGGGCCGGCCCTCGGTGAGCGTGCCGGTCTTGTCGAACGCCACCAGGTGGATACGCGCCAGCCGCTCCAGCGCTTCCCCGCCCCGAATCAGAATGCCGGCCCGCGCGGCGCGGCCGGTAGCCGCCATCACGGCGGCGGGCACCGCCAGGCCCAAGGCGCACGGGCAGGCAATCACCAGAACCGTAACGGCATGAAGAAGCCCCTGGATCGGCTGCCCAAGCACGGCCCAGACAACCCCCGTCACCACGGCGACACCGGTCACCGCCGGAACGAAGACGCGGCTGATGCGGTCCGTCAGGCGCTCCACCGGCGCCCGGGAGGATTGCGCCTCGTGCAGCATCAGGACCAACCGGGAAAGCACGGTGGCCCCGCCCGCCGCCGTGACCCGGAAAACCACCGGCGCCGTACGATTAATGGAACCGCCCGTGACCGCCTGCCCGGCGGCTCGAGGGACCGGAAACGGCTCACCGGTCAGCATCGACTCGTCCAACTCCGTCGCCCCCTCCACAATCACCCCATCCGCCGGCACCCGCTCCCCCGGCCGCAACGCCACCTGATCGCCCGCCCGCAGGCTCTCAATTGGGACCTCCTCTTCCCCCGCCGGCCCCTGCCGCCGCGCCGTGGCGGGCTGTAGACGCGCCAGTTCCCGCAGCGCCCGCGATGTCTGCCGCGAGGCCCGTTTCTCCAGCCAATTTCCCGACAGAACGAACCCAATGATGACGATAACTGATTCAAAATACACGTCTTGACGACCGAATCCGGGCAGGAATGCCGCGGCCGTCGAATACAGGAACGCCGCCCCGGTCCCCAACGCGATCAGGGTGTTCATGTCCGCCCCGCCATGGCGAACGATAGACCACCCTTTGGTATAAAATCGGCCACCGGCCCAGGCGGCGATCACCAGAGTCAGGGCGAACTGCACCTGAGGGTAAGGCATCAGGAAGGTCATCGCCAGGATGCCGGCCGCCAGGCTGGCGGCGGCCTTGCTGCCCAGGTCGCGGAGTTCGGCCCCGATGAGCGAGTCCAGGCGGTCCTGTTCAGCGAGCAGGGAGAGGTGGGCGGCAGGCGGTTCGGCCTGATAGCCGGTCCGGTTGATGGCCTCCACCAGGGCGCCGATGGAGGTCCGGGCCGGGTCAAACTGAACGGTTGCCGAATGCGTCAGCAGGTGGACCGCGGCGCGGGTGACCCCCGGGTGCTCTTCCAGGGTGCGCTGAAGGAAGGCCTGGCAGGCGGCGCAGGTCATGCCGGAAACCGGCAGTGTCACCGAGGCCAGCACGGGCATGGGTCAGGCCGGGGCGGCGTCGAAGCCGGCGCGGGCGAGGTTGCCCGCAATCTCCTCCGGGGTGCAGGCGGCCGGGTCATAGGTGACGGTGGCGCGGCCCAGTTGAACGTCCTCCACCAGGACACCGTCGATCCGGGCGAGTTCGGCGGCCACACGCCGCACACAACTGCCGCAATGCATGCCGCCGATGACCAGTTGGAGTGAAGTGGGCATCTGGTACTAATTTCATTGTAGTCCCTGGCGGAACGGGATTCCAAAGGACTACAATGCGGTCATGATTTCCAGATTATCCTCAAGTGTCATAGCGATCACTGCGGTGCTTTCGATGGCGGAAGCTGGCCGGGCCACGTCCTCCACGTTCACGGCGAACGACGAGGGTTGGCGCGTCGGTGACTATCTGGTGCCCTCGGTGCCGAGCGTCCCCACCTATCTCGCCGCTGGCGGCAACCCGGGCGGGTTCATCCGTACCGATGACCGCTCCGCCTGGACCGCGTTCCTGGCCCCGGCAGCCTACCTTGGAAATCAGTCGGCGTTCCTGGGCGGCACGCTCCGTTTCGACATCCGGATCCTGGCGTCTGACCCCACGGTGTATCCGCCCGTACTGCTCGAAGGCGCGGGCCTGCAGATCGCCCGCATCGGCGTTGCGAATCCGGTGAACAACATCTGGAACACCTTCCAGATCGCCCTGGTGGAAACGGGCTGGTACCACACCACCACGCTCAACCCCGTCACCGCCGCCGAGTTCGCCTCCGTGATGGGAAATCTGACGGCCCTCAGGATCAGCGCAGACTGGCTGACCGGCCCCGATCAGGTGGACCTGGACAACGTCGGGTTCGTTTCAACGGTCCCCGAACCGGCGACGATCAGCCTCTTCGGCGCGGCGATCACTGCCCTGGCGTTCGCCCGCCGGCGGCGCGGTTAAGTCCCGACTTGAGCGCCGGGTACAGCGCCTGATAGGTCTTGTGGCCCGCGGTGTAGAGTGCCGCCAGCGCTTCTTCCGGCTGCGCGCGTTCCGTCTCTCGCACCGCGGCCCCGCAGGCCTCGTCCACCGAACCGAAGTGGCCCGTCCCCACGGCCGCCAGCAACGCCGCTCCGTGCGCGGACCCTTCCTGCGTTTCGAGCGTCACCACCGGGCAATCCAGCGCCGCGGCCAGAATCGAACGCCACAGCGGGCTTCGCGCACCGCCCCCCGACACCCGCACCGCATCCACCGGGGCCCCTAACCCGCGAATGATGTCCAGGCAATCCCTCTGGCTATAGGACACCCCTTCGATGATGGCCCGCACCAGATCGGCCCGCGTATGCCGGGCCGTCAACCCCGCCCAGGCTCCGCGCGCTTCGGCGTCCAGATGCGGGGTCCGCTCACCCATCAGATACGGCAGCCAGTACAACCCCTGGCAACCCGGTTCCGCCCCCGCCGCCTCGGCCATCAGGGTGTCATACTCCACGCCCGGGGCAAGCTGATTCCGGAACCATTGCAGGCTCAACCCCGCGCCCTGCGTCACGCCCATGACGTGCCACTTTCCGGGCACCGCGTGGCAGAAGGTGTGCACGCGCCCCGCCGGGTCATACACCGGAGATTCGCTATGCGCGAACACCACCCCCGACGTCCCCAGCGTGCAGGAAGCGATGCCCGCCCGCACAATGCCATTGCCAATCGCGCTTGCGGCCTGATCGCCGGCCCCGGCCACGACGGGCGTGCCCGCAGCCAGGCCGGTCAACGCGGCCGCGGCCCCGGTCACACGTCCCGTGACCTCGGGCGATTCGAACACCGTGGGCAGGATCGCCGGATCCACTCCGGTGGCCCCCGCCAGAGCCTCCGACCATCGCCTGCGCACCACATCGAACAATGCGGTGCCGGAAGCGTCGGCGGCATCGGTGGCGAACTCGCCCGTCAGTTGGAAGCGGATGTAGTCCTTGGGCAGAAGCAGGCGCCGGATGCGGGCATATTCCGCCGGCTCATGGTCGCGCACCCACAGCAGCTTGGGCAGGGTAAAGCCCGTCAGCACCGGGTTGGCGATGGACTCCACCACGCGCTCCGCCCCGGCCGTGGCGTTGATCCAATCCACTTGCGGCTGGCTGCGCTGGTCGCACCAGATGAGTGCCGGGCGAATCACCTGATTCGCCTCATCCAATAGAGTGAGGCCGTGCATCTGGCCCGAAAGCCCGATCCCCACCACCTGGGTGCCCGCCACGCCCGACTGCGCCAGCACGCCGCAAATGGCTGCCTGCGCGGCTTCCCACCAGTTTTCCGGGCGCTGTTCAGCCCACAGCGGCCGGTGCATGGTGATGGCTTCGTGGGGGCTGGTGAAGCCGTGCGCGATGCGGCCTTCGCCATCGATGAGCAGTGCACGCGTGCCGCCGGTACCGACGTCGATCCCCATCCAGTACATGAAGTTGTCCTCGAAAGTAAGTTAGTGGTGCGCGTGCTGGAACTTCAGCGGCAGGCAGGCCGCGCCGTACAACCCGGCCTCATTGCCCAGTTCGGCGCGAGCGATGCGCGTCTTCGTGTTCCGGTACGCAAAGGACCGGCGTTCCACCTCCGCCAGCATGCGCGGGGCAAAGAAATCCCACGCCGGCAGCGGACCGCCACTCAGCAGATAGAGCGGGAAGTTGAAGATGTTCACCAGATTCGCCAGCGCGATGCCCAGCGCCTCGCCCATGGTCTCAAAGATCATCCGCGCCTTCGTGTTGCCGGCGACGGCCAGATCATAGATACCCGCCGCGGTGATGTCCGGACCGCCAAGGCTCAGCAACTTCGCCATGGCCACCAGAGCCGTGGCCGATGCGTGCTTTTCCAGGCAGCCGCGATTGCCGCAGCCGCACGGGTTGCCGGTGGGGTTCACCGTGATGTGGCCCAGTTCGCCGCCCATGCCCACGAACCCATGCAGCACCTTGCCGCCGTGGATTACGCCGCCGCCGATGCCAGTGCCCAGCGTCAGCAGCACCAGATCGTTCACGTCACGGCCCGCGCCCATCCATTTTTCACCCAGCGCGGCCGAATTGGCATCGTTTTCCAGAATGACCGGGGTGCCCAGCCGCTTTTCGATCTCATCGCGCACCGGGTAGTTCTCGAAATCGGGCAGGTTCGGGGACCCGACAATCAGCCCATCGTCAACCAGAATGAAGCCCGGAACGCCAATGCCGACGCCCGCCAGGCGATGGCCCTTGAACCGCTCCCGCAGTTCGACGATGGCGCGGACCATGTCGTCCAGCACCGCCTCCCGCCCCGCCGAAAGGTGCGTTGAGCCGGCGATCTTTTCCAGCATCCGGCCATCTTCATCAATGGCCGCGGCGCGAAGATTGGTTCCACCCAGATCGACGCCGATCGAATATTCGGTCATGCGCGGGCCGGTTCCAGAACCGGCGCGGCAAGGTTCAGGACTGCGTTCATGGACCCTTGGCGGTACCCTTCCAAATCCAGCGTGACGTAGTGGAAGCCCAGCGGCTTGAAGATCGCCGTCAACCGCCCGGCCATCTCCAGATCGAGCGCCCGGGGCAGTTCCTCGCGGGCGATCTCAATGCGAACCAGTTCGCCATGGAAGCGCACGCGGAATTGCCGGAACCCGAGCGACTTTAAGGACTCCTCGCCCACCTCCACCGTCCGTATGGTTTCCTTCGTCACCGGCGTACCGTACGGAATGCGGGAGCTCAGGCAGGCGGACGCCGGCCGATCCCAGGTGGCCAGCCCGGCCAGCCGCGAGAGTTCGCGGATTTCGGCCTTCGACAGTCCGGCTTCCACCAGCGGCGCCTTCACCTGATGCAGTTTCGCCGCATTCTGGCCCGGGCGGTAGTCACCCAGATCGTCGGCGTTCACGCCGTAGACAATGTGCACCACGCCGCGCGCCTCGCCCAGTTGCTCCATCACGCGGAACAGTTCGTCCTTGCAGTGGAAGCAGCGGTCCGGGTTGTTGGCGGAATAGGCCGGGTTCTCGAACTCGAACGTCGGAATGTACTCGTGACGGAATCCGGTCTGACGGGCAAAGGCCTCGGCATCGCGCTTGTGAGATTCGGGGATGGACGCCGAATCGGCGGTGATGGCCACCGCGCGGTCCCCCAGAACACGATGGGCGGCCCAGGCCAGATACGCCGAATCCGTGCCCCCGGAATAGGCCACCATCACCTGGCCCAGATCGGCAAGAATGGCGAACAGGCGGTCCTGCTTGGAGGCGAGCACGGCAGAATCAAGTGACTGTTTCCCCAGGGAGACAAGGGCGGCCATACCTCGGATTATAGCCCTATCGGAGCGCACGATTGGTGTATGCTGGCCAAAATGGCGCGCCACGTTTTTCTCTCCTCCACGCTCGAAGATCTGAAGGACTGGCGGGAGAAGGCTCGCGATGCCGGGCTCAAGGCGGGGTTCACGGTGGTGCGCTGCGAGGATTTCGGCGCCGGTAGCCAGCCGCCGCTTTCCGTGTGCCTGGACAAGCTGCGCGAATGCCAGGTGGTGGTGGTGCTGGTGGGCCGCTGCTATGGCTCCGTTGTGGACGAACAGGGGGTGAGCTACACCGAGGCCGAGTGCCGCGAGGCGGAGCGGCTTGGGATCCCCGTGTTTCCGTTCTTCATGGATCCCAAGTTCCCATTCGCAGCAACAGAAGAGCTGGACGCGTTCATGGCGTTGAACAAGGATAAGCTGGCGGCGTTCCGAACGTATCTCGACGGCTTGAGGACGCGGAAACTGTTCACCAACCCCGACAACCTGGGCCACGTTGTTTATGAGACCCTGATCGACTTGCGCGGCGGCGAGTCCATGGGCAGCCTGCACGAGTACGCGGCGTGGCTTGCCGGCCAGACCGCCTACATCGACATCCGGGGACTCATCACCGGCAATGAACACGCCCACCAGGTGCCCATCGAAAACATCTACGTCCCGCTGACCATGGCCGGCGGCGAACGCGGTGCGGTGAGCCTGGATGAAGCTCTGGAAAAACAGCGGCTGGTCATCATCGGCGACCCGGGCTCAGGCAAGACCACCTACCTCCGCCGCCTAGCGCGAGAACGGTCTCTTCGCTACCTGGGCGACCCGACGGCGGAACTGCCGCTCTTCGTTCGAATCTCCGAATTCTCGAAGCACCTTGCCACGGCGCAACAGGGTCCGGTGGGCGACGGTGCCCTCTGGCTTCCACACTTTCTTGGCGCGAAGGCAGTGTCAGAAAAACTCGAGATCACGGAAAAGGCCTTTGACAAGGCCATGGAAGCCGGGGCGACCGTGTTTCTGGACGGCTTGGATGAGGCGCCCGATGAGATCGCCCGGCGGCGCGTGTGCGCCATCTTTCAGGCGGCATCCAAGGCCTACGGGAAGTGCCGGTTCGTCGTCACCACCCGTCCCCGCGCGTTCGAGGGGACCGGGCTCCTAAAGGGTTTTGACGAGGCCAGGATTCAACCCCTGGAAGACACCGCGGTCGACACCTTCCTGCGGAAGTGGAGCGAGCACGTCTATCCCGCGAACCCCGTGCAAGCGGAACGTCACGGAAACGATCTGGTTTCCGCGCTGCGGGAACGGCCCGACATCCGGGAGATGGCCCGGAACCCGGTGATGCTGACGGCTCTCGCCGTGGTGCATTGGAATGAGCGGCGCCTGCCGGAGCAGCGGGCGGAACTGTATCAGTCCATCTTGAAATGGCTGGCGGAAGCCCGGCAGGGTGAAGGAAGAATGCCGGCGCAGAAGCTGCTGGTGGTGCTGGCCGAATTGGCCTACGCCATGTTGAGCCACCGGAAAGGCCGGCAGGTGGAGTTGGAAAAGAACGAGGCGGCGGATGTTCTGGTTCCCAAGCACTTCGCCAATCGCGTGGAGGCGTTGGCGTTTCTGGAACGCGAGGAGTTAGACAGCGGAATCATTGCCAGCAGCGGCGCCTCGGTCCGGTTCTGGCATCTCACATTTCTTGAGCATCTGGCAGCCGTGCACTTGACCGGTCTCACCGAGGAGCCACGCCGCGAGGAACTGCTGCGGGACGGGAATGCGTTCCGTCCGGAGTGGCGTGAGACGGTACTGCTGTTGGCGGGTATCCTCCTTGCGCATGGCGTGGCCCACGTGAACAAGCTGGTGAAGATGCTCATCGACGCGCGCGGCAGGAAGATCGAATTGGAGCACCGGGCCGCGCTGGTGGGACTTGTGGGAGGGATCGTACGGGATCTGGAAACCCTCAAGTACGTTCCTGAAGACGAGCGCTGGAAGCCCCTCGCTCAGTCCATTCTGGGGATCTTCGAGAAAGAACAGGCCCGCGGAATCCCCTTCGCGGACCGTCTGGATGCCGCTGAGGCGTTGGGCCGCGCCGGAGATCCGCGCCTGCAGAACACGGTGTGGATCGAGTTGCCCGGCGGTACGTTCCTGATGGGCGCGCAGAAAGTGGATCCCAAGGGTGCGGGATATGATCCCGAAGAGCCGGTGCACCGGGTGACGGTGAGCGCCTTCAAGTTGGCCAAGTACCCGGTCACAGTCTCCGAGTATGCCGCGTTCCTGGCGGCTGATGGCTACGGGCGCCGAGAGTTCTGGATGCCGGAGGCGTTCGGCAAGTTCTCCGAGCCCGACGCCTGGACGGCGCAACAGAAGCATCCCAACCGGCCGGTCACGAATGTGAGTTGGTTTGAAGCGGCAGCGTACGCCGCCTGGCGGGGCGCCCGGCTGCCCACCGAGGCCGAATGGGAGTATGCGGCGCGGGGCACGGAAGGGCGCAAGTATCCCTGGGGTGGCACGGATCCCGCACCGAATTTGGCCAACTACGGCATGAAGCCCGGACATGCAACCCCCGTAGGGTTGTATCCTGAAGGGCAGACTCCAGAAGGGCTTTGCGACCTGGCAGGGAACGTCTGGGAATGGGTGAGTGACTGGTACTCAAGTTATAGTAGCGGTGATCAGGAAGATCCACAAGGGCCAGTCCAAGGCCAGCAGAGGAACCTCCGCGGGGGCTCTTGGAGTCCGATCCCGGGAGCCTGCGGCGCGCCGGCCGTGGCGGGGACGCGCCGGCGGAGCGCGTCGGTGACATCGGCTTCCGCTTGGCCTGGGACGGGAAAACCCTTGATGCTTGAGTCTTGAACACTTGACCTTCGCGGCGAAGCCGCGAAGCGGAAAATTTTTTTGAGGGGGGCTATGGCAGCCAAGACGGAAAGTGATTCACCAGTCATTGTCTTAAAGACCTACGATTTCGTCCTTTGGCTCTGCCAACGGGTCCGCGACTTCGATCGAGCCTTCAAGTTCACTCTGGGCGACCGCATTGTGCAGAGCGGCATTGACTTTCTCACCGGCGTCGTCACCGCCTCCTACAGCAACGCGGGCAAAGCCGCGATCCTGAAGACGGCCAGCACGGAACTCACCCGGCTCCGCTATCTCATCCGTCTGGCGAAAGATCTGAAGCTGCTCGCCCTCCAATCTTACGGACACGCTTCAAGAAGCCTGGAAGAGATTGGCCGGATGCTCGGCGGGTGGATGAAGGCCGGAGCGCGGCAGGAAGTCTGAAATGAAGCGCGTTGGAAACCTCTGGCCCTCGCTGATCTCCTTCGAGAACATTCTCGGCGCGGGACTGGACGCGGCGCGAGGTAAGCGCACCCGCCCGGATGTAGCCGCCTACCTGGCCAATCTGGAGATCGAGACCGCGGAGCTCCAACGCGAATTGGAGGACGGAACGTACCTGCCCGGACCCTACCACACGTTTCGCGTGTTGGACCCGAAGCCCCGAATGATCTCAGCGGCCGTGTTCCGGGACCGCGTGGTACACCACGCGCTCACCCGCATTCTGGAACCTGTGTTCGAGCGCCGCTTTTCTCCGGATTCCTACGCCTGCCGGGCAAGTACACCAGAGGCGCAACGGGGCACGCACGCCGCTCTGGCGCGGGCGCGTCTGGCGATGCGGAAGTATCCGTATCTGCTGAAATGCGACATCCGGAAGTACTTTCCGTCCATCGATCACGAGATCCTGAAGGCAGAGCTGGCGCGGGCCGTGAAGTGCGGCCCAACCCTGGATCTGGCAGGCAGGATCATTGACGGCTCGAACGCACAGGAGCCGCGAGATATCTACTTTCCGGGTGACGATCTCTTTACTCCATTCGAGCGGCGCCGGGGACTGCCGCTCGGCAATCCGACGTCACAGTTCTTCGCCAACGTTTACCTGGACCCGCTGGACCAGTTCGTGAACCGTACCCTGCGGGCGCCGGAGTATGTACGGTACGTGGATGACTTCGTGTTATTCGGCGGCAGCCGGGCGCAACTGGAAGAGATGCTGGCCGCCCTGATTCCGCTGCTCGACGAGCTGCGGCTGCGCCCGCACTCCGGAAAGTGCCAGGTGCGGCGCACCCAGGACGGGTTGACGTTTCTCGGCTGGCGCCTGGCGCCGGGGCGCATGCGGCTGGCAAGGGCGAATGTCCTCGGCTTCCGGAGCCGGATGCGGACCTGGGTGCATGAGTATGGCCGCGGAACGGTTGCCGGCGCTAAAATCAGGGAACGCATACGGGCGTGGATCGGACACGCGGAGCATGGCCAGACGTTCCGGCTGCGCGAGCAGTTGTTCGACAGCTACGCTTTTGTTCGCGGGACGGCTGTCTGAAACCTCCGCGGGGGCTCTTGGAACAACAATCCCAGGAACCTGCGGGGCGCCAACCGTAACCCGGGATTTCCATTTTGGGTCTCCCGGACCCCAACAGTCTACACCAACGCCTCACTCCCGTGCCGGATTTGATCAGAATCCCCTTTCCGAGGGCGGGCCAGTGCCTGCGGATGGCTTCTTTCGACCATCGCACAAAAACGAAAACTGACAACATGCCTGTTTCCAGCAGTTCTTTCGACACCTCTCCCTCCCAGCCTCCTTTCTCTCAAGATTTCCACCTCTCCGGGCCGATCTTCACCCCGCCGGCAGCGCCTCGATCCGCCGCACCATGCTCCCGAACAGCCGGCGCGTCAGATGGCTCTCAGCCAACATCAGCCAGTAGTAGCGGGCGTGCTTGACCAG
>VFZY01000104.1 GCA_016870915.1 Acidobacteriota bacterium | reverse complement strand
CACTCTGTCATAGGGGAAAGCCGCTCCTCTCTTCGCACAACTTTTACTAGAAAAATCAGTTATGCCAGAGAATGCGGCTTTCCGCTACACTTCCCGTGAGAAAAACGGGTTAGGCCGCCGTCGACGCAAGTTCCACCGCCGGGTCGCGTAGCGCCTCAAGCTGCGTGGCCCCCAGTGGACTCGTGAATGGCGGTATCCCGCCCATCCTGGCGATCCCGGCCAGCTCTACCGCATGGTGCAGCGTCCGTGCCGGACCCCAGGCGTCGCGCAAGTCCTCGAACGGAAGGAACAAACCCCGCAAGGTCCCTGCCTCCGCCCAGCGTCCGGCCTGGCATAGTTCGAAGATCCGGCGGCTCAGCGAGGGCGCAAGACAAACCGACCCGGAGGTGAACCCGGCCAGACGGAAATCGCGGAGGTGCACGATGGCCGGCCGCTCCCCCATGCCACTGATCACGAGGCTTCGCGGAACACGGTCGATCAACTTGTCAAGGTAGGGGTCGTTTGCAGGATCCTCCCGCACAATCCCGTACTTAATGCAGACGCACACACGGTCTGAAACCAGTCGCGCCACCGCATCCAACCCCGCTTCCGGCTGCGTACCCAGGTTGCTGTCTTCCTTGATGTAGACGATCAGCGGTGTCGCGGCCGCGTCGGCAAACTGGCGAAGCCCGCGTTCCAGACCGGCGGCGTCGCGCGGATCGCCGCACGGCAGCACCATCACCGCCGGAAAGCCCCGCTCACGCAGCAAAGGCGCCTGATCCATCAACCGGCCATACGATGGACCAGCGCTTGGAATGGGCCAGAAGGTCTCCGGCAGATCGCGGCACCAAGCCACCAGATCGGCGTATTCGGCCAGCGTCAGGTGGTAAAGAAAGGCGTTTCCGCCATACATCAGCCGGGTGACGCCGCCCGTGCCGATGTACTCCGCGATGCGCCGGTTGGCTTCCCAATCCAGCCGCCCGTCGCCGCCGCGGGCCAGCGGTGGCACCGCGAAGACACCTTTGAGGTCGCTGGCGGTCACGCTAGCGCATGGTCTCGACAATCTTGCCGGTCGAGGCATCGACGAACACCGAGTAGCCGCTGCTCGACACGCTCTCGCCCCAGATGACGCGCCATACCGGGTCCGAGTGGCGATCGGTGAGGCCGCACTCGTAGATGATCGGCTTGCCGGGATTCTTCTTCTCGTAGTCCTGCGATTTTTTCTCCTTCGCCGCGGTCTCATGAGCGGCATCGGTATCGGTGCGAAGCGCCGCCACCAGGAACGGCTTGGCCTGGGCCGTGGGACCGCTCCAACCCTCTTCACCCTGCGGGAAAACGCCTTCGTGCAGTGTGGCACTTACTTCGATCGCGGAATAGGTAAAGGTCCGTTTCTTGCCCTTGGACTGGGAAGCAAACGTAACGCGCCAGGCGGGGCATTTGCCGACCTGATTCTTCATCTCCTCGAGCAGCATGCACTCAATGCGAAGCGGCTGAATGTCCACGGACCACTGCTTGGCCACCGGAAAAATCTTGTAAAACGCGCTGAGGCCGGTGACAGGCTCCGGAGGCTTCTTTTCCTTCTTCTTCGGCTGAGGGGCCTCCGAACAACCGACCAGGCCCAGGACCAGGGCTGGCACAAAGAGCTTCAAACGAAACATAATCTCGAACCAGTTTATCAGCCTGCCGCCAATGATTCGACAAGCGCGAGTTCCCTGCTCCGCTGGGCGTAGCCCGCGGGCGTCCGCCGCCGCAGTTCCTCCCGGAAATGCACCGCCAGACGGGGAAGGTATTCGGACGGCTGAGTGTATCGAATCCCAAGCAGGTCCTTGCCCAGGGCATTGTCCAACGCCGACATCCAGCGGCCGCTGAAGGGAGAGGCCGCGGGCAACAGTCCGCCTGCCTCCAACGCGGCACGCGGAATCCTGGCAATTCGCAACGGAACCCCCAGTGCCGTGGCGGCCATGCCCAGGGCTTCGTCAATCCCCAGCGTCTCGTCCTGGCCCACGTTGATCGCCACCCGGGTGGCAGCCGGGTGGCGGATAGCCCTTGCCACCGCTTCCACCACATCTTCGCCAAAGACATGCCGCAAGCCGGGATGAGGCCCGGCCGGCACCAGAATCGGGCCGCCATCGGCAAGGCGGGCTATGTAGTTGAACAGCCGCTCATAGTGGTCCCGCGCGCTGATCACCATGGGGAGCCGCAGAATCACGGTGTCGAGGCCGCCCGCCTGTAGCTCTTCCTCCGCCGCGCGCTTGCCCACACCGTAGAGCCAGTCGTCGCGGTCAGGGCCGTCAGGCTCTGGCATCACGAGTCCGGGATAGGTGTCTTCCCGGAACGGCCGCTGGAGCCCTTCCCGCACCAGGTAGACCTGCCCGGTGCTGAGCATGACGTAGCGCCCGGCTCGCCCGACCAGCAGACGGCGGGCGATGGCTGCCTCGGTCCCAGTGTACAGAGTGGTGTCCACCACGGCATCGAAGGTTCCGGTGCCGTGCAACGCCGCCTCCATCGCGCCGGCATCGCCCCGGTCCGCCACCAACCGCCGGACCCCGGCCGGGATTTCTCCGGGCGTCAAGCCGCGGTTGAGAACGGTCACCCGGTACCCCATCCGGATGAGGCGCCCGGCGATGCCCGGCCCCAGATTGCGGGTCCCGCCAATGAGAAGTGCCTGCATTCTTTCCATTCTGCCCTGGAAGTTGCCGGAACTTGTCACTACTTTGCGTCGTAAAGTACAATGGGCGTGGATGGTCCCCGCCAGGAAACGGTGTACGATGGGAGAGGTTCGCATGCAAGAACTTTGGAAGGTCCTCAAACCGGGTGACGAGGACTGGGGGGTGGCCGAATCGATTGATCCGGCACGGCTTCCCGAACACATCGCGATCATCATGGACGGCAACGGCCGTTGGGCGCGTGAGCGTCGCCTGCCAAGGGTGGCGGGACACAGGGCGGGCGTCGACCCGGTGAAGATGTGCGCGGAAACCTGCTCCAATCTGGGCATCAAGGCGCTCACGCTTTACGCTTTTTCGGTGGAAAACTGGAAACGGCCGGCATTTGAGGTGGACATGTTGTGGCGTCTGCTTCGGCTCTACCTGCGCAGTGAACTTGACACGATGATGCGCCACGAGATCCAGTTGCAGGCGGTGGGGCGCGTCGACGCACTGCCTGAGGCGGCCCGGGACCAGTTGGAAGCGGTGATCGCCGCCACTTCGCGGAATCGGGGCATGAGGCTGAACCTGGCCATCAACTATGGGGGCCGGGCGGAGATCACGAACGCGGTGAACCGGGTGATCGACGAGGCCCGCCTGGAGGGACGTTTGGGCCAGTTGCGCGTGGACGAGGCGGCTATTGCGCGCAATCTTTACACCGCCGGTCTGCCGGACCCTGACTTGCTGATCCGGACTTCGGGTGAGATGCGCATCAGCAATTTTCTGCTCTGGCAGATTGCCTACGCGGAGCTTTACGTCACCAATCGCTACTGGCCCGACTTCAATCGCACCGAATTGTTGCGGGCGATCCTCGAATACCAGCGCCGGGACCGCCGTTTTGGCGGCCTGAGCGCGGCCCCCGAACCACGTTTCGCCGAGGCCGGTGAGGAGTTGATCGAGGAGATCCCCGTCCCCGTCCGATGAAGCGGGTCCTGACGTCGCTGCTGCTGATTCCCACGTGTAGCTACGTCATTTTTTCGGGTATTCCGGTGCTTTTTGCCGCTGTTGTGGCCCTTTTTGCCCTTCTTTGCTACCGGGAGTACGCCCGGCTGGCGGCCGGGCACGGGCTGGCGATCCCCCAGCCGGTGGGATATGCACTGGGGCTACTGCTGCTGTTTGCCGGTCCACGGGAATTGGCGGTTGCCGGTCTGGGAGCCATTTTGGGGCTGGGTTTCGCGCTGCGGTCGGACGATCTGCGGCAGTCGTTGCCTAACGCCGGCGCGTTTGTGCTCGGGCTGGTCTACGTTTTTGGAGCCTGGCGGGCCGGAATCGCCCTGCACGCGATGAATCCGCACTGGTTTTTCTTCGCCGTGGCGCTCAACTGGACGGGGGATGTGGCGGCTTACTACGTGGGCCGGGCCGTGGGAAAGCGCAAGCTGGCGCCACGGGTGAGCCCGGGAAAATCCTGGGAGGGCGCGATCGCCTCTGCCCTGGCGAGCATCGCGTTCGGTATGCTGTACCTCGGGCGCTTTGTTCCCGATCTTCCGATGTGGCAGTTGGTGACGGTGGCGGCCGTGGGCAACGCGGCGGGACAATTGGGCGATCTGGCCGAATCGGCGCTTAAGCGAGGAGCGGGTGTCAAAGACAGTGGAACAATGCTACCTGGGCACGGCGGCTGGCTGGACCGGCTGGACAGTTCCCTGTTTGCCATGCCGGCCGTCTATGCCTTCCTTGTTTTTGTGCGTTAGTTTCGCCGTAGCGGCCTTGGCCCAGAGCCCGGCGCCGCCCAAACCGGCCGTGGCCAAACCGGCCCGGACGAACCCCCTGGCTTCCATGAGCCGGTCGCTTGAGCGCCTGGCGGACCGGGTGAAGCCCGCTGTGGTCCAAATCATGGTTCAGGCCCTGGCGCCGTCGGAAAACAACGTTCCCGGGTTCGTTACGACGGAAAACTCGTCCGGTTCCGGCGTGATTGTCGACCCGGAGGGCTATATCATCACCAACGCCCACGTGGTGAACGGCGCCCGCCGGATTGAGGTGACGCTTTCGGCCATGCTGCCCGATGGCTATCCGGGCCGTTCCATCCTTCGTCCGAGGGGCAAGACGGTTCAGGCCCGGGTGATCGGAACGGATCGCCAGACGGATCTGGCGGTGCTCAAAATCCAAGAAACAGGCCTCCCGGTGCTGCGTTTCGGCAATTCGGACCGGGTTAAGCAGGGGCAGCTTGTGGTGGCGATGGGCAGTCCGCTTGGGCTTGAGAACTCGCTGAGCCTGGGCGTGATCAGCGCCTTGGCCCGGCAGGTGGAGCCGGACGACCCCATGATTTACCTTCAGACCGACGCTCCCATCAATCCGGGGAACAGCGGGGGCCCGTTGCTCGACATTGAGGGCCGGATTATCGGCATCAACACGTTCATCCTGTCTCAATCGGGCGGCAGCGAGGGCCTGGGGTTCGCCGCCCCGGGCAATATTGTCCGTAACGTGTACGGCCAGATCCGAGCCAAGGGCCGTGTGCGCCGGGGCCAGATCGGCATTTCCGGCCAGACGATCACCCGGCCGCTTTCGCAGGGCCTGGGCCTGGACCGGGACTGGGGCGTGATTGTGGCCGATGTGCTGGAAGGCGGTTCGGGGGCGGCTGCGGGAATCGAACCCGGCGACATCGTGGTGACTCTGGACGGGAAGCCGATGGAGAACGCGCGCCAGCTTGATGTGAACATCTTCCACCGGGCCATGGGCGACACTGTGACCCTTGAGATCCTGCGGGGCGGCAAGCCGCTTCAGGTGCGCGTGACTGTGCTCGACGACCCGGGCGATCCGGGCCGGCTGGGGGACCTGGTGACCGAGGAGCGGAATCTGGTGAGGCGTCTCGGCGTTCTGGCGGTGACGCTCGACGAGAAGGTCGCACCGTTCATGAGCCCACCCCGCAGGCTCTCCGGAGCCGTCGTGGCGGCGGTTCCGGCCCAATACGCCTTGCGCTCCCGGGGCTTGGAGGCGGGAGATGTGATCTACTCCGTCAATCGGACCCCGGTCCGGTCGCTCGAGGAGCTACAAAAGGTGGTGGCGGCGGTACCCCAGGGAACACCCCTCGCGCTGCAGGTGGAGCGCTCCGGCCGGCTGACATATCTTGTCATTGGCGCGGACTGAGAAAAGCCATGTGCTACAGTGAGGCCAGTCATGGTTGAAACGGCGCCCGCGGATCGCCAGGCGACCCAGGTTACGCCTGCCCGGCTGAAGGACCTGGAAGCGGCCCTCACGCGGGTGATTCGCGGCAAACCCGAAGCTGTCAGGCTTTCCGTGGTCTGCCTGCTCGCGCGCGGCCACCTGTTGATTGAAGACGTTCCCGGCGTGGGCAAGACCACTCTGGCGCAGTCCCTTGCGCGTTCGGTGGATGGGCGCTTCCATCGCCTGCAGTTCACCGCCGACATGCTGCCCGGCGACATTCTCGGAGTGACGGTCTACAACGCCCACGCCCGCGAATTCGAGTTCAAGCCGGGGCCTGTGTTCACCAATTTCCTGCTGGCCGACGAAATCAACCGCGGGACGCCCAAGACGCAGTCCGCCCTGCTGGAAGCGATGAATGAATCACAGGTGACGATCGACGGGCGCTCCCACGAATTGAGCCGGCCGTTCATGGTAATCGCAACACAGAACCCGGCCGAGTATCACGGAACCTACCCGCTGCCGGAGTCCCAACTGGACCGGTTCCTGCTTCGCCTGCGCATGGGCTATCCCGACCAGACGAGCGAGCGCGAAATTCTGAAACGCGGCGCGCTACCGGCCGCCGCCGATGTCCAGCCGGTTCTCACCGGCGGCGAACTGATTGAGCTTCAAGGCCGGGTGGACCAGGTGCGAGTGGACGACTCCCTGCTGGAGTATCTGCTGGCCATCGTGGAGCGGACACGTCAGAACGAAGCACTCTCGCTGGGCGTGAGCCCGCGCGGTGCCCAGGCACTCTATCGCGCCTCGCAAGCCCTGGCGCTGGTGGAGGGCCGTGCCTTTGTGACCCCGGACGACATCAAGCGACTGGCGATACCAGTTTGCGCGCACAGAGTGATGCTCGGCTCACGGACAGGACTCCAGCAGCGCGCCACGGGGGCACCCGAGCGGGTGATCGAAGAGATTCTGGCCCGGGTGGAAGTGCCCCGGTAGATTCCAGACCATCCGCCATAGGACACTGGAAGTAGTTTCCCTCACTCATGAAGACTGCAATTATCGGACTGCCCATGGTGGGCAAGACCTCTCTGTTCACGATTCTGACGGGCGTTCACGAATCGGCACGCCTGGGCCAGTTGGAGGCGCGCCAAGGCGTGACCAAGGTGCCAGACCCCCGGCTGGACGCCCTAGCGGCGTTGTTCCAGCCCCCCAAGGTGACCCATGCCGTGGTGGAGTACCTCGACTTTCCGGCCATTTCGAAGGAGGCGCTTCAGAACCCGAGCTACCTGGGCAGCTTGCGCGTGGCCGACGCTCTGGCGCACGTTGTGCGGGTATTTGACAGCGACACGGTGCCTCATGAGAAAGGCGACGTCAACCCGGCGCGGGACGTGGATGACGTGGACACCGAGTTAATCCTAAGCGATCTGATGGTGGTGGAAAAACGCCTGGAGCGTCTGGAGAAGGATCGCAAGAAGCTGAAGGACCCGAGCCTGGACCGCGAGTTTGAACTGCTCACGCGGGCCAAGGCGCTGCTGGAAGAGAACAAACCGCTGCGCGCGCTGGAACTGGACGCCGATGAAGAGAAGCGCATCCGGGGGTTCCAGTTTCTTTCGCAAAAGCCGATGCTGTATGTGCTGAATCTGGGCGAAGAGGATGCGGCACGGCTTCACGAAACGGAACAGAGCTTCCGCGACGGCGCGCTGGCGGGGCGCCCCGGCACGGCGGTGGCGGCGATCTGCGGCAAGATTGAGGCGGAACTGGCGGAGATGGATGCGAGTGAGGCCTCGGAACTGCTGGAGAGCTACGGGTTGAAGGAATCGGGCCTGCAGCGCCTGATCACAGCTACGTACTCGCTTCTGGGGCTGATGTCGTTCCTGACGGCTGGCGAAACCGAGGTGCGCGCGTGGACCGTGCCCAAGAACAGCACGGCGCAGAAAGCGGCGGGCGCGATTCACACAGACTTTGAAAAGAAGTTCATCCGGGCCGAGGTGGTGAACTGGCAGGCGCTGATTGATCACAACGGCTACCCCGGCGTTCGCGACAAGGGCCTGTTGCGCCTGGAGGGCAAGGAGTACATCGTGCGGGACGGCGATGTGCTGGTGATCCGCCACGGTTGACGGCCGCGCCCGGCAAGCCCGCGATGGTGGCGGACGAGCCATGCACGGGAAAATGAACGGGCGGTAAGTTGGTGGGGCGCATTGCTTTCGATCGCGGATCTCTTCGCGAGCGGACCGGCGCAGAATGTCCTCCATGATCCTTCCATGGGCCGGGCGCGAGCCGGCTGGGCAGCGGCCGCTCCTCTCAGGAACACGGACAAACCGAGGACGAACGGTGATGGCTGACGAAGGATGCCGCCATCCGGCGGGAGTGACTGGACAGGAACGAGTATGTGGAACGGCGGCGTGCCGCCGATGGCCCTGGGCATCCGTCGCGGTAGACCACTGGTTCTCGTATCCCGGAGGACCGAGTGCCTACGCGCTCTTCGCCGGGCGTACTATGATGGCTTGGAAATGCACCGCCAGGAGAGAACCATGCAACGACGCCACTTTCTGACCGCGGCCGCCGCCGCACCTTTGGCCGCCGCCCCCGCGCGGCTGGACCAGATTCCACTCCGCAAGACTGGCAAGGTGGAGATTGTCTTCAAGTCACCGGCCACCAAACCCAACGGCCTGCAAGCCACGAAGGACGGCCTGTGGATTATCGACCAGGGGCCCGGCAATCAAGCCCACCTGGTGAACTACAAGGATGGCAAGGTGATCAAGGGGTTCGAAACCGAGACCCAGTCATCGAGCGGCATCACGTTTGACGGAGAGGCGCTGTGGATCGGTTCAACCTACAGCCGCGAGATTGTGCGGTGCGATGCGAACACCGGAAAAGCGATCAAACGCCACTTCACACCGGGCGCGGGCGTCATCTACAAGATGCTGGGGGACGCACCGGCACGTTCCAGCCCGGTTCCGCAGCATATGCGCCAGACGCTGCCGCCCAAGCCCGATGCCCCCAAGAGAGTGGGCGGATTCCAGATGGGTGAAGTGAGTTCCACGGCACCCGGCACTGGCGCGCACGGGCAGGAGTGGCGCGACGGCAAGCTATGGTTCTGCGTGCCACCCTCGCGCCACGTCTACCGGATGGACCCCAAGACCTGGACGGTTGAAACGCAGTTCCCGACGGCGGGCAACCGCCCCCACGGCATCGGCTGGGAAGGCCGGTATCTTTGGGTGACGGACTCCAACCTGAACGCTTTCTTCAAGCACGACCCGGATACCGGCGCCATGGTGGAAAAGATCCAGCTTGCAGACAATGACCCGCTGCCGCACGGCATGACGATCTGGAACGGCTGGATGTGGTACTGCGACGACGTCGGCATCGTGTGCCGCTTCAAGCTGTAGCCGTTACCAATGCGTAAGTGAGCCATCCGGGCGGATGAACACGTTCTTCCGCCCGGGCTTGGTCACCTCGCCAATCTGCGTCAGCAGCTTTGGCTCAATGCGGACGCCCAGGCCCGGACGCTGGTTGTACAGTGCCTTGCCATCCTTGAAATCCAGGCACTCGGGCAGATAGTCGATGGGCCGCCCGCCGTAGTTGTACTCCATGATCACGGGGCCGGAGAAGGTTGACAGGCAATTCACCAGGGCAGCGGTCGCCACCGGGCCGGTGAAATGCGGGATGATTCCGACGGCGTGTGTTTCGCACAGCGCCGCGATCTTCATCATCTCGGTGATGCCGCCCACATTCGGCAGAGTGGCCCGGATGTAGTCGATGTCGTGATTCTCCACCAGTCTATTGAAGTCGTAGCGCTGGCCCCACTCCTCGCCGTGAGTTAGCGGTACGGTGGTCATCTGGCGTAGTTTGGGCAGGTCCTGATGGGCATGCTCATCCCGCACCGGGTCCTCGACGAAGTACGGCTCGAATTCTTCGATCAGGCGGCAGGCGCGCACGGCGTCCGAATAGTCGAAGCGCTGATGGAAATCGATGCACCAGTCGCCATCCTTGCCTACGCCTTCGCGCGCCTCGCGGCCGTCGGCCGCCACCTTGCGAACGCGCTCATGGGTGTTGAACCGGTCCCCCAGCGCCGTATCGCCGGCGCCCATGCGGAACGCGCGGTAACCGGCCTCCATGGTCGCGCGGGCGCGTTCGCGCAAGCTGAGCCGTTCGTTTTGCTGACCCGGGCGGCGCGCCCCGCCTGTGGCGTAGCATTCGCAGTGGTCACGCACCACGCCACCCAGAAGATCGTGGACGGGCAGACCCAGCGCTTTCCCTTTGATATCCCACAACGCCAGGTCCAGAGCGCCCAGGGCGTGAATCTTCTCGCGGCCCGGCGGATAGAACCAGCCGATGTACATCTCCTGCCAGATGGCCTCAATGCGGAAGGGGTTCTTTCCAATGAGGTGCCCGGCGCACTGTTCCAGCGTATCCTTGGCGCCGCCTTCGCCAATGCCGGTGATGCCGGCGTCGGTCTCAACGGTAACCAGCATGTTGCTCTGATTGAAGAGTTCGTTGAGATTTGGCGGTTTCCAGATGCGGACGCGTGTGATGGTGGCTTTGGGCAGAGCGGCCTCCGCGGCTTTGGGGCGCGCGGCCACGCCGGCCACGGCGAGTGAACGGAGAAAGTTGCGGCGGTTCATGAAGTGCATTGTATCGAGCAGAGGCGATTCGTGCGGCGGTGGCCGTGTACTGGTGGGCTGTGCGAACCAAGTGAGGGCTGCAGGTCCGGTGCGTTCTGTTGCTCTTCCTGGCCGGGCCGGCGATGGAAGCACAAGAGGGCCCCGATGCTATTACTGAAGGCAGTGCGCCCGCCTGGCATCCCGATGGCAAGCGGGTGGCCTTCGAATTGAACGTTGGCGGACGCTGGTCGTTTTTTGCGGTGGAGATGGGCACCAGAGCCGTCGCGCGATTGCCCACGGCTGACTTGAACACGCACTACCCGAACTGGTCGCGAGACGGCCGGCAACTCGTGCACGTTGTCACAACGCCAGACCCGCCGGGGCTCAGCGTTCTGGACCTGACGAGCGGGCGGATCACGCAGATCGCGGCACCGCATGGAGAAGTGCTCTTTCCATCCTGGGCGCCCGGAGGCAAGTCCATTGCGTACACGGCGCGAACCGGCGAGTCGTTTTTGCTCCGGACCAGGGTGGTGGGGCGCCCCTCCGCGCGGCGCATCCCCATGGGAGCCGGCCGCGATGTCTGGCCTCGCTGGGCGCGCGGCAAACGCCGAATCGCTTTCTTTTCGCGCCGTGGCGACCACCTGGGTGACGATGAGATTTACGTCGCGTCCATGGATGGCACGAGCCTGAAGCGGCTCACCACCCGTGCCGGACACGACTTCTGTCCCGCCTGGCATCCGAAAGGCGACAGGCTGGCGGTGGTCAGCGAGGGACCTGGCGGCCAGTGGATTCGAGTGGTGGCGTTGGACGGCCGCGAGATGGCGACTGTGGCCCGCGGCTTTTTCCGTTCCACAGAGCCTGCCTGGTCACCTGACGGCCGCTGGATCGCGTTTGCCGGCATCCAGCAGCAGGGGCAGTCCTATCAGATCTACGTCACGCCTGCACCATATCACTAGAACTTCCAGGACCACTGAAGAGAACCCGATAAAAGAACCCTCTAAAAGCCTTGCGCTTCTCTCGCCCCGGGTGTACTATTCTGCTGAGGCGTTCGCCCCGTTTCGCCGCGCTTCTGCTGATAGGAGATCAGTGGCTTTGCAACGGCGAGGGTTCATGACGATATTGCCGGGCGTTGCCGTCGCGGGCGCCGCCGACGGAGACCGGCTCACTGCCCGCTGCGCCACGGCTCACGGCATGGCGCTGGGATATGCCGACGGACGTGTGGCCCTGGGACACGCGGAAGCCAGGGTGAATGGACTGGTCCGCGAAATCGCCGAAGTGGCAACCGGCGTCCTGGCTGTCTCCACGCTGCATCAATCCTGGCTCATGAGGCTTCCTTCGCTGGGCCGCCGCCGTTCGCTCGAAGGCCGCCTGGCTGGCTACGGGCGGGAGCAGAATCTCTTGTGTCTTGCGGACGGCGAGGGCACTGAGACGGCCGTATCTTTCCTTCGGCACCCATCGCTGACGGTGCTCACGCGAATCGCCTGTGCAACGCCCTTTGGTGTGGACGAAGTTCATTTTTCTCCGGGCGAAGGCCGCTATGCGGTGGTCTGGTTGCACCGCCGCCAGCCCTTCGCCGATACACTTTTTCCGCTGCGTTTCGAAATTCTCGAAGAGGACCGTTCCACGCGCCGGCTCGGACGCCTGGCCGATCTGACGCGCGGCGCTCTCATTCCTTCATTCTCCGTGGAGTCCTGGGCCGGCCCCGGCGGGTTTTCCCTCGATGGCGCGGTCTATGAAGTGGGCGAAGCCGGGCACGCCCGGCGATTCAATCTAAAAACAAATACTTGGGAGGACCAATCATGAACGCAGTACGTTTCCCCGCAATTCTCTTTGCCCTGCTCTGGGCCGTTGGGGCTGCCAGAGGCGGGCCGTTGTACAGCGAAGCCATCAAGTGCGGCGATGTGGAGTGCGGCCGCATGGACATCGATAAATACGAAGAACACAAGAATGACACGCTGGGTGGTGTCCTGATTGGAGGGACGTTCACGGCCAAGAAGGCCAAGAAGTTCCACTACATGCAATCCGTGCTTGAAACCACCCGCAGAAACTGGACCGATGGAACGGAACTTCCGGTTCCCTACGTGGACACGCCGCCCGGCGGGTATCAGGGGGATCCATTTGACTACAAGGCTACTACGATGAGGGTGAATTCCCCAGTTTCCATGACCGGCCCGGCCGGCTTCTGACACGTGCCGACGCGGGCAAGGTCACGTTCCGTTGGGAAACCTGGGTGGTCTGCGTGATTGAGGAGATGTTTGGGGCCGATGCCAAGAAGGCATCCGACGACACCTACAAGCTGGCGTTGCTTCCCATGGGCTTCACCTGGGGCTTCTCCATTGAGAAGACCGGCAAGGGTACCACGAAGGACGACTACACGGTGACCAAGCTGGACTTCGCGTGGCTTGCCGCCCCGTCCGATGCCTTCAAGACGTCCTGGGGGCAGACCTATGGCAAGGATCCGAAGACGGACAAGTTCAACTTGGCCATGGGCGACTGCAAGGACTGCCTGATGATCCCGGAGCCCGGCTCCTCAGTGCTGGCCGTGGTGGGCGTGGCGCTCCTCTTCGCTGGACGGCTGCGCCGACGCGGGTAAAGGCCGCAGGGCCGCGAAAGGCGTTTGGAGTTGGCCAGCGGAGCAGTACGAATCGCCTCCGCTGGCCCCGGCTGCCTCGCGACGACGGATACGTTCTTGATCTTGGGTACGGCCAGGCCGCGGCATTCGGAATCAGGACCTAGCTTCGGCGGTTCAAGATCCACATTACAAGCGACAACACCGCGCTCAGTATGAGGCATGTCGCCACCGGAAAGTGGAAAGTGGAGTTCTTTCCGCGAAAAACGAGGTCGCCGGGAAGCTGGCCCAACCGGAAGGGGAGCCTATCCGCCAGTGTCACCAGTACGCCGGCTGCCGCAAGCAGCAGCCCGGCGAGAATCATGAAACGGCCGATTCCCTGCGGCATCGGAGGCCTCTAGATGTTGTAGTGGCGGCCGCGATGCGCGCCAATCAGGATCTGGAACAGCCGGTGCGCGATCAGTTCATGCAGGCTGAGCAGTTCCTTGTTCGCGCGGAAGACGGCTGCGGCATCCAGCGTATCCACGGGACCGCCGCCCGCCTTGAGGGCGTCGGTGGCTTCCTTGATGACGGGGTCTTCGATCACATCGCCGGCCATCTCCCACAGCGTGATAAACCGGTCGACGGCGGTGGGAAAGCTGACGGCGAACACGCCGTGATTGCTGGTGGTGCGCGGCGGCTTGTAGTCCAGGTTGAAGGGTCCGCTGAAGCCGTGGGAACGCAGCAGCACCAGCACGTTTAACCAGTCCAGCGGATTCACGAGGCCCACAGCTATGTCGACGTCGTGCTTCAGGCGGTAGCCGTCGTTGATGTCGAAATGGAACAGCTTGCCGCACAGCAGCGCACGGGCCAACGCCGCACGAACGGCGGCGCCCCACATGAGTTCGTGCAGGTACTCGGGGTTGAGACCCACCATCTCGGGATGCTTGAGCAGGCCGGAGTTGATGAACGCCAGCATGGCGTCACTGGTGGGCAGCAGGATCTCGGCTTGAGGCTCAAACGGTTTGGCCTCCATGCAGTGCTTCAGGGTGGGCCGTCCGTGTCTGGCGGCGATCTCGATATCCGCTTCGCAGGCGGCATTGAGCCCTTCGGCGAACCAGCGAAGGGTCTGCGTTTCGTCAATAGCGCCCTGGATCTGGTAGCCAAGCGAGCCCGGCCAATAGACTGCGTACTGAGCGCCGAGTTCGTGCCCAATGGCGATGTTGTTGCGAAGCCGAAACTTCCCGTACTCGCGCACTTCCGGCGATTCGGCAGCCGGGCTGGCGGCGAACACCGCGTGGTGGAAGGTCTCCGCGGTCACCATGGAACACGCCAGCCCGTTGTTGGCCAGCGCCGACTTGATACGGCTGACGATCTCCCACTGCCGATCGGTCCCGAGTGCTTCGGTTGGAATCACATCGCTATCGTGCGTGGCCCAATGTGCGATGCCGATCTTGCCGTATTCCTCGATCACGCGCTCGAAGCCAACGGGCTCGCGCGTCGGTGCATGGAAGAGCGCCTGGCCTTCGTAGGCAGCCGCCCACTGCGGACCGGAAATGAAGTAGCGCCGCCGCACTTCCGGGGAATAGCTGCCGCCGCAGGCGGACGTGAGGCGCTCGACCAACGAGGCCTGGGCCGAAGGAGGAATGGGGTTCATGATTGGGTCCAAGGGGTCATGATAGCGAACCCGCACCACCATGTTCCCGATGGGCGCCCTGCGGGTGTCTGGTAAAATTCACCAAAGCATGAGTTCGATCTATCCTTCTCCCGAAGAATTCGTCCGCCGCGCGAACGTGTCCGGCATGGCCGCCTATGAGGAACTGTACCGGCGGGCCGCCCAGGATCCGGAAGCCTTTTGGGGTGCGCTGGCTGAAAAAGAGGTCCACTGGTTCGAAAAGTTCCACACGGTGCTGGAATGGAAAGCGCCGTTCGCCAAGTGGTTCGTGGGCGGCAAGACGAACGCGTCCTACAACTGCATCGATCGCCACCTTGAAACGCCGCGGAAGAACAAGGTGGCCATTCTATGGGAGGGTGAGCCCGGCGACCAGCGGGCCATCACCTACCAGGAGTTGCACCGGCTGGTGTGCCGCTTCGCCAACGTGCTGAAGAGCCGCGGCTACAAGGCGGGCGACCGTGCCATTGTGTACATGCCGATGGTCCCCGAACTGCCTATCGCGCTGCTGGCTTGTGCTCGCCTGGGTGTGACCCACAGCGTGGTGTTCGGCGGATTCTCGGCAGAGGCATTGAAGGCTCGCATCCAGGACTTGGGAGCGACGCTGGTGATTACGGCCGACGGCGGCTACCGGCGTGGCAAGGAAGTGCGGTTGAAGGATGCAGTGGATGAAGCACTGAGGGAGTGCCCGGACGTTTCCAATGTGATCGTGTACCAGCGCACGGGGTCCGAAGTGGTGATGCAGGCGGATCGCGACCACTGGTGGCATCACCTGGATGAGGGCGCCAGCGAGGACTGCCCGGCTGAGCCGCTGGATTCCGAGCATCCGCTTTATGTGCTTTATACCAGCGGAACCACTGGCAAGCCGAAGGGCATTCTCCACACCACCGGCGGCTACGTCCTCTACACGACGATGACCATGAAGTGGGTATTCGATCTGAAGGAAGAGGATACCTACTGGTGCAGTGCCGATATCGGATGGGTGACCGGGCACAGCTACATTGTGTATGGGCCTTTGGCGGCGGGCGCAACTTCCGTCATCTACGAGGGCGCGCCGGACTACCCGGCCTTCGACCGCTGGTGGCGCATTGTGGAGAAGTATCGCGTCAACATTTTCTACACCTCGCCCACGGCCATTCGCGCGTTGATTCGCCAGGGTGATCACTGGCCCGCCAAGCATGATCTTTCAAGCCTGCGTCTGCTCGGGTCCGTCGGTGAACCCATCAACCCGGCGGCCTGGGAGTGGTATCACCGCGTGATCGGCGGCGGGCGCTGCCCGATTGTCGACACGTGGTGGCAAACTGAGACGGGCGGCATCCTGATTGCTCCGCTGCCGGGAGCTATTCCGCAGAAACCCGGGTCGGGGACCATGCCGCTGCCAGGCGTTGTACCCGATATCATTGACTTGGCCGGGAATCCCGTGGGGCGCGACAAGGAAGGCTATCTGATCATTCGCAAGCCCTGGCCCAGCATGATTCGTACGATTTGGGGAGACCCGGAGCGGTACAAGGAGCAGTACTGGAGCAAGGTCCCCGGGGTCTACTTCACCGGCGATGCGGCGCGCTGCGATTCCGACGGGTATTACTGGGTGTTGGGACGGGTGGACGACGTGATGAACGTATCCGGCCACCGTTTGAGCACCATGGAAGTGGAATCAGCACTGGTACGGCATCCGGCTGTGGCGGAGGCTGCCGTGGTGGGTAAGCCCCATGAAATCACGGGTCAGGCGGTTTGTTGTTTCGTCACGCTGAAGAAGGGCGATTTCAGCCACGAGACGCTTGGCAAGGAACTGCGGCAGTGGGTGGCGCACGAAATCGGAGCCTTCGCGCGGCCGGAAGAGATCCGCTTTTCGGACTCGCTGCCTAAGACACGCAGCGGCAAGATCATGCGGCGTCTGCTGCGTGAAATCGTGACTTCGAACAGTGTTTCGGGCGACGTGACGACACTCGAAGATCTTTCGGTGATCACCAAGCTCGCCGCGCAGCAGGACGACGAGTAACGCTCACGCACGCCGCAGCGGAAGCCGCATTCGAAAGCAAGCACCCCGGCCGGAATCCCCAGCGCCGGGGCCTTCGATTTCAAGCGTTCCCCCATGGAGTTGAGCGGCACGGAAGCTCATGGCCAAACCAATGCCGCTGCCCTTCTGCTTGGTGGTGAAGTAAAGCTGAAAGACCTTGTCGCGATTCGATTCCGGGATACCGGGTCCGCTATCGGCAATGTCCACTACCGCGTGAGGACCTTCCACTCGGAGATCGACGCGAAGGCGTCCTCCCTGGGGCATGACGTCGATGGCGTTTCGCAGGATGTTCAGCAGGGCCTGACGCAGCAGGTCTTCGTCGCCGGTGGTATAGGGGGCGGGCCCTTCAGGCAAACTCGCCGCCAGGCCGATGCCATAGGCGTCGAGCTCAGGCTGAGCAAGGTCAAGCAGCGATTGCAGAAGCGTCCGCAGATCGACGGGCTCCGCGCGCAGTTCCACGGGCCGCGTAAAGTCCAGGAACGTGCGGACCACGCGATCAAGCCTGGCCACCTCCTGTGAGATGACGTCGAGTTCAGGCAGAGATTCGGAAGCCTGGGGCGACATTGCGGAGCGTAGCAGTTCAAGGCGCAGCGCGATCGAATTGAGCGGGTTCTTGATTTCATGGGCCACGCGGCCGGTCAACTGTTGGATCGCCGCAAGCCGGCTGGCCACCGCCGCCTGGCGCGGTCCATCGCCGGTCTGACGCAGTTGATCGCCGAGCAGACGGAGTTTCTCCTGAACGATCGCCGCCTCGCGCGTGGCGGTCTGCATCTCCAGAGCATCGCCACGCGCGATGGTCTCAACCGCGACACCGATCTCTTCCAGCGGCCGGAGCGCCAATCGCACAATCCAGAACGCCGCGGCCACCGAAAGAGCCAGCGCGGCAACGGCGGCGGGAAGGAACTTGCGCATCTGGGCCATGATTTCGCCGCGAAAGAAGAGCATGGATGAGATCACGTGAATGGTGAACTCGGACCGCGTGCGGCCTTGCCGCGCGAGTTCGGTTCGGGTTTCGTACTGATCCCGCCCGGCGAAGATATCGGCTATCTGCGTGGCGGTCCCGGCGGCCTGCAGCGTGGCGAGCGCGGGCAAACGGTCCATGTAGCGCCCCTTGCGGGCCGGAACCGAAGACGCAAGGATTGTACCGTCGGCACCAGTGATGGCAATCTCCGCGATTGACGCGGTTTCGGTGAGCAGCAACGACAGGGCGCGTTCGAGCGCGGGGTCATTGGCAATGAGCCGCTGCCAGAGTTCGGCGTCGGGTTCGCGCGCGGTCCGTTCGAGAAGCTGGCGCTTCACGGATTGCCCGGCAGCGCTGGCCCGCTCGACGGCGCCACCGATGGCCGCCTCCACCAACGCATGCCAGGCAATGGCGGCAAAGGCGATGACGGCCGCGGCCACTAGGCCAATCGTAATGAGAATCAGGCGCGATCGCAGTGTCATGGCACGGCATCTTCGGATTCACGTCCGTACTCCCGGAGCTTGTTGAAGAGCGTCTTCACGCTGACGCCAAGGAGCGCGGCGGCGCGGGTCCGGTTGTTGCCCGTGTGGCGCAGAGTGAGTTCGATCAGGCGGCGCTCCGCCTCCTCAATTGTCACTCCGGGTTCCAACGCGAGCGATGCTGCCGGTGAGACGGCCTCTGGTTCGCGGCCGTTGACCGCAGAGGGGAGATGCTCCGGTTCAATGGCGCCGCGGCCGGCGACAATCACAGCGCGCTCAATCACGTTGCGGAGTTCGCGGACGTTGCCTGGCCAGTGGTGGTTGGCAAGCACAGCAAGCGCCGGCGTGCTCACACCGTCCACATGGCACTGGTGGCGCTGATTGAATGTGGCCAACAGGCTTCCGGTGAGAAGGGGGAGGTCCGTCAAGCGGTCGCGCAGGGGCGGAAGTGCGATTTGGAACACGTTGAGGCGAAAGTAGAGGTCCTGCCGAAAGCGGCCGTCCCGCACGGCCTGGTCGAGCGGCCGGTTGGTTGCGGCAAGCAGGCGCACATCGGTCTCAATCTCTGTGGCGGCGCCCAAACGCCGCACCTTGCGGTCTTCCAGAACGCGCAACAGCTTGGCCTGGGTGGCAAGCGGCATTTCTCCCACCTCGTCCAACAGCAGAGTGCCGCCGTGGGCAAGCTCAAAGCAGCCGCGGCGCCGTTCGAGTGCTCCTGTAAAGGCTCCCTTTTCGTGCCCAAAGAGCTCGCTTTCGATCAGCGATTCCGGAAGCGCCGCGCAGTTGAGCGCGAAGAAGGGTTGTGCCAGACGCGGGCTGGCGGCATGAATGGCTCGCGCCGTGAGCTCCTTGCCCGTACCGCTCTCACCGGTGATCAGCACCGTGGCGCGCGTGGGCGCGACCTGCTGAATCGATGCAAACAGTTGCCGCATGGCGGGAGAATTGCCGAGCAATTCACCCAGCCTGCCCTGCCCGGTCAGTTCGCGCTCGAGGCCCTCGGCATACGCGGCCAGACCGCGCTGTGCGACGGCACGGTCAAGAAGCATGCGTAATGAGGGCGCATGGATGGGCTTTTCGAGAAACCAGAATGCTCCCAAATCGTGAATGGTGTGCAGCGCCGTTTCAAGGTTGCCGAACGCGGTGAGCACAATTGCCGGCGGCGCGCCGCGAAGGGACTGAAGCCGCTTCAGCAATCCCGCCCCATCCAGGCGGGGCATGTTGAGGTCGGTGACAATCGCATCCGGCTCCCGGGCGGCGATCTGGACCAGCGCGTCCTCACCATCTTCCGCGGTACAAGTATCGTAGCCCCAATTCGCAATCATTCGCGCTAGTGCCGTTCGCTGGTTGGCTTCGTCGTCAATGACCAGGATGCGGCGGGCTGGCATCTCACTATCTTCGCAGGGCGCATGCCGGGCGATGGGTCGATGGGTGCATTGACATTGGAACGCTCGGGCCAGTCTACTGGTAGTTCGTGAAGCAGACAACTTTTGAGTGGAGTTCCGATTGGAACCTGCAGCGGCCGATCTACTCCGTGTCGCAACTGACGGCGGCGATCCGGGCGCTGTTCGAGGAGAGTCTGCCGGAAGTCTGGGTTGCCGGCGAGATTTCAGGCGCGCGCGCGGCGCCCAGTGGCCACGTCTATTTCACTTTGAAGGACGACGCGGCGCAGTTGAAGTGCGCGCTATTCAAGAGTTCCGCGCGATTCCTTCGATTCAAACCTCAGGATGGATTAGCCGTGGTGGCCCGCGGGCGGCTGGATGTCTACGAGGCGCGCGGTGAGTACCAGTTGATCGTGGAACACCTTGAACCTCGTGGGTTCGGCGCACTCCAACTGGCGTTCGAGCAGCTAAAGAAGAAACTGGCGGAACAAGGCCTGTTCGACGCGGAGCGGAAACGCCCGCTGCCGCGGTTCCCGCGCCGGGTTGGCATCGTCACGTCGCCAGCGGGGGCGGCGATTCAGGACATGATCAGCATCCTGGGGCGCAGGTGGCCGGGGATCGAAGTGCGCCTGTTTCCAGTCCTGGTGCAGGGCGCCGGATCCGTGGAAGAGGTGTGCCGGGGCATTGAACATTTTTCCGAATCGGGTTGGGCGGACCTGGTGATCGTGGGGCGAGGCGGCGGATCCATGGAAGACCTGTGGACCTTCAACGAAGAGCCGGTCGCGCTTGCCATCGCGGCGTGTTCCGTTCCGGTGATTTCAGCCGTCGGTCACGAGACAGATTTCACCATTGCCGATTTCGTGGCGGACTTGCGCGCGCCCACCCCATCGGCCGCCGCGGAGTTGGCTGTGCCGGATCAGTCCGTGGTGCTTGCGGCTATGGATGAGGCGGATGCCCGTCTGACTCGCGCCGCGCGGTATCGCGTGAGCCGCGAGGCGGAGCGTCTGGCGGAGCGTGGGACCGATCGTGCGAGGTTGATTCTGGAGCGGCGCCTGGGCCGCGCCGGGCAGACAGTGGACGACATGATGGAACGCGTGGGCGAGCTATTGCGTGCGGAAGCCGTAGCCCGCAACGAAGCCCTTGAGGCGCTGGCCCGCCGTCTGGGAAGGCTCGATGTGCGCGTGCAGGTGGTGGAAGGGCAGCGCCGCTGGGAGCGCCTGGATGCCGTGTTGATGGAGTGCGGCCGCCGGCTGGCGAGCGGCCCGCGCGCCCGATGGGAAGCGCTGAAGGCGAGAGTCGAGGCCCTTAGCCCCGTCGAAATCCTTGGGCGCGGATACGCCATCGTCGAAAACGAGGGCCGGTTGGTTCGCCATTGGCAAGATGCTCCGCAGGGGGCGCAGGTGGCGGTTCGGCTTGCTGTGGGAAGCCTGAAAGCAAGGGTGGAAAGCACCGGTCCGGGTTGAGGTAAAATCAAAGAAGGGCCACCCTAGCTCAGTTGGTAGAGCGGCTGATTCGTAATCAGCAGGTCGCCGGTTCGATCCCGGCGGGTGGCTCCAGAGTTTTGAACAGGTTGCATCTCACTCTGGTGAGTTGCCTTCAGCTACAGGGACTTTCACAGGGACCCCTTCCAAGTCTTCCGGCCCCAGATGTAGCCGGATTCCCTCGACGGCTTCGATCTTCGCAGCCGTTCTGATTTGGGAACACTGTTCGAACATCGAACGGCTCACGTGGCACATCAGAGCAAGCATCGTACCTTCCGAAACGCCGCGCCCGCCGACGCCCGCGGCCGCGGAGTTTGTCACGTAGCAAAGGGCCGTCCTTCATGGTTAGCGAGATTTCAATAGCTGACTATCTTCTTTCGCACGGCATAAAGAACAATCTCCGCCATGTTATGCAGATTTAGCTTCTGCATCAGGTTGTTGCGATGGGTTTCCACCGTGTAGGGACTCAGGTCCAAGACCGCTGCAACTTCCTTGTTTGACCTCCCCTCGGCCAGCAGTTGCAGTACTTCCCGTTCCCGCTCGGTCAGAAGTTCGTAGGAATCGGCCAGCCCCTTCTTTTGCATTTCCCGGGTGAAGTCGTCGGCGAGCATCCGGGCGATGGCAGGACTAAAGAACGACTTCTTCTGGTGGACGGCACGAACGGCAGGAACGAGTTCCAGTTGGGCATTTTCCTTCAGAAGATAGCCGCGCACGCCAATGGACAGGGCGCGAACCAAGTAATCCTCTTCTTCATGCATGCTGAGGATAACAATGCCCACTTCCGGCTGACGCTTGGTGATCTGCGCCGCGGCGTCCAATCCATTGAGTTGAGGCATGGCGATGTCCATCACGACCAAATCCGGGTGTAGCGCCTCTGTCATCTCCACTGTGGTCCGGCCGTCCTCCGCTTCTCCCGCCACTGCGAATTCCGGCTCCTTTTCCAGCAGGGATCGGGTGCCCTGTCGAACAATGCCGTGATCGTCGGCCAGCAGAATACGAATCATGGGGTTGCTTTTTTCTCCTTGGGCAGGATGGCGCGGATGAGCGTCCCGGTTTGCGGTGCGGAGACGACGATGAATTCGCCTGACAGTTCTTCCACGCGCTCGCGCATGCCGAGCAGGCCCGTGCCCACGGTCTGGCCCGGCGTAAAACCCGCGCCGTGATCCTGAATCGTCAGGATTACTTCGTCGGGGCTATCGTGGAGCATGACGCGAACTGAGGCTGCTCCGGAGTGTTTCGTGCAATTCGTAAGAGACTCCTGGACGACTCGATACAAGCAAGTCCGCTGCGCTTCATCGAGTTCGTCGAGCGTTCCCTCCACTTGGACTTCCACCTCAAGCGGCGTATGCCCTCCGTGCCAACATAGCTGAGACAACTCCCCTGGCCTTAATTACTGAGCAGGGCGAGAATAGGAATCAGCGTGAATTCTCAGACTCGCAACAAGAACGGGCTCCCTCCGGCTCCCACGGTTTTGC
>VFZY01000103.1 GCA_016870915.1 Acidobacteriota bacterium | reverse complement strand
TGAGCAGGTGTGGAACTACGTGAAGAACCACGGAATCGGGCGGATGTTGCTGCGCCAAGCGGACGACCTCAAGTGCGCCGTCCTGGCGCGCCTACGATCCCTGCAACGCCTGCCCTGGACTATCAAAATGTTCTTCCTGACCAAGGACACCGTGTACGCCGCAGGTTGAACTCAATGTCTACTAACCAACGGTCTGATTAATAATTAAGGCCGGGTGGTGATCTGGAACTGCTGATCGAGGGTTCCGGCAACGATCCGGAACTGGTTGGCGCCCGGGTCCGGACCGAAGGCCACGCGCAGCCGGAAAACGCCTGGATAGAGGCGGTCCACGGATTCGACGGACCGGACGGTGATCCCCCCGGAGACCGGCTCCACCCTCGGCTCCGGTGTGAACACGGGAGTGCCGGTGGAGTCGGTCACCCGGAATAAGATCTCCCCCGTTCCGCCCGCCCGGGGCGTCGTGGGAGTTTGCAGGATGGTGGTGATCGCCGGAATCCCGGTGGGAACGGCGAGCCAGTAGGGCACGGAAAGCAGGGTCTCGCCCGTGGAACTCCGGGCGAGGATCAGCCCGTGGTACTCGCCGGGCGGGAGTGCGGAGGCGTTCCAGCGCAGGGAGACCCGGTCAGGCTGGCCGGGGACCAGAGATAGCGAGGTGCGGGAGAACGTGGGCTGCACCGAGCCCTGCCGCGAGGTGGCGCTGAGGGTGACGTCCAGGGCCGCGGCACTGAGGTTGGTGAGGCTGAGTTCCCGGGTGCGGTCCACGGTGCCCTCGCTGGTGCCGAGGCTGATCGAGACGGGCGCCGCGGCGAGAGTGCCGGCGAGCGCGGCGGACACGTCCAGAATGCCCGCGCCCACGCGCTGCGGCCCCAGGGTATCGACGGTGCGTGCGGTGTTCACCAGGAGGGATTTGACCTGCTCGGGGCGCAGACGGGGGCGATCGGCCTTGACGACGGCCGCGGCGCCGGCCACGATGGGGGCTGAGAAGCTGGTCCCGTCGATCACATGGTAGCCCGCGGGGTCGTAGAGTTCGCCGCCGGGCGTGTTGGATTGCGTGGCGGTGAGGAGGTCCTGGCCCACGGCGCTGAGATCGGGCTTCACGGCGTCGTCGGGGCCGGGTCCACGGCTTGAGAATGCTGCGATGCGGTCCGGGTCGACGTCAAAGGGAGCGGGCTGGAAGTGGATCACGGCGGGGGCGGGGTCGAGCGCGAGCCGGTCCTTGATTCGGAGGCCGTCGGCTTGGGTCAACATGACGGCGGGAAGAGTGGCGTCGCCCACGGCCATGGTCACCGCCGGCCGTTCGTCGGTGAAGACCACGGCGGCGATGGCGCCCGCGCGCTGGGCCAGATTGAGCTTGAGTTCGAAGGTGCAGAGTTCTCCGGTTGGGGACGTTCCGCCTCGTAGAATCAGCACGATACGTTCTTTGAACGCGTCCGGCGGGGCCGGTGCGCAGAGGAATCCGGTGCGATCGTGCCGGGCGGCATCGATCATCAGTCCGCGGGCCGGTTCGCGGGGTGAGGGGGCGTTCGGGAGGAGCGCGGGCACGGGGTTTAGGCCCTCCACCTGAACGGCGGTGGCGAAGACGCGCGAGTTCCAGGTTGCGCCGACGGTGAGGGCCCCGGCGGCGGACCCGGGGGATCCGAGTGTGTTCGGGTTGGGCCCGGCGTTCCCCGCTGAGTTCACCACCAGCACGCCAGCCTCGACGGCGCGCTCGACGGCGCGGGCCAGAAAGTCTTCGTCCGGGCGTGGCGCCGGGGTGCTGCCGAGGCTCATGTTGACAATGTCCATGCCGTCCTTGACGGCGTCTTCCAGAGCACGGGCCACGACGCTGGTGAGGGCGGTGGTCCGGTTCGCCCCGGGAAACACTTTGTAGTTGCCCAGCCATGCGGCCGGTGCGGCTCCCGAGATCTCGACGCTGTCGGCGGTCCGGTGCATCACGCCAGCGGCGGCCATCGCGACGCCGGTGCCGTGTCCCGAGCGGTCGCGTGCCGTGCGCTGGGCTTCGTCCACGCCGTAGGCCTCCTCGTAGTTCCGGGCGACGATGACCTTGCCATTGGTAAACTCGCGGTCCGATTCGGCGTTCACCTTGGGGAAGCCTTCCGGGGTCTTCAACTCGGTGGTCTGGAAGGCGGGGTGCTGGGAGTCGATGCCGGAATCGATGATGCCGATTTTGATGCCCGCGCCGGCCCTTTGCGCTCCCATCCGCGCCCAGGCCTGGGGCACGCGGTGGATGCCGAGCGCGCGGTCGAGATGCATCTGGACCTCGAACACCGGGTAGACGCGGCGGACACCGGGCAGGGCGGCCAACGCGGCGGCTTGCGCATCGGGCGCGTCCACCACCAGGGCGTTCATCAGGGTGTCGAACGAATCGCGGACGGCGATGCCGCGGTCAGCCAGGGCGGTGCGCGCCGCAGCCTGCTGAGAAGCCACGGCGGCGTAGCGCTGGGCGTTTTTTCCGGCGGCGGGCGCGTCGAGTTCGACGACGTAGCGGCCTGGAACGGCCTGTGCCAGGGCGAACTGGACCAGAGATAGCAGAAGAGACAGGTAACGCATTACTCCACCGGGATGGAACTCACCGCCGACGATTCACCGGACTGCACCACCACTTCCTGGTAGCCCGATCCGGCATCTTCCGGCACCACCACACGGATGACATATCGCCCAATCTGACGCGGATCGAGCATCGCGCCTGCCACCCGGGCTGTCTTTCCGCCAATGGTCACAACCGGTTGAACCCGCGCCGGGGACTCCTGTTGCGCGGCCGGGGCCTCGCCGGACGCCGGACGGTTCTCCACCGGACCCAGGCCGGTGCAGCTCAGGGTGATCTCCTGGCCCTTCCCCGCGGGGCTGGCGGTGGCCACCGGCCGGCGTTCCGCATCGAACGCCTGGGCGATGCGGCGGCCGCTTTCGGCCTCATCCAGCTCGAAGATACCGGCTGAGGTCTGGGCGAGAGGCACTGTGTAAACCTGGCTTGAGTAGTCGCCGATGCTGACCTTCATCTGCACGTTGGGCAGCCCTTCCAGTTCCCAGGGCGCCTGAACGATGATCTGTTCGGGGCTTACGGAAATGATCCTGCCTGGCTCGCTGACACGCCGTTCCGGGGCGTCGAAGCTGACGCTCACGCCCATCAGGGAAACCGGCAGATACGGGGTGACGGCGGAGCGGGAGGCATCGGCAAGCCCGGCTCCGTTGATGGCAATCAGGGACCCGGCGGCCAAGCCCCTGCTTTCGCGGCCGGCGGCGGCGTTGGTGACACCATCCTGCCGGATGAGCGGGCGCTGCCGCACGCTGGCCACAAAGGCAAGGCGCAAGGGGTTCGCATCCACTTCAAACAGCTGCTCGCCGAGCGTTTCGCCCAGTGTGACGTAGGCATAGGTGACTCCGAACTCGTCCGTCTTCTCGGCGCCATCGGTGACCGTGCCGCCGCCCTGGGACGCGCGGAACCGCGTGGTCTGATTGGGCACCGGGACACCGTATTGGTCCAGAATCTTGGCCACCAGCAGCACACGGCGAAGGCCGGGAATACCGGAAGAGGAGCCCCCGCGCAAGGGGTAGATATTGTGCGCCACGCCGTCGCCCACCAGGTAGAGATAGGGCACGCGCAGGGGCACGGGGCCGCCGGTGATGACCAGGTCGCCCTCGTAGGCGCCTGGGCTGGGCGGGCGCTGGGCGGTGAGCCGGGCCACGATCTGGGTTGTGGTGCGGGCAGCCAGGTTGAAGTTCGCGGGCGTGACGGTGATTTGACCGGGATCGGAACCGCGTGGACGCACTTCGACGCGCAGGGTGACGGGCTGGGTGCCGGCATTCGAGACGCGCAGGCCCCGCGAGTTGGTGTTTCCGAAGACGCCGAACGAGAGCGTGGCGGGGTCGACTGTGACGGTGGTTTTAATGGCTTCCGCGGCGTTCAGCTTGCCGCCGCCAACGGCCGTGACGCGGGCGTCGACGGCGCGGCCGTTGTTGTCGTAATCGGTGAGGCCGCGGGAGGCGGTATTGACCAGCGCGCTCTTGATCTGCGCGGGCGTGAAGCCGGGGTTCCGCTGCTTCACCAGGGCGGCGGCGCCGGCCACGATGGGCACGGCGAAGCTGGTGCCTTGCGTGGAGACGAACCCGGTGGGGTCATGGAGGTCGCCGTTGGGATCGAAGGTTTGGGTGGCGAGGTAAAGATCGGTACCCACGGCAACGATCTCCGGTTTGATGGCCATTTCGCCGATGCTGGGCCCTTGGGAGGAGAAGTAGGCCACTTCGTCGGCCGGGGCTCGGACGGCCTGCAGGGCGGGGTCCAGGGTGATGGGGCGGTCCGGGTTGGCTCGCAGGAACGCCCGCAGCGCGTCACCGTCGCGGCGGCCGATGAGAACGGCCGGGATGCCGGTATCGCGCAGGCCGGGCATGGGGAAGACGCCGTTCGACCCGGCGAACTGCATCAGGACGACGGCGGCGGCGCCGGCCCGCTGGGCATGCAGAACCTTGAGGGCCCGGTCGCAATCGCCGCGCTCGATGAGGGCGATCTTGCCCACGAGTGTGCCGTTGCCGAGGGGGCGGCAAGCCTTGCCGTCATCCTGCAGCGTGGTGACATCCACCACCGGAGCCTGGAGCGGCTCGGCCGGGCGCGGGCCGTCGCCAAAGCGGGTGTTCACCCTTTGGAGACTGGAGGGAACGCTTTCGCCTCCGACCCGAAGGCTTTGGTAATGGATGTGGCCGTTGGTGGTGGCGCCCACGGTGATGGCCGAAGGCGCGGTGCCCGGCGATTGAATGGAGCCAAGGGTGGGCAGGTTGTAGCCGGCGTCGCCGTCGTTGCCCGCGGCCACCACGATGGCGAGCCCCAGGCGGCTGGCGGTGGTGACGGCAAAGGACTCGACGGCATCGGCCCGGCGGTCGCAGGGATACGTGGAGCCATCCTGATTCGGGCAGCGCATCAGCGGCGGCCAGTCCGCGGGCACACCCAGGCTGAGGGTCACGATGTCCATGCCGTCGAGCACGGCGTCCTCCAGCGCCCGGACCACGGCGCTGGCGAAGGCTACGTCATTCACGCCGGGTGAACCGAATACCTTGTAATTTCCGAGAAATGCCTTGGGCGCCACGCCGCTCACGGTGCCGGCGGGGCCTTGCACGCGGACGCCGGCGGCGGCCATGGCGGCGGCGGTGCCGTGGCCCACGCGGTCACGCGGCGAGAGGTCGTCGGGGCGGGTGAATTCGGCGTTGCCGGGTTCGGCCAGGATTTCGACGTAGCTGCGGGCGGCGATGACTTTGTTGTTGGTGAAGGCACATTCGGCGGGCCGGCACTTGGGGAATCCGGCGGGAACCTGGAGTGCGGGGTCCTGGAAGGCTGGGTGCTGGTGGTCAATGCCCGAGTCGATGATGCCGATCTTGACGCCCTCGCCGGCGCGAGTGGGGCCGCCAAGCGCGTTCCAGGCGGCGGGGGCCTGCACCAGGTCAAGCGCGGTGTCCATGGTGCGCCTGTAGGCCCGGAGCGGGCTGACGGCGCGGACGCCGGGCAGAGTCTCGAGAGCGGCAGCCGTGTCCGGATCGGTCTCGACGTACAGGGCGTTGACCAGGATCTGGGAACTGCCGGTGATTCGCGCGTTGCGGTCCGCGAGAGCCGCGGCGACCCGCTGCTGGCTGGCGGCCACCCGGGCCATGGCTCCCGAAGCGGCGGTGCGGGCCACGGACTTGGCATCGGCGGCGGCCTCCGCCACGGGCGGCTCATCCAGGATGATGGCGTAACGGCCAGCGAACCGCTGGGCAAACGCCGGAGCGGCAAGCACCAGCAAGGGGACTGCGATGGCCTTGAGTTTCACAGTGATAGCGACGTGGCGGCACGGCGGGCCGTTTCACCTTGAGGGTATCATTGGGGCAACGGCTCCGGGATGATGGTGCAGAGGCTGGAGCGGGTGTGCCATAATCGCTCCAATCCCGATGCCTTACCGTTATCGCGTTCTTGTCCTTCTGTTCCTGCTTTCGGTCATCACCTATCTGGACCGGGTCTGCATTTCCGTGGCCGGGCCGCGCATGCAAAGTGAACTTGGCCTATCGCCGTACCTGTGGGGCTGGGTGGTGGGGGCGTTTACGCTGTCCTACGCCCTGTTTGAGATTCCGAGCGGCGCCATGGCGGACAGGATCGGCGCGCGCAAGGTGCTCTCCCGGATCGTGCTGTGGTGGTCGGCGTTCACGGCGCTGACCGGGATGATGTCGAACTTCTGGGCGCTGCTGGCGGTGCGGTTCGCGTTTGGCGCGGGCGAGGCCGGTGCGTACCCGGGCAGCAACTCGAGTATCTCGCGCTGGTTCCCCACCACGCAGCGGGCTTTGGGCATGAGCGTGGTGTGGGCCGCCAGCCGCATCGGCGGCGCGATTTCGCCGCTCCTGGTTGTGCCCATCCAGCAGGCCTACGGATGGCGGGCGTGCTTTTACCTGTTTGGGGCGGTGGGCGTGGTTTGGGTGGTGATCTGGTATCTGTGGTATCGCGATCATCCGTGGCAGAAGAGCGGTGTGACGGCGGATGAGATCAAGTTGATCGGGTCCGGTACAGCGGCGGAAGTGCATCACGGGCTGCCTTGGGCGCGGGCGCTGCGAAACTCAAACTTCTGGATCATTCTGGTGATGTACCACACCTACTGCTGGGGGTCGTATTTTTATCTTTCCTGGCTGCACACGTTCCTGCAGAAGGGCCGTGGCATGGCCGAGGACGAGATGAAGATCTACTCGGCGCTGCCGTTTCTGGGCGGGATGCTGGGCAATCTGGTGGGCGGGGCCAGCAGCGACTTCCTCTCGCGGCGGATTGGCCTGCTGTGGGGCCGGCGAATCGTGGGTTCGGCGGGGTTGATGCTATCCGGCATCTTCATGCTGGGCACGGCGCTGCTGCCCGGCAAGATGACGGCCGCCATACTGTTGACGCTGGGCTACTTTTCGATGGATTGCATGCTGCCCGTGGCTTGGGCGGTGTGCATCGACGTGGGCAAGAAGTACTCGGGCGCGTTGAGCGGCAGCATGAACATGGCGGGACAGCTCGGGTCCTTCCTCTCAGCCCTGGCGTTCGGCAAAATCGTCGAGATGACCGGCAACTACAACACGCCCCTCATCCCGTTCTCCATGAGCCTGATGGTGAGCGCGCTGCTGTTCCTGCGCATCGATCCGACACGGCAACTCGAGCCGGAGCAGGGGGTCCGCGAGCTGCCCAAGGCGGCCTGAGAGCAGACCGCGGTAAAGGGTGTCCATGCGGTGGACCAACTGGTCCGCCGTGTAGGTGCTGAGTGCGTGCCTTCGGGCGGCGGCGCCCATCCGTTCCAATCGCTCCGGTGTCAGTGTTTCGAGGGCGGTTCGGAAAGCGCGGGCTTCGGGGCTGACGATGAGCCCGCCGCCGTGAGCCGCCAGATCGGTGACGCCACCGGCCGCGGTGCCGATGAACGGACGTCCGGCGGCCATGCCTTCAATGAGTGCTACAGGCGTTCCCTCATTGCGCGACGTCAGCATCAGCAGGCGGCAGCGGGCAAGAACCGGGGCGATATCGCGGCACCAGCCGAGCCACTCCACGCGGTGAGGATGTTGGGCCGCCAGTTCGCGAATTGCCGGTGCTTCGGGGCCGTCCCCGGCAACGATGAAACGAACCTGGGGCGTTTCGCGCACCACCTGTGCCAGCAGTGGGACGTTCTTCACCGGGACCAGACGCCCGATCCAGCCAACAGTGAGGGGTGTTCCGGGCGGTGGCGGCGGGAGTTGCGAGAATTGGTCCAGATCAAGCCCTAAGGGAACCACGGCGAACCTGGCTTGCGGGGCGACGCGGAACCTTTCCGAGAGTTCGCGGGCCTGCTGGGGCGCCAGGACACAGAGCCTGGAACTGAGCCGGGCCAAGCCGCGCTCCAACAGGGCGATGGCGGCGGAGACCGGGCGCGGGAAGTAGCCGTCGAGCACGTGGCCATGGAAGGTGTGCAGCACCACGGGCACTCCCGCCGCCCGCGCGGCCAGCCGGCCGAGCACGCCGGCCTTGGCGGTGTGCGTGTGCACAATGTCGGGCTTTTCGCGGCGGAGGATGGCAAGAATCCTGAAGAATGCGGCCGCGTCGTCGCGCGGGGAGATGCCGCGGGACATTTCGGGGACCCACTCGATGGGGTCAGACGAGCGCGCCAGGTATGACATGTCGCCTTCGCCGGGAGCGGGGCGGCCGGTGACGAGCAACGTACTGTAGCCGCGTTCGGCCAGCCCGCGGGTGAGGATGAGGGCGTGGATGGGCGGGCCGCCAGCGCCAAGCCGGGTGAGGATGCGGACGACCTTAACGGCCGGCAAGCCGGTACTCCGGACCCAGTTCCGAGACGACGGCGCGGAACTTGCCGTTGGGCCCCCGGGGGATGCCGGTGCAGGCTTCAAAGTCGAGCTGGACGCGATCCCCAACACGGCCCCTGAGGCTGGCCTCGAGATTGAGCAGATCGCGGGTGGTGAAGGCCGGATCGGCGACGTAACGGACGCGCAGACGCTGGGGATGGTCCTGAATGATCTGCGTTTCGATGAGATTTCTCAGTCCTTTAAAGACGGGGTCCAGGCGGCCCACCCAGCCTCGCTCCTCGGTCCAGACATAGTCGTCGAAGCGGCCGGCGATCTCGGCGATTACCGGCATCTGGCGTCCGCACGGACATGGTTCGCCGGACCAGCGGGCAAGGTCGCCCACTTCGTACCGGATGAGCGGCATGGCCCGATTGAGGAGACCTGTGAGCACGACGTGCCCCCATTCCCCGGGCGCGGCCGGCTCTCCGTCCGGCCGCAGCAGTTCCGTGACTCCGGCCAGAGGGTGGGCGTGCATGCGGCCATGGCTGCATTCGAACCAGAAGCTCTGCATCTCGGTCTGGCCGTACTGATCGTAGACGTGCGTGGAGAAGGCCTCCTCCATGGAGGCCCGCTGATGGGCGAGCAGTGTTTCCGCGGAGGTGAGCACGGCCTTCAAGGGCAGACGGCTGCCGGTTGCCACGAGATGGCGGGCCAGCAGGTAGATGGCCGACGGGTAGCCGCTGAGGCAGGCGGGGGCAAAGTTCCGGAGAGCCTGAACGTAGGCGGGCAGATGATCGTTGTGCAGGTGAACCGAGGAGAGAAGCAGGGCCCGGTTCGTGTAATCGTGCCGCCAGAACGTGCGGCTTCCCGCCGGGGCGATGAGGCGGCCGGTGAACTGGCCCCGGCGCTCGTGGCGGCTGACGCCGGCGCCCAGGCGGTAGAGTTCGATGAAGGCATACTGACGGGCCACGGCGGACGGGTCATAGAACAGCGTGACCGGGGTTCCGCTGGTGCCGCTGGTGTGCCAGGGGATGAGATTCAGTCCTTCGAATGCCGAGGAAAGGAACCCGCCCGGGGCAGCCCGCAGGGCGGCCTTGGACGTGATGGGAAGAGCCGGCAGGCCCGCCGCGCCGGTCACTCGCCACCAGGGCAGTCTTGCCTGCTGGCGGTAGTAGGGCACAGTCTTATAGGCGTGACGCAGCAGTTCGCGCAGGCGGCGGTTCGCTTCGGCTTCCAGTTGCCGCGCCGGGGCGTATTCGAGCGCCGCCAGTTCGTCGAGAGCCTGATCGAAGACCGCGCTGTAACGCGTGCGCCGGTGGAGCCAACCCTGGGCCGTGACCGCGAGGTGCTGTCCCCATTCGGGGAGCGCCGCGTAGGCCCGGTCACGCCAGCTCAAGCCTGGCCTCCGGCCGCAATCTTGCGCTGGCCGGGCACCAGGTTCCAGCCGGGAGGGGGCTCAAAGGGAACCTGGCCGTCCGGGAAGTAGGCCGTGGAGCAATCGATGAGGCGGTTGAAGGCGCGGGCTTCGGGGTCCCGCAGGTGAGCCAGCATGGGAATGCCGCGCCAGTCGAAGCCCATGAGGGTGGCGGCGACGATATCGAGGTTGCCTGGGTCGCCCGCCCAGAGCAGGGCGCCCAGGGCGCGGGGTTGCGGGCGGAGCGGGCCGTCACCTTCGCCGGCGACGATGGCATCGGCCAGCGTGAGCAGAGGCCGGGCGGTTTCGCGCCGTGTGCCGGTGGCGTCGTACCAGGTGGCGATATGGGACAGATCGTGGATGGTGCGCCAGAGAGTGTCGTTGCCGGGCCAGGCGCCTCCCTGTGGTACGGGGCGGGTTCTGTTGCCGGCCGCCAGCCGGTGAACTCCCTTCCAGACCCAGAACGGGGCGTGCTGCTGGAGCACTGGCCGGAGACGCGCGGCCATCATGCCGCGGAGGTCGCCGGCCGGGTACTCATCGCCGCCCCGATCGGGACTGCCGGGGCGGAAATGGGGCAGGTAGTCCTTGGAACCGTTGATTCCGACAAGGTTCTTGAGAGCGCAGGTCATGCCGGTCTTGGCGTGCGTCTTGAGCTTGGGCACGTTGAGCACGACATCTGCTTCAAGCACGGTGCGGCTGATGCGGTACCGGTGGTGGCCGTCGCGGTGATTGTCGCTGGTGACGCGTGAGGCGTAATCGGTGACGGCGAATCCGCCGCGGGAGGGGCGCAGACCGTGCAGGCGGCTGGCGGCGGCGAGGTCGATTTCGACGTAGCCACGCGGGTCACCGGGCAGCCGGTGGGTGCGCCGGATGTAGCTGGTAGCGTCGTCGATTTCGGCCCAGCGTTCGCGCAGGTCAAGAAATTCCACCGGGGCGCCGCGTTGGCCATAGTGCTCTTCCAGCCGCTCCAGTTGCTGCTGGGCGCGGATGCGCGAGAAGTCAGCGCCCTGAAGAGGCGCGTCGCAGACGGTGACGCGGCCCGTTCCGCGCAGCGCCAGCAGCGCGTAATCGATGAGCGGCCGCAGAAGGCCGGAGTGCGTGCAAAGGACGTTCGCGCCCCGGAGTTCGCCGTGTTCGTGTTTCACCCAGTTGGGCTTGACCACCACGCGCATGCCGGGGGCAATCCACTGGCCCAGCGGATTCCAGTGCGGTGTTCCGCGGTGGGCAAAATCGAGGCCCATGGCGTCGAAGAAGGCGCGCACCTCCGCGTAGAGCGTGTTCGACGGATCGGTGGGGCCGCCGGCGCCAAATTCAGGAAAGCACTCCGGAGGGTGGAATGGCGCCCGTCCGGGGTACCGGCACGTGGTTTGGTAGAGAGACGGTGTGGCATTGAGCACCGCGTCTAGCGTCTCGGAGCCGTTCATGCGGCCAGACTCCTTTCGCCGCGCCCCTGGGCAACTGCGCGCAGGGCGCGGAAGAACTCGATGCGCCGGACTTCCAGCGCGTCCCGGGAGAATGCCCGGGCCCTGGCGAGGTTGCGCGCCGACGCCTCCCGGTACCAGGCCGGGGACCCGGCCAGGCCGGCGATCCTGGCGGCGAGCGCCGCGGCATCGTTGACGGGCACCAGGTCCTGGCCGGCAACCAGATCGGGATTGCCCCCGACCGGAGTTGTGATCACCGGAAGTGCGCGCGCCATGGCTTCAACCACCGCTCTTGAAAGGCCCTCCGTCCGGGTAGCTAAAACAAAAAGATCGGCTGAGTCGAGCGCCTGCTTTACGGCTTCACCCTGCGGAAGCTCGCCGGCGAAGTGGATGCGGCCGGCCGTGCCGCTCTGTTCGGCCAGGCTGCGAAGGGCCGGGAGAAGACGGCCACCACCGACCACCGTGAGTTCGATATGCCCGTGCAGGCGAGCGAGGGCGCCGATCAGGACATCGTGGCCTTTGAGGGGGTGGTCGAACATGCCGACGGTCACCAGTTTGAGAGGGCCGCGGGGAGGCTCCTTGGGTCCGCTCGCGAGCCACTCCGGCGGCAGTTCGGCATCCGAGCATTCAAACCGCTGGCCGGCCGTGGGGAAGCGCCGCTCGAACGCCCGGGCCGAGACGTAGTTGACCACCGCGGCGTGGGCGCAGAGGTGCTTGAGGTGAGCTGTGAACAGGCGGCGCGCCACCGGACGGAGCACGGACTGGATGCCCGAGGGGCTGTACATCTCAAACGGGTCCGAGACCACCTCGACGCCGTAGGGGCGGGCGGCGAGAACAGGACCCAGGCCAAGGGAAAGAGCGGTGGGGGCGCGGACCAGGAGGGCGCTTCCCCGGGCGGCGGCCGCCCGCGTGGCGCTGAGCACAGCATGGGCCCGGCGGAGGTATTGGGCGGGTCCGAAGTAGTGCGGCAATGCCGAGATGCGGACTCCTGCGCCATCCGCCCGAAGGGATTCTTCGGGCGGTGTATCGATGGGGCGAACGCGGCCGATGACATTCACCTCATCGAAGACCTGGAGGGCAGCGCGCCAGAAGGCGGCGGCGGGGGGCACCCGGGTCCAGACGGCGCCGTCCGGGGTGCTAAGGAATCGCTGGTCGACGGCGACGGAGAGTGTGGATGGAAGCATTGGGAACCGCCCCGGCGGCGAGCATGGAGAGCCCGCCCGCCACGTAGCACCACCAGATCAGGTTGACCTTGGGGTTCTTGAACAGGAAGAGATCGAAAAACAGGGAGATCAGGGAAATAGCCAGGCTGCAGCTGAAGATCTGGGTGGCGGAGGAGCGCCAGCTGCGGCGATGCGCGGCACCCAGCGCGACGATGAGGCCGGCGAGGAAGAGCACTCCGGGCAGCCCCAGTTCGACGCCCAGTTCGAGGATGGTGGAGTGGGAGTGATAGAGGCTGATGCCGTGGGCGGTGCGGGTGAGATTATCCCCGGTGGCCAGGCGTTCCGGGCGATGCACCTCGGGCTCATACCACGGCCAGACCCCGCCATAGCCGGCGCCCAGAAGGAGAGAGGGCAGGGAGGTGCCGGCCACGGTGCGCCAGGCGGTGAGGTGCGTGGCGCGGCGCGAGTCGTCTTCCAGGCTCCAGAGGCGGTCCGCTACGGCGCGGGAAAAGACCAGACCGGCCGAGCAGGCGATGAGCACGACGGTGACGCCCATCATCACCACCTTCTTGCGCCGGTTCCGCACCAGGAGCATCAGGGTCCCGATGAAGGCGGCCAACAGGATGAGCGCGGCGCGGGACCCGAGCCCGAGCATGGCGACCAGCAGAGCGAGGAGCACAACCGCGGCTGCGCCGCGCCGGCGTTTCTGGCCGACCAGGGTCTGGAGGGCGAAGCCAAGCGCGGGCACCAGGGCAAGATAGCCCGTGCTGGCACCAAACAGGGGTCCGCGGACACGCTGCATGCCGAAATCGGTGAGGAGGCTGGCGCTGCGTTCACTGCGGAGGCCAAGCGAGAGCAGGCTTTCGGCGGCGTAGATCACCGAGACCAGGCCCAGGAACCCGGTGAGGCGCCAAAGGAACCGGCGCACCTCCTCCGGCGGTGTGCCGGCCAGAACGCCCCAGGCGAGCAGGGGTCCAGCCGCGGCCGGCAGGAGGGTCCAGCGCATGCCGGCCAGGTCCTCGCCATCCAGACCGGACCAACTGGTGGAGAGCCAGGCGTAGGCGATGAGCAGGAGCATGCCGAGAAGAACGCGCCGGGAGGCCCCGGCCCAGGGTGAAGGCAGCCGTTGGCGGGCCCGCAACCCAATGAAGGCGGCGGCCAGGTACCAGGCGCTGCCCAGCGTGAGGGCCACATCCTGCAGGTTGACTTCGACACTCCAGAGATTGGCCACGCCAACCAGGCTGGATGGAACGAGCGAGCAAGACAGAAGAATCAGCCAGAACGGCAGTTCCCAGGCGATGCGCGCCGGACTCGGCAGGGCGAGCAGGCGCGGTTCCGGCGGGGCATTGCGCAGCCGGACCGTGGCCCAGTTCGAGGGTGAAGCCCATCCGCCGGGGGCGGGCAGGCGCGGGGGCGCGGAGAAATCAAGGCCCCGGGCCGCGAATACTCCGACCTGAGTAAATCTGCTGACAAATCCGAGCGCTGTGCCGGACATCGTAAGCCGAACCTTCAAACGCCCTCCGTATCCGATCGATTCCCGGGCGGCGGCCGAAGCCCCGGGTGAGGATTCGCTGTGCCCACTGGGTGGGATCGGCTGAATCGACGCGTTCCACCAGTTCCGGCACCACGGCGGCTTCGGCCGGCACAGCCGCCGACACGAAACAGAGCCGTCCCGCCGCCTGGGCTTCGATCAGCGCCAGGCCAAGCCCCTCGGCGGTTGAGGGGAAGAGAAAACAGTCGAGTGAGGCGAGGATCTCGGGAACGTCGCGGCGGACGCCGAGAAACCGCACTCGTTGAGTCAGGCCCAGCCGGGCCGCCATGCGCTCGGCTTCCGGGCGGCAGGGTCCTTCGCCGGCCAGGATGAGACGCGCATCGACGCCCATGTTGAGCAGGGAGTGCAGCACGGGCAGCAGAAAGGTCTGGTTCTTCTCCGCAGAGAAGCGGCCGCAGTGGCCCAGGACCAGATCGCCGGGTCCGGTGGGCGGGGCGCCGGCGCGGGCGAAGTAGGGCGCCAGGTCGGCCGCGGGCGGCACGATGTGAATTGCGGGGTCCTGCTGCCAGAGGGGACCAAAGAGAGACTCGGCCGCGCCGGAACTGACGGCCAGACCGTGGGTCTTGTGGCGCGCGATCGCGCCGCCGCACCAGCTTGTGTAGAAGCGGCGCACCAGGCCACGGGCCGGTCCGCTGGTGGAATGGCTGTGGGCGATCCGCACGGGCACGCCCGCATGGGTGGCCTGGCTGAGGACAAAGCCCGAGAAGTGGTGCACATGGCTGTGCACGGCCTGGAACGGCCCGCCCTGGTGGAGCACCCTCGCGAGCGAGCGGGCGGCAAGCCAGGGACGCGCCGTGGCATCCCAGTGAAAGATGCGGGCGCCGCGGGAGCGGAACTCCTCTTCAAGCATTCCAGGCTGGCGGTCTTCGAGGAGGAAGTCGAATGCCCACTGGTCCGGGTCTCGAAACGAGTCAAGCGCGTGGAGCCAGTTTTCAACCCCGGCCGGGTCCAACTTGCGGAGAACGTGGAGAACGCGGCGCGGCATCTCAGAGGGTCTCCCTGTTTCGGCGTAAGAGCCAGGCGGCGCCAGCCAGTTGCGTGATGCCCGCAGCGGCCTGGGCCGCGGCTGCACCCGGCAGTCCGGCAGCGGGGATGAGGGCGAAGCTGGCGAGCAGAGCCGCGAGCGCTGTGGCGGCGAGCAGCCACACTTGCGGTTGAAGAATGCGCCGCGCGGTGAGCGCGTACCCCAGCATGGAGGCGCCGTGCAGAGGGATGGCGGCGGCGGCGAGCCAGACAAGCAGCCCTTTGTGCTGACCGAATCCGGAGCCGAACAGGCTGAGCAGCCAGTCTTCGGCGAGGACCGCGGTGAGGAAGACCGCCAACCCGGCGGCGACCGCGAGCGCGAGCCCCCGGAGGAGGTGGTTCTGGAATGCCGCTTCATCCCGATCGGCCGCTGCGCGCGCCAGATCGACGGCCAGCGCCTGCCCCAGGGCGTTGACTCCCAGACTTGCGGCCATCACCAGTGTTCCGAGAGCGGCGAGGGCGCCCAGGTTGGCCATGCCCACCCACTCACCGGCGACGTAGCGGGGGATGTAGGCGGTGAGCGAAACCAGGAGCACGGCCAGCCCGAGCGGGGAAGCCTGGTGGAGCAGTTCAAGGACCTTGGCCCAGCGCACGGCATTCTCCTGGGGGGGACGCCGGCGGGCGCCTTTTGGATTCTCGACGAGCACCAGCAGGGCCACGCTTGGCAGCAGCGACCAGGACATGGCGGCGGCCGGGTTGGCCGTGCCGGCGAGCACCGCGAGGAAGACCGCGGCTGAACCGAGGGAGCGGCCCATGGCGCAGAAGGCGCCGGAGGCCGCGTCGCCTGCCCGCAGCCAGCCGCCGTGGTGGATCTCGGCCAGGCCTTCGAACGCCTTGTGGACGGCGAAGAGCAGGGCCATAGGCACCCAGAGTGACCCGGGGGCCGCGGCCCATCCGGCCGCCATCAGCAGCAGGATGGCCGCGAGAAACGTGATCCGCCTGGCGTTCATGTATTCGGCCAGGCGGAAGCTCCGGGCAGGATCCGTGGAGACCAGGGCCCGAAGCTGCAGCCCGGCGAACATCATGAGCGGAACGGCCACCGCCTGCCCCAGCGCCATTTCACCGGTGATGGTGGGACCGGCGAGACGGGCCGTGGCCGGCAGCCACACCCACTGAGCGCCGGCGGTGATGGCGTTGGCGGCCGCGAGCCAGCCCGTGTGGCGGACGTGGCGGGAGCGGCCGGTGGCGGCGGCCATGCTAAGCATGGGAAGCTCCTGGCTCTAGACGGGCGCCGTGACGGTGGAGTTGACGCTGCTGGAGTTGACGGTGCTGGAATTCTCCTGGCCCGTCCCGGAGGAGACGGAACTGAGCAGGGCAAGCAACTGATCGACACGTGCTTCCAGGCTGGTGACGGACTCGGCCAGCCTGCCGAACGAAGGCGTACCTTCATCCGATTCCGCGATGAACGTCGCCGGGCGATATGTGCTGATGGAACCGAGCACGGCGCTTCTGGCGAAGTCCGAAATGCTGCGGGCACCGTTGGTGGCGCAGGCGCTGCGCAACTGATCGAACTCTTCTTCGCTCAACCGGAAGTTCACCAGACGGTTGCGGGGTTTGGTTACAGACATTAAGCTCTCCTTTGGAGTGGTACGGCATTCCGCCGCAATTTCGGACGCTTCCCTGCGTCAAGCCATGAATCGGATGTGGCGGGGAAAAACTTGAGGGCAATCGTTTGACTGGCTATTGTGGAAAGAGCCACAATGCCGCACACACCTCGCCCGGCCCCGGAATGGGAGATTGACGAATGGTTGAACACCGAAGCCCCGATCACAATTTCGGGCTGCCGGGGGAGGGTGGTGGCGGCATTCGCCTTTCAGATGCTGTGCCCGGGCTGCGTGCAGTTGTCGATTCCCCAGGCCGCGAAGGCGTACCGCCGGTTTGACCCGGGCGATGTGATGGTGGTGGGCCTGCACACGGTCTTTGAGCACCATGCGGCGATGACGAAAACCGCGTTGACGGCCTTTCTGCACGAGTACCGGGTGCCGTTTCCGGTGGGGATCGACCGGCCGTCGCCGGACCAGCCGATTCCGGCGACGATGCACCGGTACGCCATGCAGGGCACGCCGACGCTGCTGCTGATCGACCGCCAGGGCCACCTGCGCCTGCAGAGATTCGGGCACGTTGACGACCTGGAACTGGGCGCGATGCTGGGGCGGCTGATCGCCGAGACGTAGGGCGTTACTCTTCGCGCAGCAGGCGGAGCGGGTCCGCCGAGAGGGCTCGCTGAGCGGGCACCCAGGCGGCCACGATTCCGAGGGTGGCCATGACGGCGACAGCGCACAGGACCACCAGCGGATCGCGCGGCGAGGCCTGGTACACAATGGCGGCAAGGACGTTCGAGGCGAGCGCGCCGAGCACGAGCCCTGCTCCCGCGCCGAGGGCCAGGATGCGGAAGACGCGGCCCACGGCGGTCTGGAGCACCTGCGGGGCGCGGGCGCCGAGGGCGATGCGGATGCCCAGTTCCTTGAGGCGGCGCGAGACCGAATAGGCGGCGAGACCAAAGATGCCGGACACCGTCAGCATGGAGCCGATGATGCCGAGGACGCCGAGCGTGAGCGCGGCCATGCGGGAGGGGAAGAGAGCGAAATCGAGTTGGGTGTTCCAGCTTTCGATCTCGACGGGCAGGGCGGAATCCTCGCGGTGCAGCGTTTCGCGGATGGTGCCGGCGATGGCATCCTGGCCGTCGCGGGCGCGCACAACGAACCGGACTTCGCTTCCGGGCGACTGGGTGGTGCAGAGGAAGAGAGCGGGCTTGAAATCCTCGGTGAGATTGGCATACTTTCCGTTGCGCGCGATGCCCACCACCTGGTAGCGATGGCCCACGCGGGTCTTGAAGTAGTTGCCCAGGGCCTGGCGCGGGCTGCCAAAGGCCAGCCGGGCGAGCTCTTCATTGATTACGGCCACTTTGGGGGAGTCCGCGGAATCGAGCCACGTGAATTCCCGCCCTTGCGTGAGGGGTGTCCTGACGGTGGTGAAGTAGTCCGGTGACACCGCGAACAGATAGGCGTTGGCCAGGGCGTTGGCGGCGCGGAGGTCGGTGGTTTGATCGGTGAAAATGAGGGCCGTCCTCATGCCTGCCGAGAGGGGGAGCGGGTTGGCGAAGGCGACGGATTCGGCGCCGGGCACGGACTTCAAGGCGTCGTAGAGGCGCTTCTGGACGGCGGGGATCTGTTCGGTGTTGTATCCCGCCATGGTGAGGTCGGTCCAGCCGAGGAAGGCGCCGCGGCGGTCAAAGCCCATGTCTCCATCCAGGGAGTTCGCCAAGCCGCGCACGGCGACTACCGAGGAGGTGACCAGCAGGGAGCAGATGGCGATCTGGACGCCGAGGAGAACATCGCGGAGAGTGAGACGGCCGGGCTTGCCCTGGCCGGGCCCGGCTTTTACCACCTGGTAAGGGTTCGTTTGCAGCACCTGCCGGACCGGGACGAGGGCAAAGAGCGCGCCGCTGAGCAGGGCGAGCACGATGGCGGACAGATAGACCATCTCATCGGGCTGCACGGGAATCAGGATGGGGTACTTGGGGAGTGGCTGCCAGGAACTGAGGGCGCGAAGCAGAGCGGTGCTGATCCAGAGCCCGAGGGCGCCACCGGCCAGGGAGAGCAGCATGGCTTCGGTGAAGAGCTGGCGGAGGATGCGGCCGCGGCTGGCGCCCAGAGAGAGACGCAGTGCCACTTCCCGGGAACGGTCGGAGGCGCGGGCCGCAAAGAGGCTGCCGAGGTTGGCGCAGGCAGCCAGAAGGATGAGACTGGCCAGGATGGCGAGGCCGGTGACGAAGGCCCGCATGGGTTGGCCCAGGTAGTTGCCGTAGAGGCCGGGGTTGACCACCTTAAAGGTGGTGTTGTTGTGGTCCTTGGGATAGGTGCGGTCGAACCAGGCGCCGACGGCGTTGAGGTCGCTTACGGCCTGATGAGGGGTGACGCCGGGGCGCAGGTGGCCGAGGCTCATGAAGACGGTGTGGGTGGCGCGGGAGTCCAGGCGGTATGGGGCTTCGAGTTGTCCCTGTTGAATGAGCGGGACGAAGATGGAGGGCGAGAGGAAGGTGATGACGCCGCGGAAGCCGGGCTGGGCGACGCCGATGATGGTGAACGGGTGTCTGTTGAGGCGTACGACGCGGCCGACGACGGTGGGGTCACTTTGGAAGTGGGTGCGCCAGTAGTCGTGGGCAAGGACGATGTAGGGAGCGCTGTTGCGGCCGCGGTCGTCGGTTTGGTGGAATAGGCGGCCGAGGAACGGCTTGACGTGGAGGGCGTCGAAGTAATTGGCGCTGGTGGCGATGGCCCAGGCGCGGGTGGCGCCGGAGCCGGCATCGATCCCGGCCATGTGGATGGTGAAGCCGGCCAGGTCTTCGAACGAGCGGTTGCGTTCGCGCAGATCGAGAAAGTCCGGGTACGACATGTACATGGAGTGCTGGCTTCCCTGCTCGATCCCGTAGAGGGATTTGGGATCGGGGACATTGAGGGGGCGCAGGAGGATGCCGTTGATGACGCCAAAGACGACGGCGTTGGCCGCTATGGCGAGGGCGAGTGTCGTGATGGCGACGAGGGTGAATCCCGGCGAGCGGAGAAGGGCTCGCGTGCTGAAACGGGTGTCCTGCAGGAGGGAGTGGAGGAAGGCGCCCCCCATTTCGTCGACGCACTCTTCCCGGGTGGGGAGCGTGCGGCCAAACTCGCGGCGCGCCTGGACCTCGGCTTGGGCGCGGGGGAGGCCCTGCTGAACCAGGTGATCGGCGCGGTGGGCGAGATGGGATTCGATTTCGTCGGTGAGGGCGGCGTCGACGCCGGGGCGGCGGAGGAGACGGGCGGCGAGGGATCGAATGCGGGCGAGCATGTCAGGCCTCCTCGGGGGTGGCGGCGAGGGCCGCGGACATGGCTCCGGCGAAGAGATTCCAGCCTTTGGTCTCCTGCTCCAGGCGGAGGCGCCCGGCGGCGGTGAGCTCGTAGAACTTGGCTTTCCGGTTGTTTTGGGAGACGCCCCAATCGGCGTCGAGCAGGCCCTGGCGGACAAGACGGAACAGGGCAGGGTAGAGGGCTCCCTGTTCGATGAGGAGGGTTTGGCCGGTGATCTGGGCGATGCGGAGGAGGATGCCGTAGCCGTGGAGGGGGCCGAGGGAGACGGCTTTGAGGATGAGAAGGTCGAGGGTTCCGGGGAGCAGTTGGGCTTGATCTGGCATGTGCACTCCTAATCTGATAAGGAGTGTAGCGGGGTTCTCCTAAGTTGTCAAGGGGAATGCGGCGGCGGTGGGGTGTGATGACTGGGTGTGCGTCGTGAGGTTTGCCTATACAACGGCGGACAAACATGGTATTCTCTATAGGGAATAGGGAGATTGTGCGATGAGTGCCACTACCACGCCTGATATCGTTGCGTCCACGGGGATCCGTGAGGCGGTGGAAGCAAGCTATGACCTGACGGTGCGGGAGGACATTGAGCTTTTCCGGCGTCAGGCGGTGCAGTACACGGCGGGCGAGTTGACGGCGGATGAATTCCGGCCGTTCCGTCTGCGCCGTGGTGTGTACACGCAGCGTCAGGAAGGCGTGCACATGATCCGGACGAAGGTGCCGGGCGGGCAGTTGACGGCGGCGCAGATGGACCGGTTGGCCGAGGTGGCGGAGCGCTGGGGCGGCGGCCGGGGCCACCTGACCACGCGGCAGAACATGCAGTATCACTTTGTTCCGCTGGCACAGGTGCCGGACGCGCTGCATGCGCTGGCGGATGCCCGGCTGACGACGCGGGAAGCCTGCTACAACACGGTGCGGAACGTGACGGGCTGCAACTGGGCGGGGCTGCTTGAGGGCGAGATCTTCGATGTGACGCCGTATGTCCGGAAGATCGCGTTTGCGTTTCTGCACAAGGAACTGACGGACAACCTGCCGCGGAAGTTCAAGATCTCGGCGTGCGGATGCCCGAAGGACTGTTCGGCGGGGGCGATGCACGACGTGGGCCTGCGGGCGGTGGTGCGGGAAGAGAACGGGGAGTTGAAGAAGGGATTCCGGATTCTGGTGGGCGGGGGACTGGGTCCGCTGCCGACTGAGGCGAGGATTCTGGATGAGTTCCTGCCGGTGGAACAGGTTGTGGGCCGGATTGAGGCTGTGATCCGGGTGTTCAATCAGTTCGGGAATCGCGGCAACAAGAACAAGGCTCGGTTGAAGTTCGTGATGCGGGAGCGCGGTTTTGACTGGCTGCGGGAGCAGATTGAGCGGGAGTACGCGGACATTCTGACCAACGGCGGCATCGCTTCTCCGGGCGCGCTGCCGGATGGGTTCGGCGGGTATCAGGCCGCACCCGCGCCGCTGGGTCTGGGCGCGGAACTGCCGGTGCTTTCCAACGGCCACCACGACGCCGAGTACGAAGCCTGGCATGGGACCAACGTGACTGCGCAGAGGCAGGCCGGGTTCAGCGTGGTGACGGCGTACATTTCGCAGGGCAACATGACGGCCGAGCAGATGCACGGGCTGGCGGAACTGGCCCGGAAGGCCGGTGACGCAGCGCTGCGGTTCACCATTGAGCAGAATGTGGCGCTGCCGTGGGTGCCCACGCAGCGGGTGAAGCAGGTCTACTCGGAACTGAAACGGCTGGGTCTGGCGAGCGGCGGGGCGCGGGAGATTTCGGACATCATCACCTGCCCCGGGGCTTACTCCTGCAACCTGGCGTTGACTAAGACCATGAATCTGGGCTGGGCGCTGGTGGACGCGGTGAAGGGCTATGACGACCCCGGCGTGCGCGCATTGACAATCAAGGCCAGCGGCTGCCCGAATTCGTGCGGCCAGCATTGGATTGGGGATCTGGGTTTCTATGGAAATTCCCGGAAAGTGAACGGAAAAGAGATCCCGTATTATCTGATGCTGTTGGGCGGCGGCTATGACGAGACGGGCGTGATGCGATTCGGCCTGGCCGTGCAGAGCATTCCGGCCCGGCTGGCGCCGGAGGCGGTGAAGCGGGTGCTCGACCACTTTCTGGCGAACCGGCAGGAAGGCGAGACGTTCCGTCAGTACGTGCTGCGGCACAAGATGGAGACGTTCAAGCAGTTGACCGCCGATCTGGCGAAGCCGGCCGAGATGTTCCCCGAGATCTATAAGGATTGGGGTGACGACGTTGACTTCTCGCTCCAACTTGGGCGGGGCGAGTGCGCCGCGTAGCAAATCCTCCGGCAAACTGAAGACGCTGGACCGGGTGATTTCCCGGCTGGGCATCGGTTCCAGGACCGAGGCCCGGAGTTGGATTGGCGCCGGGCGGGTGCGTGTCAACGGGCGTGTGATCCAGACTCCGGATCATTGGCTGGACCCGGAGCGCGACTCGGTGAGCCTGGACGGGCGTCCGCTGCGGGCGGCCCGCAAGGTGTACCTGCTGCTGTACAAGCCCAAGGGGTACATCACCACCTATCGCGACCCCGAGGGACGGCCCACGGTGTACGATCTGCTGGCGGGCGTGGAGCAATGGGTGTTCCCCGCCGGGCGGCTTGATCAGGACACCAGCGGGTTGCTGATTCTGACGAACGACACGGAGTTCGCGGACCGGATCACGAGTCCGGATTTCAAAGTTCCAAAGACTTATCTGGTGAAAACGGCTTCGATTGTGGACGATGCGGCCGTGGAGCGTCTGCGGGCGGGCGTGGAACTGGAGGATGGGCCGACGCGGCCGGCGGTGGTGCGGCGGGTGCGGGACTCGGAATCCAAGTCGTTCCTGGAGATGATCATCACGGAGGGGCGCAACCGGCAGGTGCGGCGGATGATCGAGGCTGTGGGGAGCCGGGTGTTGAAGCTGGTGCGGACATCGATTGGGCCGCTCGAAATAGGAGATTTGCCGATCGGGCATTTCCGGGAATTGACCGCGGCGGAGATCGTGGCCCTGTGGCCGGGCCGGAGCCGGGGGAAGAGTTCCGGCAAGCGTAAACATTTGTCTTGCGTTTAGCGGGTCCCTTTCCTTATATTAATGAGTGCATAAGTAGGTAGACATCTGGTAAAATGGATCATGCCCAAGCGAGATGCCCGATCTCTTGATCACAAGACCTTGGAAGAGATCCGCATCCGCGCCGTCGAGCGAGTGCAAGCGGG
>VFZY01000102.1 GCA_016870915.1 Acidobacteriota bacterium | reverse complement strand
CCTCCCAAGCCTTTGCCCCTGCCATCGGAGGTTTGGATCAACAAGCCGGTCGACACCAGCCCAACAGACAGAGAGGAACGTCAGTAAATTCCCATGCCGGGTGTCTCAAAGTTGTTGACACGCGCCGATGGGTCCGCTGAAGTTGCCGCCGAACTGATTGAAGCGGAGCTTCTGGGTGGCGCCGGTGGTATCGAAGGGGAACCGGGCATCCATGGCGTTGTTGCGCATGAACTCATAGAGGGTTCCGTGGAACTGCTTGCCGCCGGACTTGGTGTTGATGGCGATGAGGACGCCCGGGTTGCGGCCATATTCGGCGTTGAAGGTGGAGGTCTGCACCTTGAACTCGCCGACGGCATCGAGGGAGATCTGGGTGTATTGGCCGTCGTTGGCGCCGACGTCGGTGTTGATGCTGCCATCGAGATAGACGTTGTTCATGCTGCCGCGTAGGCCGTTGACGTTGAAGGCGTCGGTGTTGTTGAAGGCGAGGGGGAAGTCAGAGCGGTCATTGGAGACGATGCCGGGGAGGGTCCGGATGAGGGATTGGAAATCGCGGCCGTTGAGGGCCAACTGCGTCACCTGGCGCCCGGTGATGACATAGGATTTCTGGGACGTGGAGGTTTCGACGAGTGGGACCTGGGCTTCGACGGTGACGGTTTCGCTGGTCTGACCGAGAGCGAGGCCGACGACGCCGAGTTCCATGACCTGGTTCTGATCGAGGGTGAGCGCGGTGCGTTCGAGGGGCCGGAAGCCGGCGGCTTCCACTTTGACGGTGTAGCGGCCGGGCAGCAGGGGGCGGAGAGCGAAGCGGCCGGCGTCGTCGGAGACAGCGTCGCGGGCGACGAGTTGTTTGGCCTCATCGACCGCCTGGATGCGGGCATTGGGGATGGCGGCGCCCTGGGGGTCATTGAGGGTTCCGAGGATGGAACTGGTCTGGCCGAGGGCAGCGAGCGGCCCTAGAGCCCAAAGAAAGGTGAGCTGAAATGTGGTTCTCATGGGACGTAATCCTGAAGCTTTTCCCAGCATATCAACCCGATTGGGTTGGTGGTATACTCCTGTTCCAGGAGGAAATACCGTGAGCAGAACACTCTTGTTTTTTTGCGCGGGCCTTGCGGCGGGCATTGCCCGGGCGGGCAGCATCTACCACGAGTCTCTCAGCGGCGACTTCAGCGGTGACCGGCTGAATCCGACCATGGTCAATTTCAGCGCCGGCCACAACGAAGTCCACGGCACGACGGGCGCCCAAGCGACCACGGACCGGGACTACTTCACGTTCGTGGTCCCGAACGGACTGGCTCTCACGAATCTGATGGTGTTGGGTAACACGGCGCACGGGAACAACCGGGCGTTCATTGGGATTCAGGCCGGGCCCCAGGTGACGGTGCCGACGAATGCGGCGACCGCAGCGGGCCTGCTGGGATACCATCACTACCGGTCGGCGGATATCGGCACGGACATCCTTCCGCTGATCGCGGAGGCGAAGAACGGGGCCAGCGGATTCCCCTCGATTCTGGGACCGGGCACCTACAGTGTCTGGATCCAGGAGGTTGCGACGGGCGTGTTTCCGTATCACCTGGACTTTGTGCTGTCACCGGAGCCGGGCACGTGGGCTCTGATGGCGGCCGGCCTTGCCGCTGGCCTGGTCAGGCTGAAGCGAGCGTCTCGTCCCAGGTAACCTCGCGGCCGCGATCCATGGAAAGCCGCCCCATGATGGCGGTCAGGGTGCTTTCGATGCCTCGAACTCCCGTGTTCTCCGGCGTGTTGCCGGCAACGCGCCGGATGAATGCGGCGACTGAGTCCAGGGCGGGATCCTGGGTGGCGCGTTCTTCCTGCTCCACTTTGAGCCCTCGCATTACCTTCCAATAGTTCTCCGAAGTCTCCAGTGTGCCCAGGGGGCCGTGGAACTGCTCGAAGACATTGCGGTAGCCGGGCGCGGCGAGCGTGGTGCCGACGAGGAGGCCGCGGACGTTGCCGGGGTAGGTGTAGGTAACGTGGGCCTGATCGCGGACATCGCCGTAGCCGGTGCGGGTGCGGCCTCCGGCTCCGAGGGCCTTTTCGGGCCGGCTGCCCATGAACCAGTTCATGACGTCGATCAGGTGGATGTTGTTTTCGACGATGAGGTCGCCTGAGAGATCCTGCCAGGAGTACCAGTTTTGCACCTTCTCGTCGAGGCTGGCGGGGCGGGTGCCGGGGGGGCCGGGGCGTTCGCCGCCGGTCTTAACGAACTGGACCTGGGCCCAGCGCACTTTGCCGATGGCACCTGAGTCCTGGGCCTGTTTGGCCTTGAGGTAGAGCTGGCCGTAGCGGCGCTGGAAGCCGAAGGAGAGGTTGAGGTGGCGCGGGGCTGAATCGACGATGCGGAGCATCTTCTTGCAGTCGGCAACCGAGGCGGCGGCGGGTTTTTCGATGTAGATGTGCTTGCCGGCAGCGACGGCGGCCTCCAGGTGTCCGGCGTGGAGGAAGACCGGGGTGGCGATGATGACGGCATCCACGCCGGATGCGAGAAGAGCCTGGAAGTCCTTGTGGGCCACGGCTTCCGGGGCGATTTTCTGTTTGAAAGCGCCGAGCTTTTCTTCGTAGAGGTCACTGACGGCGGTGAGGCGGGCGCCACCGGCCTTGAGGGCCAGGCGGGCGAGGTAACTGCCGCGATTGCCGGCTCCGATGAGGCCAATGGAGGGCGTGGAGTTCGCGGCGGTGGAACGCACGGCGCTGGCGGGAATGAGGGTGGCGGCACCGATGAGGGTGCGGCGAGTGGTGCGGGACATGGCGTGGCTCCTTACCAGGGAAGTTTGTCGACGCGGGTGGTTTGGTGGGCAGCCAGAATCCAGCCCGCGGTCTGTTTGATCCATACGTGGATCATCATGATCCTGTCGTCGAACGGTCCCTGGGCGTTGACACCGGTGACGCGGACCCAGGAGTGCGTGATGGCGGTTGTTCCGTGGCGCTTGACGGTGATGTTGCGCTGATCAAAGCTCTTGTATTGCTGGCGTCCGGAGCCCAGCTTTTCAAGGTACTGCTTCTTGGTGTCGACGACGCCAGAGGCGTGGGCGTAGACGATCTCGGGGGACATCATTCGATCGAGGGCGCCGAGGTCCTTGGCGAGGACTGCCTTGACCCAGGTTTTGTCGAGTTCCTCGATCTCCTTACTCTGGGCGGCCAGGAGCGGAGCGAGGACGAGGCAGAGCGCGAACAGGCGAACGTTCATGAAGGCCGAGTATACAACACCAGAGCGCCGGCAATGGCCGCCCCGGCGCGGGCGTTGTTGCGGATGAGGGCGATGTTCGCGGCAAGGCTTTCGCCGCCGGTGAGTTCGGCGACGCGGGCGAGGAGGAATGGCGTGAGGTCTTTCCCGGCGAGGCCGGCGGAACGCGATTCCCGCCACGCACGAGTGGTGGCTTCCGCGGTGACGGCGGCGGGCAGTTCGTGGGCGGCGGGGACGGGCACGGCGCAGAGCAGTCCGCCCTGCTGGCCGAGGGCTAGGCGGGCGGCGAAGACTCGCGCAACCTCATCCTCGGATTGAGCGTTCCAGGGGCTTGGTACGCCGCTTTGGCGGGTATAGAAGAGCGGATAGTCCGGGGCGCCGAGCGTGGCGACGGGAACACGCCAGGTTTCCAGGAACTGGAGTGTGGCGGCGATGTCCATGAAGGCCTTGGCGCCGGCGCAGACGGTGAGGACGGGGTGGAGGGCAAGGGCGGGCAGGTCCGCGGAGATGTCGAAATCGTTTGCGGCCTCGAGACCGACGCCTCCGATGCCTCCGGTGACAAAGACACGGATGCCGCAGGCGGCAGCGATGGCGACGCTGGCGCCGGCGGTGACGGCCGCGTTGGCGCGCGTGGCGACGGCCCATGGAAGATCGCGCTCACAGGCCTTGACGACGCCAGGCGTGGAGCCGATGCAGGTGATCTCCGCAGGGCTCATGCCGGCGATGATTTGCCCATCGAGCACGCCGAGCGTGGCGGGTTCAGCACCGTGCTCGCGGACGATGGACTCGACGGCGAGAGCGGTTTCGACATTGGCCGGATAAGGCATGCCGTGGGCGATGATGGTGGATTCCAGAGCCACGACGGGGCGGCCGTGATCCAGGGCTTCACGGACGCGCGGTGCCACGGCAAACAGGCGGGAATTCATGGACAGGTACAATGAATGTACCGCATGCGGATCGCGCTGGGGCAGATCAATACAACCATCGGCAGCTTCGACGCCAACGTGGATGCGATGGTTCGCTACGCCCGCGAGGCAGCCGGGCAGGGGGCGTGGCTGATCGCATTCCCGGAGTTGGCGGTGACGGGGTATCCGCCGCGCGACCTTGTGGAGCGGCCGGCGTTTCTGGAGGCATCCTTGCGGGGCCTGGAACGGCTGGCTGAGGAGACGGCGGAACTGGGGATCGCGGTGGTGGCCGGCTACGCGGCGCCTTCGGGAAAGAAAACCGGCAAATCCGCACTGAACAACGCCGCTGTGTTGCGCGGAGGGCAGGTTCTGTTCCAGCAGACGAAGATGCTGCTGCCCACCTACGATGTATTCGACGAGGGGCGTTATTTCCTGCCGGCCGAGCGCCAGGAGTTGCTGCGCCTAGACGGCCGGGCGGTGGCGCTGACGATTTGCGAGGATGCCTGGAACGACAAGCAGTTCTGGGAGCGCCGGCTTTACCAGCGGGATCCGGTGGCGGAGTTGCGCGAAGCCGGGGCCGGGATGCTGCTGAGCATCAACGCGTCGCCGTACCACATGGGCAAGCGGGCGCTGAGGCGGGAAGTGTTTGAGAGCGCGGCTCGGCATCACCGGATGCCGGTGGTGTATGTGAATCAGGTTGGCGGCAACGATCAGTTGGTGTTTGACGGATCGAGTTTCGCGCTGGATGCCGAGGGGCGTTTGCTGGCTAGCGCACGCTCATTCGCCGAGGACCTGGTGCTGGTGGATCTGGATGACGGCAGCGGCGGTCTGCACGCGGACTTCGAGGACGAAACGGAAGCCTGCTACGAGGCGCTGGTCTTGGGGACGCGGGATTACTTGCGGAAGTGCGGATTCCGGCGCGTGATCATCGGCCTTTCGGGCGGGATTGATTCGTCGCTGACGGCGGCGATCGCGGTGGACGCGGTGGGGCGTGAGAATGTGACCGGGGTTTCGATGCCGGGGCCGCATTCCTCCGAGCACAGCATCACTGATGCGCGCGAGATGGCGGAGCGTTTCGGCATCCGGTTTGAGATCTCGCCCGTGACGGGGGTCTATGACCGCTTTATCGAGGTGCTGGCGCCGTTGTTCGCCGGAGCGCCGCCCGATGTGGCCGAAGAGAACCTTCAATCGCGCCTGCGGGGCGTGACGCTGATGGCGCTCTCAAACAAGTGGAACGCACTGGTGCTGACCACGGGGAACAAGAGCGAGCTGGCGGTGGGGTACTGCACATTGTACGGGGACATGTGCGGCGGCCTGGCGGTGATCAGCGATGTGCCGAAGACGCTGGTCTATGAACTGTCGCGCGTGGCGAACCGGCGGCACAACGGCGCGATTCCCGAGAGTGTGTTCACGAAGCCGCCGTCGGCTGAACTGCGGCCCGATCAGAAAGACACGGACTCGCTGCCGGAGTACGAAGTGCTGGACGCGATTCTGCGGGAGTATGTGGAGAACACGGCTTCGACGGCGGAGATCGCGGAGAGCCTGGGATTGCCGTTGGAACTGGTGCGGGATATCGCGGGCAAAGTGGACCGCAATGAGTACAAGCGACAGCAATCGGCGCCCGGGCTCAAAGTGACGACGAAGGCGTTCGGCATCGGGCGGCGGTTTCCGATTGCGCAGCGGTTCACCGCGCACTGACGGCGGGGCCTATACTGGGATGCTATGCGCATTCCGATTCTGATAGCCGGCGCCACTCTGCTGGCCTCCTGCGGCGGCAACACCCCGGCGCCGCCGCCCGAGCCACCGAAGATCACGGTGGCGGACGGGACTGAGATCAAGGCCCGGACGACGACGGCGCTTTCGACCAAGTCGAGTGAAGCCGGGTCGAGTTTTGTGGCGCATCTGGCGGAACCGTTGATTGTGGGTTCGCAGGTGGTTGCGGCGAAGGGGGCGGAGGTGGAAGGCCGTGTGGTGGAGTCGAACCCTGGCGGCAAGGTGAAGGGCCGGGCCCGGATCGGCGTAGAACTGGTGAGTTTGACGCCGGGGCCGGGCAGGCCGAAGGTGGCGATCAAGACGAACACGGCGACGTTTGAGGCGCGGGGGGAGAAGAAGAAGGACGCGACGAAGATCGGCCTTGGGGCGGGGATTGGCGCGGCGGTGGGCGCTCTGGCGGGTGGCGGGAAGGGCGCGGCGATCGGCGCGGCTGCCGGCGGCGGGGCCGGGACGGGGTTGGTGCTAGCGACACGGGACTCGGCGTCGGTGATTCCGGCCGAGACGGTGATTGCGTTCAAGCTGGCGCAGCCGGTGACGGTGACAGGGGAGTTGCCCGCGCCCGAGAAGAAGTAACGGCTTCCGGTTGCGTGGTCAGGGTTTGGCGCCGCGGCGGTAGAGCAGGACGGCGCGCCCTTGTTGTTCCTGGTCCTTGAGGCGTTTGACGGTGTCGAGATGGACGGCGGCTTCCTGGTCGCGGTGCAGACGGCGCAGGGCGGTGGCGCGCTGGAGATGGGCCTGAACGAGATCGGGCCGGTGGCGGATGGCCTGCTCGAATGCCGCGGCGGCGAGTTCGAATTGCTCTTCCTTCAACAGCACCTTGCCTAGCAGGGCGTGGGCCGCGGCGAAATCGGGGCGGCGGGCGAGGGCTTGCTGGATCAACTGGCGGGTAGCGGCGGATGGTTCGCCCAGCCCATCGCGAGCGGCGGCGAGGAAGTAGTAGCCACGATAGTCGGCGGTGTTGGTCTTGATGAATTTTTCGGCCGCGGCCCGCACCGGCTCAAAGCCATTGCGATGGAGATAGACGGTGGCGAGGGCGTCGAAAGCGAGGGCGGAACGCGGTTGCTCATCGAGACAGGATCGAAGCGCGGCCTCGGCCTCTTCCCAGCGTTGAAGTTCCTTGAGCGCAAGTCCGCGGCCCAGGCGGATCATCCAGGATGCGGGGAAGAGGCGCGCGGCGTCGGAATAGATTTCAAGGGCGGCCTGGGGTGTGTTGCGGGTGAGGAAGATCTGGGCCAGTTGGTGGTGGTGCGCCTCGGTGGCGGGCTCCAGGGAGAGGGCGGCTTCGGCTTCCTCGACTGCGCGCACGGGGTCATTGCGGCCGTCGTGGGCTTTGGAGGCGAGGATATGCCAGCGGGCGGCAGACTTCTCGTTTGAGCTCAGCTTCTCCAGATGGTCGAGAGCATCCTGGTAACGGCCGGAGTTGAGCAGGTTCTGAACGGGCTCAAAGGCCGCATCCTGAGCGGCCGGAGTACACAACAGCATCAGTTGAACGGCGGCCATCACGGAATCTCACACCCAAGCTACCATAGCAGCATGGCCGTACCGGCGGAAACGCTTCGAACTCATCTTGACTATACGTGCTGGGCGTCGATGCGCCTGCTGGAGGCTCTGGAAGGGTTGAGCGAAGAGGAGCGGAGCCGCGACTGGGGCGCCTCGAACGGTGGCGTGGTGACCACGCTGGGCCACGTGTTCCAGGCGGACCGCGTCTGGCTGGGGCGCATCCAGATGAGCGGGCAGAACACCCTGGCGCACGAAGGAGAGATGCTGAGCGTGGACCTTCTGCGGCGCGAGTGGCCGCCGCTGCTTGAACGCTGGAAGGCCTGGGCCGCGGGGCTGACCGATGAGGGCGCGGCGGAGGTGCTGAGGTATCGCAATCTTAAGGGTGTGGAGTTTCAGAGTCCGTACTGGAAGATTGTGCTGCATGTGGTGAATCATGGGACGCTGCATCGCGGGCAGGTGATGGCGATGTTGCGGCAGATGGGGCATGCGCCGCCGGGGACGGATCTGATTTTTTACTACAACCGGTGAGGGGCCTGGCGGCGCGGAGGAGGGAGTTTGAGCCGCCCGTGGCCCGAGCGAAGACGGTGGACATTGTGCCTGAAGATGGTCCCGCTTCGCGGCTAGTTCTGATGAGACCGGCGCGAGCGTTTCGCCAAGTGCCAGGCCGACTACAAGCGGAGAAAGAGACATGCCCCTTACCCATGATTTCAAGGAGACGATCCGGAATCGTGCGCAGCGGGAACCGAAGTTCCGGCAGGCACTCTTGCGCGAAGCGGTGGAAAGCTATCTGACTGGCGACCTCGAAACCGGAAAGGCCGTCTTGCGGGACTACGTCAATGCCACGATCGGATTTCAGGCACTCGAAGAACAGACTGCCATCCCCGCCAAGAGTCTGATGCGCATGCTGGGACCAAAGGGCAGTCCGTACGCGGCAAACCTTGTTAGCATCCTGGGCGCTCTGCAGAAAGCCGAAGGCGTCCGTTTTGAACTTTCGCTGAAGGGCTAACCAGCGTTGTTTGCGAAATCGTGCCCGGCATTTGGTCTTGGCATCAAGGCAGGTGGATGTGGCCTTCGAGGAAGAGGACGGCGTGGCCGGCGATGGTGACCCGATCGCCTCGGTGCTCCACCCAGAGTTCGCCTCCTCGCGGTGAAACCTGGAGTGCGCGCAGGGTGGTCTTACCAAGGCGGCTGGACCAGTAGGGGATGAGGGTGCAGTGGGCGGACCCGGTCACCGGGTCCTCATCGATGCCCTTGGACGGGGCGAAGAAGCGCGATACAAAGTCTATGCCCGAGCCGGGGCCGCCGGGCGCGGTGACGATGACCGCGAAGCGATCAACGGTTTTGAGCAGCCGCATGTCCGGCCTGAGGGCGCGGACTTCTTCCGCGGCGCCGTAGACGACAAGGTAATCGCGGGCGGCGAGTGTTTCCCTGGGTGCTCCGCCTAGGGCCTGGCACAGGGCTGGGTGGGGTTCGACGGGAGCCGGGGGCCGGGACGGGAAGTCGAGGGCGTAGAGATCGTCCTGGCGGGTGACTGTGAGGGGTCCGCTTTTGGAGTTGAAGCGCACGCTGCCGATGTTGGCGGCGAGCCGGTTCATGATGACGTAGGCCGCGGCGAGGGTGGCGTGGCCGCAGAGGTCCACTTCGACTTCCGGGGTAAACCAGCGGATGTGAAACTCGCCGTCCTGAGGGACAAAGAACGCGGTCTCGGCGAGGTTGTTTTCGGCCGCGATAGCCTGCATGGTTGCATCGGGCAGCCAGGACTCGAGGGGACAGATGGCCGCGGGGTTGCCGTGGAACGGGCGGCTGGTAAAGGCATCGACCTGGAAAATGGGGATCACACTTCCAGGATAGCGGGGCTGTGTTAGCGTGAAGTTTGTCATTCCGGTTGTTGACTGCCGCGTTCGCATTCCCTGTGTGGGCGCAGACGCCGCTTGCGCTTGCCGAAGCGGTGGCGCGGGCGCGTCTGGCGCATCCTCTGCTGGCGGCGGCGCAGGAGCGCATTGTTGCCGCGAGGGGTTTGCGGACTCAGGCCGGGTTGACATTCAACCCCCGGCTGATCCTTCAGCACGAGAACATTCGAAGCTATGCCGGCCCGAGCCCCGGTTACGGAAGCCTGACGGACTCCTTTGCGTACTTCCAGCAGACGCTTGAGACGGGGGGCAAGCGGGGGCTGCGCACGGATGCGGCGGGTGAAGCAGTGCGGCGCGCGGAACTTGAACATGACGCGCTGAACCGCCAGATTGGCTGGCGCGTGAAGCAGGCGTATTGGGCGGCGGCGGGCGCGCAGGCCGCGCGCGGAGTGCTGGAGGAGACGGTGAAGAACTTCCAGCAGATCATTGTCTACCATGAGAATCGCCTGAAGGAGGGCGCGGTGGCGGGGGCGGATCTGCTGCGGGTGCGGATTGAGGGCGAGCGGCTGAAGATCGCGGTGAACGGTGCCTCGCTGGACGCGGAACGGACGCTGGTACAGTTGGGCCGTGAAATGGGCTCCGAGGAGTTCCCGCCGCTCCGGCTGACGGAGCCGCTTGAGACGGATGGAGCGGGGCCGGCGGCGGTGGAGATCGCCGCGGCGATGGAGACCCGGCCGGAGACTCGGATCGCGCGGCAGGCTTTGGAACAGGCCCGGGCAGGGCTGCGGGTGGAGCGGGCGCAGGCGCGGCCGAACGTGGATGTGCTGTTCGGATTCAAGCGGACGGCAGGCTTCAACACGATGCTGGGAGGGTTTCAGGTGGACATGCCCTTCGCGAACCGGAACCAGGGCCGGATTGAGATTGCGAGCGCGGAGATCCGCGTGGCGCAGGCGCAGATGGCGGCGGCGGAGGCGGTGGTGCGGGCGGAGATCCATGCCGCGCGGGCGGATTACGAGTTGCGGCGGCGGCAGTTGACCGGATCCTTGAAGCTGCTGCGGGAGCAGACGGCGGAGGCGGCGCGGATTGCGCGCGCTGCGTATCGTGAAGGCGGTAGCGATCTGCTGCGGCTGCTGGACGCCGAGCGGGTACGGCTGGATACGGATCTGCTGTATGTCAAGACGCTGGCGGAGTTCCGGCAGAGCATCGCGGCGCTGGAAGCGGCACAGGGGATGGAACCGTGAAAACAGCTTATTGGATTGCGTTCGGGCTGGCGTTGGCGGGCTGCGGCCGGCCACCGGCGGAGCCAGAAAAGCAGCCCGCCATGGAGCAGAAGGCGCCGGGAACGGTCCGGCTGGCGGAGCCGGTGCAGAAGGAAGCGGGAATAGCGACGGAGACGGCGCGGCTCACGGAGACCGTGGGCGGGTTTGAGGCTACGGGGCGAATCACGGTGAATGAGAGCGCGGCGTGGCGGGTGGGCTCAGTGGTGGAGGGGCGCGTGGCACGGATGAACGTAGCCGTGGGGGACCGCGTGGCAGCCGGACAGGTGATGGCGCGTCTGCACAGCCATGACGTTCATGAACAGCGGGCTGAGGTTCAGAAGATCAAGACGGAGATCGGGAGGCTTGAATCGCGGGCGACGGTGTCTCAGCGTATGCGGGACCGGGCAAAGCGTTTGCTGGATTTGAGCGCGGGCAGTGTGGAGCAACTGGAGCACGCCGAAACCGAGTTGAAGAACGTGCAGGCGGAATTGGCCAAGAGCCGGATGGATCTGGAGAGAACCCGCATTCACCTGGTGGAGACTCTTGGCCTGGAGGCCGATGAGCCGGAGCATCACAAGCCGGGTGAGCATGCCGGGGACGACGATCTGGTTCCGGTGAAGAGTCCGGCGGCGGGGACGGTGATTGAGCGCCTGGTGACAATAGGTTCGGTTGTGGTGGCGGGGACCCCTGTATGCACGGTGGCCGATCTTTCGACGGTGTGGATGATGGCGTCCGTACCGGAGGAGCATCTGGCCAGGGTGCGGCCGGGCATGATGGCCCGGGTGACTGTGCAGGCGTATCCCGGGGAGGTGTTTTCGGGCAAGATCACGCGACTGGATGAATTCCTGGACGCGGAGACGCGGACGGCGCAGGCGCGCGTGGAACTGGCCAACCCGCGCGGGCGGCTGAAACCCGAGATGTACGCCCGCGCCGAGATTGCGCACGGCGGGTCGCGGCCGGTGATGATGCTTCCGCATGAAGCGCTGCAGGATGTGAGAGGCGTTCCGACCGTGTTTGTGCGGAAGGCAGCGGATACGTTCGAGGCGCGGCCGGTGGAAGCGGGGAAGGTGAACGGCGAGCGCGTGGAGATTGTGGCGGGGCTGAAGCCCGGTGAGGTGGTGGCAGTGAAGGGGACGTTCATTCTGAAGTCCGAACTGCTGCGGGCCACGCTGGCGGAGGAGTGATGCTGGAGCGCGTGACGGATTTCCATCTGCGGAACCGTTGGGTGGTGCTGGCAGGGCTGGTGGCGCTGGTGGCGTTTGGCGTTTACGCCATGCTCGAGACGCCGATCGACGCATTTCCGGATTTGACCAACAATCAGGTGGTGGTGATCACGGAATGCCCCGGGATGGCGCCGGCGGAGGTGGAGCAACTGGTGACCTATCCGCTGGAGACGATGCTGATGGGGTTGCCGAAGACGGAAACGATCTGCAGCATCTCCAAGTTCGGCCTGTCGTCGATCACGCTGGTGCTGGACGATTCGGTGCCGGTTTATCTGGCTCGCCAGGTGGTGGGGGAGCGGCTGCAGGAGGCGCGATCGCGCCTGCCTGAGGGGCTGGAACCCACGATGGGGCCGGTGGCGACGGCGTTTGGCGAGATCTACCAGTACACGCTGGAGGGCGAAGGCTGGCCGCCCATGGCTTTAAAGACGCTGCACGACTGGCACATCCGCAATCAATTGCGAACGGTGCCGGGCATCAACGAGGTGAACACGTGGGGTGGCCAGACCCAGCGGTTTGAGGTGGAAGTGGACCCGGTGAAGCTGCGACGGTACGGGCTGACGCTGCGAGACGTATACGACCGGGTGGCGGCGAACAACTCGAACTTCGGCGGCGGATACATTGAACACGCGGCTGAGCAGTACACGGTGCGTGGACTGGGCCGGGCGGCGGGCGCGGAGGATCTGGCCCGGATCGTTTTGAAAGCGCACGAAGGGACCCCGGTGCTGGTGCGGGACGTGGCCGCGGTGCGGCCGGGGGCGATGCAGCGCCAGGGAGCGGTATCGCGCGATGGCAAGGGCGAGACGGTCTCCGGCATGACGATCATGCTGAAGGGCGAGAACGGCCTTCGGGTGATTGAAAGGGTGAAGGCGAAGATCGCGTCGCTGCGGCTTCCGGAGGGCGTGCGGGTGAATCCGTTCTACGACCAAAGCGAGGTGATCGACGCCACGATTCAGACGGTGAAGCGCAATCTGGCCGAGGGCGGGCTGCTGGTGATCCTGGTGCTTGTTCTCTTTCTGGGCAACCTGCGTGCGGCGCTGATTGTGGCTTTGGTGATTCCGCTGTCGATGCTGGCGGGGTTTATCGGCATGCGGTGGTTCGGGATCTCGGCGAATCTGATGAGCCTGGGAGCGATCGACTTCGGAATGATTGTGGATGGCGCCGTGGTGATGATTGAGAACTCGGTGCGGCGGCTGCATGCGGCGCCGGGGGAACGGCTGGACGCGGTGAGGCGGGTGCGCGAGGCGGCGGCGGAAGTGGCGCGCCCGATCACGTTCGCGGTAGGGATTATCATCGCCGTCTACCTGCCCATCTATTTCCTGGAGGGGCTGGAGGGGCGGATGTTCCGGCCGATGGCGATTACGGTGTGCGCCTCGCTGGCCGGGTCCCTGGTGCTGGCGTTGACGGTGGTGCCGGCGCTGACGGCGATGTTGTTGCGGCATGGGGTGAGGGAGCGGCCGGAGCATTGGTTTGAGGCGCTGCGGCGCGGGTATCTGGCGATGCTTGACGCGGCGCTGCGGTTCCGCGCGGTGACGGTGGGGGTGGCGGTGCTGGTGCTGGCGGCGGCTTTGGGATCGCTGCCGTTCATCGGAACGGAGTTCATGCCGAGGCTGGATGAGGGGTCGATTCTGATCGAGACGCGGAAGCTGCCGGGGATCTCGGTGACGGATTCGGTGGCGATCAGCGAGCGGGTGGAGAAGGTGGTGGGCGCGTTCCCGGAAGTGCGCGGGGTGGTGACGAAGATCGGGCGGCCCGATCTGGCGACCGAGGCGATGGGTGTGCATCAGGGTGACGTCTACGTGCTGCTGCGGCCGCGGGCGGAATGGAAGCGGTTTACCAGTTCGGAAGAACTGGTGGATGCTTTGGCGAAAGCTCTGGAGGGAGTGCCCGGCGTGGCGGCGAACTTCACGCAGCCGATGGCGATGCGGCTGGGCGAGGTGGTGTCGGGCGTGAAGGCCGATCTGGCGATCAAGATCTTTGGCGAGGACCCGGTGGTGCTGGAGCGGCTGGCGGATCAGGCCTTGCGGGTGATCGCGCAGGTGCCGGGCGCGGCGGATGCGCAGCGGGAGGTGGCATCCGGCACGGCTGAACTGCGTGTGGTGGCGGATCGCGAGGCGCTGGCCCGCTACGGGGTGAATGTGGAGGACGTGCGGGCGGTGACGGAAGCAGCAGTGGGTGGCAGGAAGGTGACCGAGGTGATCGACGGGCCGCGGCGGTTCAACGTGGTGCTGCGGCTGCCGGCGTCCTTCCGGCGCGATGCGGAGGCTTTGCGCGAGGTGACGTTCACGGCGGCGGGCGGCGAACAGGTGACCCTGGGGCGGCTGGCCCGGGTGGAGGTGGGGCGCGGACCGGAGGAGATCTCGCGTGAGGCCGGCCAGCGGCGGATCGTTGTTCAGGCCAACGTACGCGGCCGGGATCTGGGAAGCTTTGTGGCGGAGGCGCAGGCGCGATTTCGCGGCGCAGTGAACCTGCCCGCGGGCTATTCGGTGGATTGGGGCGGGCAGTTTGAAAATCAGCAGCGGGCGATGAGGCGTTTGGCGGTGGTGGTGCCGTTGGCGATGGCGATTGTTTCGGGGCTGCTTTACGCGGCATTCCGCTCGGTGGGGCAGTCGATGCTGATTCTGCTGAACGTACCGTTTGCGATGGTGGGCGGCGTGGGGGCACTGTGGCTGCGGGGGCTGAACCTGAATCTTTCGGCGTCGATTGGATTCATTGCGCTGTTCGGGGTGGCGGTGCTGAACGGGATCGTGCTGGTGAGTTCGATCAACCGGCTGCGTGAGGAGGGCCTGAGCATGACGGAGGCGGTGCGCCAGGGGGCTTCGGCGCGGCTGCGGCCGGTGCTGATGACGGCGCTGGTGGCGAGTCTGGGCTTTGTGCCGATGGCGATTGCCACCTCGGCGGGCGCCGAGGTGCAGCGGCCGCTGGCGACGGTGGTGATTGGGGGGCTGGTGTCGTCAACGCTGTTGACACTGTTCCTGCTGCCGGTGTTGTACCCGTTTTCGGGGGCTGGAGCGGGACGCTATACTACGGGCTCCGAGGTGAGTGCATGAAGAGCTTTGTTCTGACCGTGATGGCCGCGGGATTGGCGGCGGGCGAGGTGCGAGTGATTGCGTTTGGGGCCCACCCGGACGACTGCGATATCGGCGCGGGGGGCACAGCGGCGCTTTTCGCGCGGATGGGCCACAAAGTGAAATTCGTGGCCGTGACCAATGGCGACGCAGGGCATCATGAGATGGGCGGCGGCATGCTGGCGGCGCGGCGCTATAAGGAAGCACAGGAATCGGCGCGGCGCCTCGGGATCTCCTACGACGTGCTCCCGAACCATGACGGGGAGTTGATGCCGACGCTTGATGTGCGGATGCAGGTGATCCGGAAGATCCGGGAGTGGAATGCCGATGTGGTGATCGCGCCGCGGCCGAACGACTATCATCCCGATCATCGCTACACGGGCGTGCTGGTGCAGGACGCGGCCTACATGGTGGTGGTGCCGAACGTGGCGTCCGATACGCCGCCCCTGAAGAAGAATCCGGTGTTCGTGTACTTTCAGGACCGTTTCCAGAAGCCGGCGCCGTTCCGGCCGGACATCACGGTGGCGATTGACACGGTATTCGACCAGAAGATCGACGCACTGGATGCGCATGTATCGCAGTTCTATGAGTGGCTGCCGTGGGTGGACGGCGAGTTGGAGAAGGTGCCCAAGGGGGCGGCGGAACGGAAGGCGTGGTTGAAAGGGCGGAGGCAGCGGACGATCGCTCCGGCGGTGCGGGCGGGGCTTGAGAAGTGGTACGGGGCGGCCAAGGCGGCGGAGGTGCGGCAGGTGGAGTCCTTTGAGATCTGTGAGTATGGCAAGCAGCCCGGGGAGGCGGAGGTGCGGGCGCTGTTCCCGATGCTGGTGAAGTAGGCTGGACGACGGGCTATAATCCCGGGTTGGGGATCGCAGCGGATTTCGTTCTGATCGTTGTCGCCGGACTGCTGGGCGGCATTCTGGCGCGCGCGCTGCGAATGCCGTTGCTGGTCGGGTATGTGATTGCGGGCGTGGTGGTGGGACCTCACACCGCCGGACCCACCGTGGCACAGATTCGCGACATCGAGACGCTGGCCGAGATCGGCGTGGCGCTGCTGCTGTTTTCGATTGGCCTTGAGGTGTCCTTTCGCGATCTTCAAGTGGTGCGGCGCGTGGCGATTGCCGGGGGCGCGTTGCAACTGCTGGTGACGATGGCGGCGGCGGGGATCTGCGCCCATTTCGCGCTTGGCATTCCCCGGACAGAGGCCATCTGGGTTGGCGCCATGATTTCGGTATCCAGCACGATGGTGGTCTTGAAGGTGCTGGCGGCCGATGGCGTGATGGCCACGCTTGCCAGCCGGGTGATGATCGGGCTGCTTGTAGTGCAGGATCTGGCGGTGATTCCGATGCTGATCGTGCTGCCGCAACTCGACAAACCCGATCAACTCGCCGCCCGGCTTGCGGGGTCCCTGTCGCTGGCGGCGGTCTTGCTGTCGCTTGTTTATGCACTGGGAACAAGGCTATTGCCACCGCTTCTGCGCCGCATCTTGAGTTGGGGTACGCATGAGCTTTTCCTGGTGGGCGTAGTCGCCATCGGCACCGGTGTGGGGGCCGCGATGCACGCCGCCGGATTTTCCTTCGCGCTGGGGGCGTTTGTCGCGGGCTTGATTCTAAGTGAGTCCGAGTTCAGCCATCAGGCGCTGAGTGACATGGTGCCGCTGCGCGACATCTTCGGTCTGCTGTTCTTTGTCTCGGTTGGCATGCTGCTGGACCCCTCCTACGCCCTGGCGAACGCGGGACTGATCCTTTCGACCGTCGCGGCGGTGTTTTTCGGCAAGGCCGTGATCACGGGATGGATCACCCGGGCCTTCGGTTACTGGAACATGGCTCCCTGGATCGCAGGACTAGGGCTGGCGCAGATTGGGGAGTTCTCGTTTGTGCTGGCGCGCGAGGGCGCGCGTGGGGGAGGCATCTCGAAGGCCACCTACGATCTGATCCTTACCACGACAGTACTGACGATGGCGCTCTCGCCATTGGTTTCCGCATTGGCATTGCCGCTGGGGCGGCGCTGGCAGGAGTGGCGCCAACCGAAGCGCAGGTCTTCGGACGTGGTGGCGGCCAACCTGCTTTCCGGCCACGTCATCGTAGCGGGCTACGGGCGCACGGGGCGGGCCATTGCGCGGGCGCTGCGGGAAGCGGGCAGTCCGCCGTTGATTGTTGAATCGAACTACTCGCTGAAGGCCGACCTGACGGCCGACGGTTTCGATGGCATCTGGGGCGACATCACGCGCGATGAGATCCAGCACGCCATCCGCATTGAGCACGCGCGCATGCTTCTGCTGACGATGCCGAACCACAACGTCATTACCCTGGCTCTTGAAGCAGCGCGGCGCCGCAATCCCTCATTGATCACCATTGCCCGCAGCACGCGCACCGACTTTCTGCCGCAACTGCGAAAGCTGGGCGTGTCCGCCGCCGTGCAACCGGAGTTCGAAGGCGGTCTTGAGATGGTGCGCCAGGGACTGATCCGGTGCGGCCACGAAGCGGGTGAGGCGGCCAAGATCGTCGAAGCGTTCCGTTCCGATCTCTACAACAAGGATGTTTGAGAGAACTGGTTTACTTCGCCGTCTTCTTCGGGGGAGCCGCCAGTTTCTGGCCGAACAGCCACTTGGGGAAATCGGGGTCGGCGTAGGCTTTGTCCCAGGAGTTGTGTCCGACGCCGGGATACTCGGTGTACTTGGGCTGCGCCCCGGCGGCCTTGAGGGCCTCGACCATCTTTTGGGATTCGGAAACGGGGACGACGGGATCGGCGGCACCGTGGAAGAGCCAGATGGGAATCTTCGCGATCCTGGCGGCGGTATCCGCATAGGGATCGCCCGGGGGCGGGGGCTCGGCGGGCGGACGGTCATTGCGGCGCTGGTAGACGATGCCGCCGCAGACAGGCGCGATGGCCGCAAAGAGTTGGGCATGGCGTGAGGCGATGGAGAGAGTGCCGTAGCCGCCCAGGGAAAGCCCCGTGAGGTAGACGCGCGTCCTATCGCCCTTGAATTCCCTGATGCCGGCTTCGAGCGCCGCCAGCGCCACTGCCTGCATTTCCGGCTGTGTCCAACGCATGTCCGGGCGGCACTGCGGCATGACGATGATGGCTGGGTACCGTTCCGGGAAGAAGCGCACGCCGCCGCCCAGCCCGACTTGCGTTTGAGACAACCCGTTCTGGCCGCGTTCGCCGCCTCCGTGGAGGAACAGGATGACCGGAAGGCGATCCCGTTTTGTCCAGTGGTCCGGCAGGTACACCTGGTACTTGTAGCTTTCCGGGCCCACGCGGACGGTGCGGTTCAGGAACCCGGTTTCAGTTCGGGCGCAGAGGATGGCGGGCGCCGCAAGAACGGCGATCGGAAGGGCGGACTTCATGGAGGACAAGTTTATCAGGGCGGCGGTTGTGATAACGTCGAAACGCCAGATGATGAGACATCCCCGAGTTCCGTTCCGCGCCCCGGTGATCCAACGCTATCAGGGTGAGTTGATGCGGCAGACCGGGCCTTCGTGCTGGATCTTTGTGGTGGAAGGCGTGGCCGATGCCTACCAGCGGGGCATGAACCTGAACGGGTGGAACACGTCGCTGCTGGCCGCCATCATCAACCTTTACCCGCGGGACATGGACTCCCGCGAGTTGGAACTGCAGACAATTGAGGGATACTTCACGACGGCAGTGGCACGCCTGCGGCTGATTCCGGTCCAGCACAACCGCATCGCGCGGCGCGCTGTGACCCGCATCATCACACGGGCCATTCAGGCGGTGGACGCGGACAACCTGCCCAACGTCGAGACATTCATGCGCATCCTGATGCCCCAGGACGGCGAGTACGGCGTGGCGGCGGTGATCACGGCGTTTCAGCGGTGCGAAGCCCTGGCGCGCGACCTGAAGGTGACGGTCCGCAACCAGCCGAACGCGGAAGGCGCGCTGCTGGGCGGCCGCGGGATGACTTACATCGGTGAGAATGACGACGACAACGATATCGCCGACGCCCTTCGGGTCAATCTGCTGCGCCCCGGAGCGACGATGGGCGTCCGGGAGCGGCTGAAACCCCGCAATCACCAGGCCCAATTCAATGCATTGACGAACACCTACGACCTGACGGGTATCGGGCTGGACCAGATCAATGAGGGCGGTTATCACGCCGTGATGCTGGTGAGTGTCAACGGACCCGGCCGGACGCTGGTGTACAAGGACCCGAATTACGGAAACGCCAGCATCCGGATCACGTTCGGGCAGTTGAAGCGCATGGCGCGATTCATGGCGGTGCATAATCAGCAGGGAGTGGAATTGCAGTCGTTTATCGACCACGCCGATCCGGTCCTGCCGCAGATTCTGGGACGGCATCCAATGCCCGTGCTGCAGCCGTTACCGCCGGTGGTGGTCGCGCAGCCGGTGATGCATCAGCAGGCAGCGCCGCAACAGGTTGTGCAGCAGCCGGTCGTCCATCAGCCGGTTGTGCATCAGCCGGTTGTGCATCCGCCGGTGCTGCATCAGCAAGGAGGACATCAGGCGCCAGCGCCCCAAGGCCATGTGCCGTGGTACCAGAACCCAATCAAAATCGGGCTGGCGGTGGGTGTCGCCTCGATGGCGGCGGGCGCCGCCTCGCTTTTGTTGAAGCCCGCGGGCGCTCCACGGCCCCCGGTCACTCCGCCCGCTCCACCTTCACCATTCCCAACGTCGCCGGTCCCACCGAAGGCCGGCGCCCATGCCCCTCACCCGCGCCCGCCCGCCGCCCCAAACCTTCCTGGTACCGGATACAAGCCACCCGGTAACCTCCCACGGAGGTAGAATCATCTTTACGTCTAGGGGGAGGGGTGTACCCTGCCCCGGCACGCCGTTGCGAGTTGTGGCGGCCCGTGTATTGAGAAGGAGCCCGTCTTGAGTCTTTCCGAGATTTGCGTACGCAGGCCCGTGTTCGCCTTCATGCTCATCATGTTTTTCGTGGTGATGGGCGCGTTCAGCTTTGTTGACCTGGGTGTCGACCTGTTCCCGAAGACCGACCCGGCGACAGTGTACGTTCGCGTCCGACTGCCTGGCGCGAGCCCGGAGGAGGTGGTTTCGCAGGTGGTTCTTCCGCTTGAAGAAGCCCTGGCGTCGGTGGCCGGCATCGATGAAATGGTGGCCCGCGTGACGGAGGGCTCCACCTACATTTCGGTGCAGTTCGTACTGGACCGCGATATCGGGGAGGCGGCCGAGGACGTGCGCGAGAAGGTGAGTGGCGCGATGCGGCGTCTGCCGCCGAACGTTCTGCCTCCATCCGTCATCAAGGCAGACCCCGATTCGGACCCGATCATGCGCGTCGCGGTGAGCGGCCAGCGCAACGTGCGCGACCTGACTGAGATTGCCGACAAGACCATCCGCCGCACCCTTGAGAGCGTGGATGGGGTGGGCGGCATCGACATCAGCGGCGGCCGCAACCGCCAGGTGAACATTTTCCTCGATCTGGACAAGTTGAACGCCTACAACCTGAGCGCTCAGGAAGTGGAGCGGGCCATCCGCACGGAGAACGTGGAGGCCCCGGGCGGACGCATTGTCCGCGGACCGACCGAGGTGGGCGTCCGCACGATGGGCCGGGTCGAAAAGGTGGACGAGTTCGGGAACATCATCGTCAAGAACATCGGCGGCGCTCCCATTCGGATCCGCGATGTGGGCGAGGCCCAGGATGGCATGGCCGAACGCCGGACGTTCGCCTACTACAAGGGCAAGCCGGCGGTGATTCTCGATATCCGCCGCCAGACCGGGTCGAATACGGTCAAGGTTGTGGATCAGATCTCGGCCAAGATGGTCCAGTTGAAGTCGACACTGCCGCGCGGCGTGAATGTCGACGTGATCACGGAGCAGGCCACCTACATCCGGAACTCGGTTTCGGCGCTGGAGGAACACCTGTTGCTGGGAAGCCTGCTGGCCTCGCTGATTGTGTGGCTCTTTATCCGCGACTGGCGCACGGTGTTGATCAGTTCGATTGCGATTCCCACCTCCATCATCACGACGTTCACGGTGATGCGGCTGATGGACTTCACGCTGAACTCGATGACGCTGCTGGGACTGACATTGGCAGTGGGCATTGTCATTGATGACGCCATCATCGTGCTGGAGAACATTTACCGTTACATCGAGCGCGAGGACATGCCGCCGGTGGAGGCGGCCATTGTCGCCACCAAGGAGATCGCGCTGGCGGTTCTGGCGACGACGCTTTCGCTGGTGATTGTGTTCGTTCCCATCGCGTTCATGACAGGCTACGCGAAGAAGTTCCTCAACCAGTTTGGCTGGACCATGGCGTTTTCCATCATGGTCTCGATGCTGGTGGCGTTCACGCTGACGCCCACGCTGAGCGCGCGGCTGCTGAAACGCAAAGTGGGCCGCGACGGCAAGCCCATTCACGCCGAAACCAAAGTGACCTGGATCGACCGCTTGTATCTTGGGATGCTTGAGTGGTCGCTCAATCACCGCTGGGTACTGGTTCTGATCTGCCTGGTGACGCTGGGCTCGACGTACTTCATCAACCAGCAGCTTGGCCGCGACTGGATGCCGCAGGAAGATCAGAGCGAACTTGGCATGTGGCTTGAGATGCCCGAGGGGACATCGCTTGAGGCCACCGAGCGAGTGACGCTGGCGCTGGCGAAGAAGATCGAGGTGATTCCCGGTGTCCGCGCGGTGGTGCCGACGAGTTCGCAGTTCATGGACCGCGTGACGATGTCGTTCATCACGGTCCTGCTGCACCCCACCGATCAGCGGGCGGACATCGCCACCATGGGCCAGAAGGTCCGCGAGGCATCCAGGGAGTTTGCCTACGCCCGCCCTCGGATCACCTTCCCCAACGTGCTGGGGGGACGCGACACGTTTGCGCCCATCCGCGCGCAGTTGCTGGGGCCTGACATGCTCCGGCTGGTGGGACTGGGGAAACAGATTGCCCTGGACATGACCAAAGAGCCGACGCTGGCTGATGTGAAGGCCAACCTGAATCTGAACAACCCTGAGCTTCAAGTGGCGATCGACCGGCAGCTAGCGAGCGATCTCGGAGTGCGGGTGTCGGATGTGGCAGGCGCGGTGCGTCTGCTGATGTCGGGCGAGGACGAGATTTCCACGTTCAAGGAAGACTCCGAACAGTATCCGGTTACGGTGCGTCTGGCGCCGCATCAGCGCGACGACCCGAATGCTCTGTCCCGTCTGCTTGTTCCGTCGGCGCGCCAGGGCCTGATCCGGCTTGATTCGATCGCCAGGCTTGAGCGTGGGCTGGGCCCGAGCCGCATCGACCGTTACAATCGGCAGTTCAGCATCGGCATCTATGGGAACATGGCTCCCGGGAACTCGCTGGGCCAGGCGGCCGAGGCCACGCAGAACATCGTCGCCAACGCCAACCTGCCCCCGGGTTACCGGATGGCGTTCTCCGGCCAGGTAAAGATTCTGGAAGAGACCACGACGAACATGCTGCTTGCCATGGGGCTGGCATCGATCTTCATGTACATGGTGCTGGCGGCGCAGTTTGAAAGCCTGATCCACCCGTTCATCATCCTCAGCACACTGCCTCTGTCGATTCCGTTCGCGCTGCTGTCGCTGAAGCTGACGGGGCGCACGCTCAACCTGTTCAGCGCACTGGGCATCCTGCTGCTGCTGGGGATTGTGAAGAAGAACGGTATTCTTCAGATCGATTACATGAACCGGCTGCGCGACCAGGGGTTCCCGCTACGGGTGGCGATTCTTGAAGCCAACCGGGTCCGGCTGCGGCCTATTCTGATGACGACGCTCTCGATTGTAGCGGGGCTGCTGCCCACGGCTATCGGTATCGGCGCCGGCGCCTCGCAGCGTTCGGCGATCGCGGTGACGATTATCGGCGGGCAGATGCTCTGTCTTCTGCTGACGCTGCTGGTGGTGCCCGTGGGGTATTCGCTGGTTGAGGACACGCGTGCCTGGCTGGCGCGCCGCCGCGGAATCGCCTCGCCGGTGCCCGCCGCCGCGCACGGCGACTAGCCCGTTTTTCTCACGGGAAGTGTAGCGGAAAGCCGCATTCTCTGGCATAACTGATTTTTCTAGTAAAAGTTGTGCGAAGAGAGGAGCGGCTTTCCCCTATGACAGAGTGTAGCCAATCAGAGTTCGAGTTTGGCCAACAGGGACGGCGCCAGGTGAAGGCGGGATTCGACGGC
>VFZY01000101.1 GCA_016870915.1 Acidobacteriota bacterium | reverse complement strand
TCAGCCGGAAGGTTGGATCCTGCGAGAGCCGCTCGGCATCGTTGACATCCTCGTAGCCGGCAATCCGGCTGTAGACGGACTGGCGCAGTAGGTCCGCCAGCGGAAGCTGGGTATTCTTGCCGCGCCGTGAGTCAGTCAGGTGTTGGGCAATGAGAGCACCGAAGCCCAGCCGTTCATCCAACTCACGCACCAGGATCAGACCACCATCGGAAGTAACGCGCGATCCCTGGAAGTCGATCTTGAGAAGGCCGTTGAACGAGAGCTGAAAGGGCTGGTTTTGTTTGTCACCCATTGGGTGCTGTCCTCCGCAGGGGTCTTCGCTGCCTTCAAACCCCTATCGATATTGATGCGGACGAGCATCCAGGAGATTCGCACGCGCGGCTCAAAACGGAAATGTGGGCTGGACCTTCCGCTGGCTTCCCGCGACGCCATCGGACTGGTCTATATCAACGCCGGAGTCGTGGGGGACAACTTCGCCGGCGCGCGCATCGGGACGCTCAATATCACCTTTGACGGAATCAATGTCCAGGACAACCGGGTCAACAATGGCGTCTCGTCCACATTGTTTACTTCGGTCGACATGGTGGAGGAGTTCAAGGTGGTCACCTCGCCGGCCGACGCCGAATACGGGCGTGGATCGGGCCAGATTCAGATGCTTTCGCGCTCCGGGTCGAACGTGTTCCGAGGCAGTCTGTTTCACTCCCACCGCAATACGATCTTCAACGCCAACACATGGTTCAACAACCAGCGCGGCCTCAATCGGGAGACGCTGCAGCCGCTGACGCCGCGGAACATTCTGCTCCGGAATCAGTACGGGGGCCGCGTGGGCGGACCGGTCCGCCGCAACCGGACATTTTTCCACGTGCTTTATGAAGCGCAGCGTCAAGTCACGCGCAATACGGTGAACGCAACGGTTTACACGGCCACTGCGCGGGCGGGCCTGTACCGCTTCTTCCCGGGACTCCAGAACGGCAACGCCGGCTCCGCCACGCCTTCGGTAGACCTTGCGGGCAGCCCGGTGCGTCCGGCGCGCGCCACCGGCGATCTGGTGACTGCCAATCTATTCCAGCGCGATCCGGCACGGCCGGTTGCCGACCCCACCGGCAACGTGCAACGGCTGCTGGCACTCACCCCGCTGCCGAATAACTTTCTGGGTGGCGACGGTCTCAACACAGCCTGGCACACCTGGCAGCGCCCGGCAACTTCGGATTTCGACGTCTTTACTCTAAAGCTGGATCACCACTTCAACACCACGCATCGCGCCAGCTACAGCTTCAACCGCCAACCCGAATCGGCGCGCAACGGCTTCCTGGCCCAACCGCTCCCCAGCGCGCTCGGTGGACGTTCCGAAGGGCTGACGACGCTGCAGAGCCTGAACCTCACCTCGACGGTGCGCCCGAACCTGCTCAATGTGTTCCGAGCGGGCGTGAACCGGCCTTCCCTCCGTTTTCGTGCTCCGTGGGAGCTGGCGGGCACGGATCTTCAACCCGCTGCGCGCGGCCGGGCCTATCTCATCGATTTCCTGACGATCACCGATCCGCTCACGATCGACAATGACCCGCAGGGGCGCATCACGCCGGTCTACGAGGTGGGCGATGACGTTACGTTTCTCAAAGCCAAGCATTCGTTCAAAGGCGGCGGCACCCTGCGGTACGTGAGCACGAACGGCTTCAACTCGTTCGACGTCATGCCACGCGCCGTGCTGGGAGCCGGGGGAGTGCCGGTGGCAAACGTCAACCTGATTCCGGGAATCGGTCTGAACCAAGCCTCGGCGCAAAACGTGCTGCTCAACCTCACCGGTAGCGTGGCCAGCATCTCCCAGGCGCTGAACGCCCGTGGCGGCACAAATCCCCAATTTATTCCCGGCGAAGGGAAGCAGCGCACGTGGAAACAGCGGGAACTCGCGTTCTACTTTAAGGATGATTGGAAGCTGCGATCCAATCTGACGCTGAACCTTGGGGTGCGCTGGGAGTATTACTCCGTGCCGTGGGACGATCAGGGCCGGGCCGCCAGCCTGATGGGGGGCTCAGGTGCGATCTTCGGGCTGGCCGGCAGTTCCTTCGCCGATCTGTTTCAGCCGGGCCGCTTGAACGGATCTCTGACACGGGTGGAACTGGTGGGCCGCAATTCACCGAATCCCTCGCGCAAGCTGTACCGGGATGATTGGAACAACTGGGCGCCCGCCGTGGGGTTCACCTGGGGTTTGCCGTGGTTCGGGAAAGGGCGTACGGTGCTTCGCGCCGGTTATGCGGTGGGCTACGAGCGCAATGCGCTCCGCCTGGTGGATGTGGTGGCCGGCGATGCACCCGGCCTGCGCGAGTTGGTGGTTTTCCGAAGCGCGTCGCCGCTTGCTCTTTCGAGCATCAGCCTGCCGCTTGCTCCATCGGGCAAGCCGCTCGAAACGGTGCCGCTGACGGATCGCAATCAGATCGCCCGGGTCTTCGATACGGGTCTGCGCAACCCCTATGTGCAGAACTGGAACCTTTCCATCCAGCGCCTGCTGGGCCGCGACACAACGCTCGACATACGGTATGTCGGCAACCGGGGCAACCGCCTGATCCGGGGGGCCAGTGTCAATGAGGTGAACATCTACGAGACCGGAATCCTTGACGCGTTCCTCGCCGCCCAGTCGGGCGGATCGCATCCGCTGCTTGACCGGATTTTCCGGGGTCTCGCGGTTCCCGGTTTGGGCGCTGTGGATGGAACCCGCGTCACCGGCGGCGACCTGGTGCGGTCGAACACCACGCTTCAGGGCTATCTGGCGGCCAATAACGCCGGATCGTTCGCCGATTTTCTCAACAACAGCAACCAGTACACCAATGAGCGCGGCGGCTTGCTTCGCCGTGCGGGGCTGCCGGAGACCTTCATTGTGCCGAATCCCCAGTTCGCCGCGGCGCGGCTGACGGGCAACCTGGCGAATTCAACGTACAACTCGCTTCAGGTGGAGATCAGCCGGAAGTTCTCGCGCGGGTTCACGCTGCTGGGTAACTACACGCTGAGCCGGGTTTTCGGCGAAGAGGAAGGGTCCGGCCAGGAGATGATCGACAGCTACCGGACGCTGCGCAATCGCCGGCTGGACCGCCGTTTGATGGACTTTCACCGCACCCATGTCATGCGCACCAGCGGGACGTGGGAACTGCCCGTGGGCGACGGGAAGTGGATGGGGCTGGGGCGCGCCTCGCTGCTCAACCGCGTATTGGGCGGCTGGCGGACGTCGTGGATCTACAACGTGTTTTCGGGCACGCCGATCGACCTGACGAGCGGCGCGGGCACGGTGAACACGTTCGGCGACAACACCCCGGATGTTCACGGGGATCTGTCGAAGGCTCTGGGTGGCATCACGCGGAATCCGGGCAGCGTCCAGTATTTCGGCGGACTGTCGCAGGTGGATGACCCGTACCGGGAGCGGATTGTGGCGGCCAACAACATCCGCGGCCGGAGCACGCTGCGGGCCATTGCAGGTCCTGACGGCCGCGTGATTCTCAGCAACCCCGCACCCGGCCGCCTGGGAAGCCTTGGGGCGCGGTTTCTGGAGGGCCCGGGTTCGTTCCGGCTGGATATGGACCTTGTCAAACGGGTGAACATCACGGAGCGGGTCCATTTCGAGCTTCGAATGGATGCCATCAATGTCACCAATTCTCCGCAGTTCGGCGACCCGAACGCGGACATCAATTCCGTGGATTTCGGCCGTATCACTTCGGCCAGCGGGTCAAGGATCCTGGTGATTGGCGGGCGGTTGAATTTCTAGCGCGCCGTCATCGTCCTGTAGCATTGGCACGCTACACTCAGACCAGAGACCTCTACAGCTTCCGATGAAGAAGATTCTTCTGATTGAAGACGACGCGGACCTTTTCGCGCTGGTTCAATACAACCTGACCAAGGAAGGCTTCGCATTCGCCGGTGCGCTCACGGGTAAGGGCGCCATCGACCTCTGCCTGCGGGAACGGCCGGATCTGGTGATTCTGGATATCATGCTGCCCGATTCGGATGGCATTGAGATCTGCCGCGGTATTCGTGCACATCCCCAGCTTGCGCATCTGCCGGTGATCTTTCTTACGGCGAAAGCCTCCGAAACGGACCGGATTCTGGGGCTTGAACTGGGCGCTAACGACTACATCGTCAAGCCCTTCTATGTTCGCGAGCTCATCGCGCGAATACGGATCCATTTCCGTGAACAACCCTCGCAGATCAGGGTGCTGAGCGCCGGCAAGCTGCGGTTGGATCCCGCGCGCCGGGAGGTCATGCTGGACTCCCGTCCCGTTGCGCTGACGGCCACGGAGTTCCGGCTGCTTGAGTGCCTCATGTCGCGCCCGGGCCTGGTCTTTGCGCGGGATAAACTGCTGGACGCGGTCTGGGGCCGGAATCACGCCGTGACCGATCGCACCGTGGATGTGTACATCCTCCGGCTCCGGCAGAAGATTGAATCCGCCGGAGAGTCGTACATCCGCAGCGTGCGGGGCTTCGGCTACAGCTTCAACTTCGAATCGGACCCGTCACCATCCGCCTGACGGCGCTGCAGTTGTACCGTGAACACGGAACCTTTCCCGAGTTCGCTTTCCGCCCAGACGCGGCCACCCATCAGTTCCATGGAGTGCTTCACGATCGCCAGGCCGAGGCCCGTGCCGCCCACGGCTCGCGATCGCGCTTTATCCACGCGGTAGAATCGCTCGAAGATCCGGGGCAGGTCCTCGGCGGGGATGCCGATGCCGGTGTCCGCCACGCGGATGAGAACTTCCGCGGGCCGTTCGTCGAAAGAGACTTCAACCGTGCCGCCCGGCCGGTTGAACTTTACCGCGTTCGTGAGAAGGTTGATCAACACCTGCTCCAGGCGGAACCGCTGCGCCATGACAGGAACCTGTCCCCCGGGCCCCGCCGTCAGTTGCACCTCACGCAGCGCGGCCTCAGGAGCCACAACGCGAATGGCGCCGTCCACGGCCTCTCCCGGCATCACGGGTTCGAGCGGGTGCGGTGTTCCGGATTCCAGTTCGGCCAGGGAAAGGAGATCTGTGGCGATGGTGTTGAGCCGGCTTGCATTCTGGTGAATCGTCTGGACGAACCGGCGGGCTGTCTCCGGTTCGTCGAGCGCACCGTCCAGGAGCGTCTCCGAGTAGCCTTGGATGGAGGCCAGCGGCGTGCGTAACTCATGGGAAACGTTGCTCACGAAATCCCTGCGGATGCGTTCCAGTTTTTCGATTTCCGTGATGTCGTGAAAAAGGGCGAGGACGCCAGCCCCGGCCTCGCCGCCAAACGGTACGGCGTGCACCACGAATGCCCGAGGTTCCGGGTCAGAGACCGTGATTCGCTGCCGCAGGGGATTGCGTGTCCGCTGCACGGTGGCGAGCGCGGGTCCCAGATCCGAGGCGGCCATGCGGGCGGGTAACTCCGCGCCGGCCGCAATCGGGTACGTGGTACCCCCCATGCGGGCAAAGGCAGGGTTGGCGAACGTCACCCGGCCCGCACTGTCCACCGCGAGGACACCGTCTTCCATTCCGGTCAACATGGTCTCGCGCGAATCCACCTCGACGCGAAGGGCTTGAAGCGTGGCGCCCAGTTCAGCCGCCATGCGATTGAGCGACCCGCCAAGGCTGCCCAGTTCGTCGAGCGAACCGGCTTCGATGGGCTTGCTGCCACGCCGGTCAAGAACGCTCTCGGCGAAGGCTTGCAGGGTGGTCACCCTGCTGGCGAAGCGACGTGACAGCACGAAGGACAGAGCCAGTCCCGCGCCGAGAACCGCCAGGGACACCGCTGCCAGGCGCTGCCGGATGGCCGACATGGCCCGATTGACCTCATCGAGGGGCACGGCGAGCCGCACCACCGCGACATCCGAGTGCCCAGCCGCCGGGACGGCGACGTAGCAGAAATCACGGTTCAGGGTGGCGCTACGCCGCACAGTGGTTCCGGTGCGTCCGGCAAGGGCGGCGCGGACCTCTTCGCGGCCGGAGTGATTCTCCATGCGTTCGGCCTGATTTCGCGACTCGCCCACCACTTTGCCATCGGCACGGATGAGTGTCACCCGTGCGCGTGCCTCGCGGTCCATGCGCGCTGCCCACGCGTCCAGGGCGGAACCTCCGGCGATCGGAATCTGCCCCCCTAGCAGTGCCGCGTCGATGGCCAGGCGCTCCTGGACATGCGCGACCTCGCGCTCGGCAACGTAGTGCGTGACAAAGTAGTCCAGAACCGCGACCGCCACGGCCACCAAGGTGAATGCGGTCAGGAGGAGTTTCTGAAACAGGGATCCGGCAGCTCTCATTTGTTCACCCGGGGCGGTTAGCCGCGCTCGACACCCAGTTCGACGCTCACCACTTTGACGGTTGCCGGTGGGTTCTTCGTGTTGTTGGTGACGGTGACGGTATTCCAGCCGTTCCGCACCGCCGCTGCGTCCAGGGTGAACTCCCAGGCGGTGTGGGGCTGAGTGAACTCGGTGAACGGGCCGACGGGAAAGAGCATGGACCGGGTTTCACGAGCTTCGTACGAGGGCCATGCTCCGTTGAAGGAGAGGCCGAGGCGGGCGGGCCGTTCGGTCTTCTCAACGACAATCTGCACGCGGAGCCTGTGTCCTGGCGGCTCCGCGGCCATAGTGAGGCGGAACTCCTTCTTCTGGCGCGAATCGAGCACGGCGGGGATCTGTTCGGTTGTCTCCCAGAGTGTGGAGAGCCAGCCGGACGGCGACGCCAGGCAATAGTGCTTGGTCTCGCCGCGCAGCCCGGCGGTGTCATGGATGCCACGCAACGCGGCGTAGTCGGCGCGGAGGCCGGGAATTTTGGGCTGATCGGTGCAGAAGAAATTGAACTGCTCAATGCCATGGACTCCCATGGCGAGTTTGCCCGCCGCGTTGGCTCGCAGCATGGGCGCGCTGCCGGCCATGTAGCGGAGGCCCGCCGTGGGATAGGGCGATTGGCCCAACTCGACCTTGCGTTCCTTCAACGCCGGAGAGTAGCCGGGCACCCAGTTTGGCGCGTTCTCCACCACGCCATAGATGATGACGTGAGGGCCGATGGCTGCCCGGAGCGCGGCGTAGTCCAGGTCCCAGGAGGTCTGCCAGAAGTTCGAAAAGCCAATGAAGTCGATCAGGCCCTCGCGGGCAATTCGCGCCACATCGAGGCCGCGGCTCTTGAGGTAGCCGAGGTTGGCCGGGATGCGGAGGCCCAGCGGCACGGGCTTCTTGCGCCGTTCCGTGAACACGCGCACCTGGCGCAGCCACGCGGTGACGGCTTCGGAATCCTTTTCCGTTGCTCCGGGTTCCAGCACGTGCGGGTCGCGCAGCCAGTCGAGTTCCATGCCTTCAAAACCGTAGACGTCGAGGTACTCGCGAATGTGCGCGAACATGAAATCGCGCACGGCCGGGCGGGCGTAGTTGAGCGCGACCCAATTGGCATTGACGCCGTCGCGCGGATCGGGAGCGCGTCCCGAAAGACGGTTCGCCGGGTCGCGGAACACGCGGCAGTTGAAGTGGCTGGCTTCATCTTCGACGCCATGGGTATCGTTCATCCGCACGCTCACCCAGGGGGCGATGCCGCGGCGGCGGCAGGCGTTGACGGTTTCCGCCAGCCAGTCCACGCCGGCTTCCACCAGATCGAGATACAGGTTGTGGAAGTGCACCATGTGATCCAGGTATCCCTCCAACTGATCGGCGGCCACGCGGGTGGCGCGGGCATGGGCGCGGAAGAAGTCCCGGTCGCCGCGGCGGTATCCGTCAAGCACCGTATCGAGAGTCTTGCTGGGATACCATGCCACCTGCGCGTTGGGGTTCGAAAGGAAGGTGTCGACGCCGGAATCGGCGAGCAGATCCACATAGCGGTGAATCGCCTTGGCGGTATAGGGAAGCCCTTCCGGATGCCACAATTCCGGGTTGTAGAAATAGACGCAACTGTCGCCAGTGAAGAGATTCCGATGTCGTGCGAGCCTCTCCGCTGGAGATGCCTTTCCGGGAGCGGCCAAAGCCGCCGTCTGTGCCAACCAATCGCGCCGCCGCATAGGAAGCCTCACTATAGCTCAGGGCTCCGTTGCCACGCCGGGGGAGGGGACTGACGGAACTCGCGATTGTGCCGAGTTTCTCGGGGCCGCGGGGGAACTGAGTACACTGGCTAGAGATGGAACTGGACGTCCAGATCACACGCGTGGTGATTCAGAACTACAAGAGCATTGCCGCGTGCGACGTCAGCTTGGGGCCATTGACGTTCCTTGTGGGTCCCAACGGCAGCGGCAAGAGCAATTTCGTGGATGCTCTGCGATTCGTTTCGGAATGTCTGCGGGGTTCGCTGGACAACGCCATACACGGCCGAGGTGGAATCAACGACGTTCGCCGCCGGTCCGGCGGGAGGCCGACGGACGTGGCGATTCGCCTGGAGTTTCGCGTCAAGGAATGGAACTGTCAGTATGCGCTGAGGGTGGGGCCGCGGCCTGGAAACGAGTATCGGGTTCGGCGGGAGTACTGGAAATTCTCGGATTCGGCCAGCGGCGCGGTTGAAACGTACGACTGGAGAGATGGCAAGCTTGAGACGAACCTTCCCTTTTTTTCAGACGCCTTGCCGGATGGTCTGGCGCTCAGCAGGTACTCCACCCTGCCAAGTTCCGCCCTCCGCGTCATGGGCTTCTATGATTTCAATCCCGATCAGATTAAGGCACTCCAGGACCCGAGGATGGACCGCCTGCTTTTGAGCGATGGATCCAACGTTGCCTCGATATATTCACAAATGATCAAGCAGGATCGCCCGGCGGTGGATCGAGTTCAGGAGTTTCTGAATGCGGTGGTTCCTGAGGTCGAGTCCGTTCGCGTGAGAACACTCGGCCCCAAGGAAACTCTTGAATTTACTGAACGCTCCGGCGGAAGGAAGGATGGCCGGTTCTTCGCCGCCAACATGTCTGATGGGACTCTGCGGGTGTTCGCCATGCTGGTTGCGTTGTTCAATCGTCTTGGTCCGGGAAATGCTCTGGCGGTGATTGAGGAGCCTGAGATGGCTCTCCATCCGGCTGCGGCCGGAGTTGTTCATGACATTCTGAAGGAGGCGTCGGGCTTCCGGCAGGTGATCGTGACCAGCCACAGCGCGGATCTGCTCGACCGGTCCGATATTGCTCCGGACTCGATCCTTGCAGTGGAACGGCTGGATGGGCAAACGGTGATTGGGCCGATCCGGCAGGGGCAATTGAAATCGCTTCGTGAGAACCTCACGACCCCCGGGGAATTGCTAAGGGTGAATCATCTGAGTCCGGACGTTTCGAGGGTCCCGCGCGAGGGCGACATGTCGTCGCTTATCTTCGGACGATGACCGAGGACGAGGACCGGGGACGATGACTGGGGGCAATAACTGGCCGATGAGCGTAAGGATCGCCGCGATTGTTGAGGGGCATGGCGAGGTAGAGGCCTTGCCACTTCTGCTGCGGCGTATTGCGGCCGTGGAAGCCCCGGAGATGGCAGTCGATATCCTGCAGCCGATCCGGCAGCCCCGCGACAGCCTGCTGAAACTCGGCGAACTGGAGAAGTGGGTCCGGAAGGCGGTTAACCTGATGGAGGGCACTGGCGCCATTGTTGTGGTGCTGGACTCTGAGCGAGACTGTCCGGCGCAACTGGGCCCCAGCCTTGATCGGCGCATTCGGGCGGCTTGCACAGAGCACAGGACTCTTGTTGCTCTGGCTCATCGGGAGTTCGAATGCTGGTTCCTTGCGGCGGCGCGTTCCCTGGCCGGAGTTCGCGGTCTTCCACAGGATCTTCAACGGCCGGACGATCCCGAGTCTGTACAAGGTGCCAAGGAGTGGATTATCCGGCGGCGTGGGAGCTACAGTCCAACCGTCGATCAGCCCAAGTTGACCGCGCTCTTCGACCTGGATGAGGCTATGAGTGCTCCGTCGTTCCGGCGATTTTACCGCCGGTTTGCCGATCTTCTGGCTCAGTTACGCGATGCCGATGGCGCTGGTCATCCGGCCTGAGGCCTCGCGATCGCGGCGGAAGGAGTGAAAACGGTGGGCGGCGCAGCGGGTGCAGAGTCCGCTTGTGTCGATGCGGGCGAGGCCGGCTTCGGCGAGTTGGCGGGCGTTGTGGCCTGCAAGATCAATGTGGGCGCGGCCCGTGAGGCCGAACTGTCCGGCCACTTCGGGGCCCACCTCAAAGCAGCAGACTCCGATGGCGGGACCAATGGCGGCCAGCAGGCTGGACGGGTTGGAGCCGTAGGCTGCCGCCATGTGGCCCACGGCCTTGGCGGCGATGGAGGCCGCCGTTCCGCGCCAGCCGGCGTGAATGGCGGCCACCACGCGCCGGTCCGGGTCCGCGATGAGTATCGGAACGCAGTCGGCCGTACGGATGGAGGCCATGATACCCGGTTCCGCGGTGATGATCGCATCCGCTTCGCCGCAGGCGGGCGACGCCGCGGTATGCACCACCACGCGATCCGAATGGATCTGCGTCACGCGGGCGGCGGTTTCGCGATCAAGCCAGCTTTCCGAATGGCGGGTTCCAAAGCCATGTTTCAGCCATTCGATGGAGGCAAGCAATGGGGACCGCAACACACCGGCGGAGTCTTCGACGAAACCGGCCATCGGCTACACCGGGTTCTGAATCTGCGCCACGCGGATCTGCTGTTTGAACTCCTCCAACATGTCCGGGGCCAGGCGCACTTCGGTGGGGCGCTTGACGAGCGTGGTCATCTGGTCGATCTTTTCCTGCAGCTTGAGCAGGCCGTAGAAGAGGTTCTCCGGGCGCGGCGGGCAGCCCGTGATGTAGACATCGACGGGGATGATCTTGTCGACGCCCTGAAGAGTGGGGTACGTATTGAACGGGCCGCCGACGCTTGAGCAGGCGCCCATAGAGATGACCCACTTTGGCTCAGGCATCTGATCGTAGATGCGCTTCACCAGTGGCGCCATCTTGAGAGTGAGTGTGCCGGCCACAATCATCAGGTCCGCCTGGCGGGGGCTGGGCCGGAAGACCTCGGAGCCGAAACGCGCAATGTCAAAGCGCGACGCGCTGGAGGCGATCATCTCAATGGCGCAGCAAGCCAAGCCAAAGGACAAGGGCCAAGCCGAGGACTTGCGCGCCCAGTTGAAGACGTAGTCCACCGAGGTGGTGATGAAGTTGCGTTCGAACTGATTCTGAAGGAACACGGAAGGGTGTCTACCCCTATGTTACCGTGCTCCGGCGGGGCTGAGGTGATGGGCCCGGTACCAGGCGAGGGTGCGGCGCAGCCCTTCCTCGAAGCTGAACTGGGGGTCATGGCCCAGGTCGCGGCGGGCGGCGGTGGTGTCGGCCTGCGAATCGCGCACATCGCCGGCGCGGGAGGGCGAATAGATGGGCTGAATGCGGACGCCTTCGGCTTTCTGGAGCAGGTCCCAGGTGAGGTTGAGGCTGTAGCGGTTGCCGTTGCCGGCGTTGTAGGTGCGGCCGGCGACACCGGGGGCGCGGGATGCTTTGATGACCAGAGCCGCCACGTCTTCCACGTAGGTGAAGTCGCGGGTCTGCTCCCCGTCGCCGTGGATGGTGGGCTGCTCGTTGTCAAGCAGCGCGGTCATGAACTTGGACAGCACGCCGGAATAGGGGCTGCCTGGGTCCTGGCGCGGGCCGAAGACGTTGAAGAAGCGCAGGGACACCACTTCCAGGCCGAAACACGAGGTGAAGACGCTGCCGTAGTGTTCGCCCATCAGCTTCTGCGCGGCGTAGGGCGAGCGGGGGTTGGCCTGCATGGATTCCACCTTGGGCAGAACCTCGGTGTCGCCGTAGGCGGACGAACTGGCGGCGTAGACGACGCGGCGGACGCCGCCTTCCTTCGCCGCCCGGAAGACGTTCCAGGTGCCGTTGACGTTCACTTCGTGCGAGGGCTCAGGGTCATGGATGGAGCGGGGCACCGAAGGGATGGCGGCCAGGTGAAACACGGTGCTGGCGCCGGCCATGGGCGCGGCGATCGCCGAATAGTCGCGGATGTCGGCCTTGTGGAAGACGATCTGGGACCGCACTTCGGCGAGGTTCTCCTCCTTGCCTGTCAGCAGGTTGTCGATGACGTGGACTTCGCCATCGCCCAGGGCCAGCAGTTGCCGTACCAGCGTTGAACCGATGAAACCGGCTCCTCCAGTGACTATGTAGTGGTTCATAGCTGTTCAATCTCCTTTTCGAGGTGACGCAGGCTCTCGGCGGCGATGGTTTCCGCGCCGAAGCTGAAGTCGAATGCCTCAAGCGAAATCCAGCCCTGGTAGTCCAGGCGCCGCAGGGTGCGGAACACGGGCTTAAAGTCGTAGCCGCCGCGTCCGCAGTGCTTGCCATCCAATTCGTTGACATGCACGTGCCGGATGAGGGAGTAGTGCCGCTCAACCAGATCGGCATGGGGGTCCTGCTCGTCGATGGCGTTGTGGACGTCGAACATGGTGCGCAGGTTGGGATGATTCACCTGCTCCACCCACCGGGCGGCTTCATCCAGAGTCTGTACGACATCGCATTGCGCCACGGGCAGCGCTTCCATGAGCAGCGTGACTCCTCGTTCGCCGGCATGGGGCGCGGCTTCGGCCAGGCCGTCCACGTACCGGCGCGTGGCCTCCTGGCGTGTTGTTCCATCCACGGAGGCGCGCTGGAACGGTGATCCGAAGACCATCAACGTCGGGGCGTTGGCCGCCAGATCGCCGCTCAGGTCGATGAGGTCATGGATGTGTTTCCAGCTTCGGGCCCGGAGCGCGGCATCGGGCGTGGTGACATGGAGGCCCTTGGGCGAGACCATCAACCAATGGAGTCCGATGAAGCTGAGGCCTTCATCCGCCATGATGCGGCGGCATTCGGCGCGGCGCGCGGCGGGTACGGTGGCGGGGTCCTCGGCGAGAGTGAAGGGTGCAATCTCGATGCCGGTGTAGCCAATGGAGCGGATGGAGCGGCAGGCTTCGGCGAAGTCCCAATCCTTATAGATCTCGTTGCAGAGGGCGTGTCTGAAAATGTGGGGCATTACGACCTGATTTCCAGTTTAATCCGCCAGCACGTGGACGATCTTGGGGTGCGTGGCGGATTCCATCCCGTGGCGTGACATGCTAAGGGCGTAATCGGCGAAATTTCGCCGCTCAATAATCGAATCGAGGGTCCGTCGGTCGAGCCGGGCGAGGTCGCGGGCGGCGGCCTGGAATGCCTCCGGGCTGGCGTTGACACTGCCGGCGAGCACCTGGTTGTTGACGATCATGTCGAGGAACGGCATGGAGCCGGGCGCGTTCGGAGCACCGAGCACCACACAGACTCCAAGCGGATTCAGGGCGGATAATGCCGCATAGGCGGCGGCCGGGGCGCCGGCGGCTTCGATGGCGATGTCGGCATGGCCGGGGCTGTTATAGGGAAAGCCGGCCCGGCGGACGATTTCGGCCCGGGGGTGGTTGGCTGGCTCGGTGGACCGGATGCCGGTTTCAACGCCCCGAAGCCGCAGGATCATGGCTGCGAGCAGTCCGACGGCCCCGGCTCCATAGACGACGGCCAGGCGGGGTTCGCCGGCGTGGAGGCGGAAGGCGAGATCGACGGCTTTTTCGACGACGCTCAGGGGTTCGATGAGGACGGCCACACCTGCGAGGTGAGCCGGGACGGCGGTGAGGTTGTGGGCATCATCGAGGGCGTAGTCACAGAAGTAGCCGTGGGCGCCGGTGATGCCGCGTTCGGTGTAAAGGCCGGATTGACAGAGGTCCGGACGGCGGCGGCCGCAACTGGGGCAGCCGGGGCAGGGGCGCCGGATCATGGGGACGACCCAGTCTCCCGGCTCGAACCCCCGGACGCCGGGGCCGGCGGCGACTACCTGGCCAACTGCCTCATGGCCAAGGACTAAGAACGATTCGCCGGGCGGCGGCGACCCAAAACGAAACGAAGCCAATTCGCGGTCCGTGCCGCAGATTCCCATCTCGGTGACGCGGAAGAGCACTTGGCCGGGATTGGGTTCGTTTTGCACGGGAGGGGGGATCTCGCGGGCGGTCAAGCGGCGGGATTCGAAGTCGAGGCCAACGGCACGCACGTACCCTATGCTGACATCCGGGGACGGAACGCGTCAAAATGGTGGCATGAGATTTCTTCCGGTACTGGGCCTGGCGGGGCTGTTGGCCGCGGCTGACAATCCTGTCCGGTACGACAAAGAGGGGAAGTTGCTGTTCCCGGACGGGTATCGCGAGTGGGTTTTTCTGAGTTCGGGGCTCGGGATGACGTATGGGCAGCCGGCGGGAACGCCGGAGAACCCGCCGTTTGACAATGTGTTCGTGAACCGGGAGGCGTACCGGCACTTTGTGAAGACGGGCCGGTGGCCGGACAAGACGATGCTGCTGCTTGAGATCCGGTCGTCGACGACGCACGGGTCCATTAACAAGGCGGGCAAGTTTCAGACGGCGGCGCGGCGGCTTGAGGCGGCGGTGAAGGACACGTCAAGGTTCAAGGAAGACGGTTGGGCGTACTTCGATTTTGCCAATACCAACGGCGAGTTTGCCCGGACGGGGACGCTGTTTGAGCGAACCGCTTCCTGCTATGGGTGTCACGGCAAGGTGACGGCGGTGGAGAACACGTTCGTGCAGTTCTACCCCACGTTGTATCCCATTGCCGAGAAAAAGGGTACGCTCAATCCCGGCTTTGGGAAGTAGCCCGTTTCGCGCCGGGAGAGTTGTGGTATTCTAGGAAAGACAAAATCGAGATTAAGGTTAGACGAGGAGTATCCGTTTCCGAATGGCACTGGCTACCGACGAGAAGAAGCAAATTGTTGCGAAGTATAGGGCCCACAAGTCCGACACGGGTTCGGCGGAAGTCCAGATTGCGATTCTCAGCCGGCAGATCAGCGAGTTGACCGAGCACTTCAAGACACACAAGAAGGATCATCACTCGCGCCGCGGATTGCTCACCAAGGTGGCTCGCCGCCGCCGTCTGCTCAAGTACCTCAAGGGTTGCAGCCCGGAGCGGTACAAGACGCTGATTCAAAGCTTGGGCATCCGCCGGTAGCCTGCCAACGGGCTCGCTTGAAATCCGGTTGGCGCCTCGCGCGGTAACGCGCAGAGCGCTAGTGGGCCGGAATCACCCGCGCACTCTCCACTCCCAGTCTCCTTGATTGAGGCCGGGGCCGCTGTCATGCGGCGCCGGACCCAAGTCACGAGGAGGGCAATTTGCCACATTCAGTTGAAATTGATCTTCAGGGTAAAAAGATTACTCTGGAGACCGGGAAGCTTGCCAAGCAGGCTCACGGGTCGGTGGTGGTCCGCTGCGGGGACGCAGTGGTCCTGGTGACCGCCTGTTCCAACTCGACGCCCAAGCCTGGCGCGAGTTTTTTCCCCTTAACGGTGGACTACCGTGAATACACGTACTCCGTGGGCCGCTATCCTGGCGGCTTCATCAAGCGGGAAGGCCGCCCCAGCGAGAAGGAAGTTCTGACCAGCCGTCTGATTGACCGGCCGATCCGGCCGCTGTTCCCGGAGGGTTATACCTGCGAGACGCAGGTGCTTGCGATGGTGCAGTCGGCTGAGCCGGAGTGGGATCCGGCGCCGCTCGCCATTGTGGGCGCGGCGGCCGCCCTGGCCATTTCCGACATTCCGTTCCACCATGTTCTGGCCGGGCTGCGTGTCGGGCTGTTGAACGGCGAAAAGATCGCCAACCCCACCTACGCCGAGACCAAGGAAGCCAAGTTCGCCATTCTGGTGGCCGGCACCGAGGAAGGCATTGTGATGGTGGAAGCGGGCGGCAAGGGAGCCACCGAGGAAGAGGTGGTCCAGTGCCTTGAGTTCGGTCATGAGTGCTGCAAGACGCTCATCGCGGGCATCCGTGAACTGGCCGCCAAGGCAGGGAAGCCGAAGCGGGTGTACACACCGGCGCCGGTGAACCAGGAACTGGCGGACGCCATCGACAAGGCCGCGCGTGTGGACCTGACCGACGCGCTCGACACCAAGAAGCACTCGAAGATCGCGAGCTACGCGAAGGTGGACGAGGTGAAGGCCCGGGTTCTCGGCGCCCTTACCGAAGAGCAGCAGGAGGAGGCGGGGGATCTGTTCGACCGGCTGAAGGAGCGGATTTTCCGCGACGAGATGCTGAAGAACCGGCACCGTCCCGATGGGCGCGCGTTCAATGAGATCCGCAACCTGGATGCTGAAGTGGCGGTGCTGCCTCGCACGCATGGCTCCTCTGTGTTCACCCGCGGCGAAACGCAGGCGCTGGTGACCACGACTCTAGGCACCAAAGACGACGAGCAGCGGATTGAGTTGCTGGACCCGACGGAAGTTTCCAAGCGGTTCACGCTGCACTACAACTTCCCGCCCTTCAGCGTGGGCGAAGTGGGCTTCATGCGCGGCCCGGGCCGCCGCGAAATCGGCCATGGCGCTTTGGCCGAACGGGCGATTTCCGCGGTGCTGCCGAGCGACAAGGACTTCCCGTACACGATTCGCGTGGTGAGCGACATTCTGGAGTCGAACGGGTCGAGTTCCATGGCATCGGTTTGCGGCGGGACGCTGTCCCTGATGGACGCCGGCGTACCGCTGGCGGCTCCGGTGGCCGGGATCGCCATGGGCCTGGTGAAGGAAGGCGACGCCTACGCGATTTTGACCGACATCGCGGGCGCCGAGGATCACTACGGCGATATGGACTTCAAGGTGGCCGGGACCGAGACTGGCATTACGGCGCTGCAGATGGACATCAAGGTGCCGAATGTCACGACGGACATCATGCGCGAGGCGCTGGCTCAGGCTCGTGAGGCGCGGCTGTTCATTCTGGCCAAGATGAACTCGGTGCTCAGCGAGCCGCGCTCCACGCTCTCACCCTATGCACCGCGTATCTTCCAGTTGACCATTCCGACGGACAAGATCCGCGAGGTGATTGGGCCGGGCGGCAAGGTGATCCGCGGGATCACCGATTCGACCGGCGTGAAGATCGACATCGAGGACGACGGCACGGTGAAGATCTTTGCCACCAACGGGATCGCGGCGGATCGTGCAATCCAGATGATCACCGATATCGCGGCCGTGGCCGAGATCGGCAAGACTTACCTGGGCAAGGTGGTCCGGATTGTCGACTTCGGCGCTTTCGTCGAGATCTTCCCGGGAACCGACGGGCTGCTCCATATCAGCGAAATCTCCGAGAGCCGCGTGAAGCAGGTTCGGGATGAGTTGAATGAAGGCGACCAGATCATGGTGAAGGTGCTGGCGCTCGAAGGCAACAAGATCAAACTGAGCCGGAAGGCCATTCTGAAGGAACAGCGGGAAAAGCTGAAGACGGGTAAGAAGGAAGAGTAGCCCGGCTGCCGGCTGAGAAAGCTGGAGAACTCAGGCCTCCGCGGCGTCGATCACAGGCGCCCCGGAGGCCGTTTCCATGACGGCCTCAATGGCCGCGTCCATGATGGCCGGGCTTTGAAACATGGGGCTGTGGCAGATCACCTGGCGGTTGCCTGAGGTGAGCACGAAATAGTATTCGCCGCTCGACCCGTTTCGCAGATACCGGTTCGGGATGGACGCATTGGCCCGGACGGAATGGATCCCCTTGACGGCGCCTGAGCGGTGCGAGTAAGGGGCGCTTGAGAGCAGCGGCATGCCGCCAGGTTCGGCCAGGGAAAATTCATATTCGCCACGCTGGGTGCGGCGGATAAAGAATGTTGCGGCCAAGTCGATCCGTCCTTCGATCACCAGCCTGACTATAACACGTGGATAGGAGTTAGTCACGAGTTTTCTTGTCGCTAACCTGACCTTGCGTATCAATTTACGCAATCCGTTTTCTCCATGGCGGCGTGAATCAATACGTCCTGTTGAATCATAAGGATAGCGGACTTCGGGAAATTTCTGGAACAGCTAGAACTTCTAAGGAACCGCGCAAGACGGACTCGCTCCGGCTTTCCGTTAAGTCGCTTGTTCCCGGACGTTTGGAGCCGCGCCGGAGCGGCCTTTGCGCTTTTGAGGAGTCGTGGGGCCTTTGAGTTGATGGCTCCCGGGCTATGACGGCCCACCTGGGTGACCAGGTCCTGCGGACCTTGCATGCTTCAGGAGAGCAGCGGCTTGACGACGTTGCCTTCCACGTCCGTCAAGCGGAAATCCCGGCCGCTGTAGCGGTAGGTGAGGCGTGTGTGGTCGAGGCCCAACTGGTGGAGGACCGTGGCATGCAGGTCATGCGGGTGCACACGGTTCTCAACGGCCTTGAAACCGAAGTCGTCGGTGGCGCCGTAGGCTAAGCCGCCTTTGAACCCGCCGCCCGCCACGGCGACGCTGAAGCCGTGGTTGTTGTGGTCGCGGCCGTTCTGGACATTCACCAGGCCGCTTACTTCAACCGACGGTGTACGGCCGAACTCGCCGCCGATGATGACGATGGTCTCGTTGAAAAGTCCCGTTGCCTTCAGGTCATCGAGCAGCGCGGTGATGGATTTGTCCACTTCGTTGCCCAGCTTGCGGTGGATCATGATGTCATCGTGGTTATCCCATGGCTGGCCGTTGCCGTAGTAGACCTGCACCATGCGCACGCCGCGCTCCACTAGGCGGCGGGCCATGAGGCAGCCGCGCTGAAAATCGGAATCGCCGTAGCGGTCGCGAACGGCCTGGGGTTCGCGGCGAATGTCGAAGGCATCCATGGCTTCGGTCTGCATCCGGTAGGCGATCTCCATGGAGGCGATGCCCGCTTCCAACTGCGGGTCCGGGCCGGTGCGATCGAGTTGGCGGCGGTTGAGCTGCGCCACCAGGTCGAGTTGGGCCCGCTGATCGGCATCGCTTAATCCGGTGTTGCGAAGGTTCGGGATGAGCTTCTCGGGATCCGTCTCCTGGTTCCGGATGTGAACACCCTGGTAGACGCCGGGCAGGTAACTGCTGGTCCAAAGCTGTGGACCGATCACCGGCAGACCGGGGCAGAGGACCACAAAGCCCGGCAGGTTCCTGTTCAGCGTGCCAAGACCATAAGTGAGCCAGGAGCCCATGGAGGGATGCCCGGGCAGAATGTGGCCGCAGTTGAGCATGAACAGCGACGGCTCATGGTTGGGCAGGGCTGTGTACATGGACCGGATGACGCAGAGGTCGTCGGAGTGCCTGACCAATCCGGGAAAGATCTCGCTGATTTCGAGGCCGCTCTGGCCGCCCCGTTTGAATTCGAAAGGCGACTTGAGCAGATTGCCGGTCTTCCGCTCCGTCTTGAGGTTCCCCGACGGCGCCGCTTTGCCGTGATACCTGGTGAGCATCGGCTTGGGGTCAAAGGTGTCCACTTGCGAGGGCCCGCCGTTCAGGAAGAGGTAGATGACGTGTTTGGCGCGGGCCGGGAAGTGGGTGGGTTTGGGGTCCAGCGATGAGCCGCCATGGGCGGCCGTTCCGGCCATGCTCAGGAGCCCGAAGCCGGAGCCCATGGTCCGTAAAATGTCGCGTCTGGTGATTGGCGGTGGCATCGTTTTCACCCTCTAGTCGATGAACAGAAACTCGTTTGAAGCCATCAGGGCCTGTGTGTACCGCGGCCAGGCATTCCGGGACGCTGCCAGGAAGCCGGTGCCGATCTCCACTTCCGTCTTCCCGGGCTCTCGGCCGAAGAGAATGCGGTAGGCCTCCCGAATGCGCGCGGGGTTCTCCGGCGCCGCGTTCTCAAGCCGTTTGGCAAGCGCCTTGCTTTGCGCTTCAACCAACGTGCTGTTGAGGAAGTAGAGGCGCTGCAGAGCGGTGTCTGTTACTTCGCGGTACTCGCTGGTGGCGTTCGGGTTCGGGAAGTCGAAGAGCAGGAAGTTGTTGTCCAGGCGGCGCCGGCTGACGAAGCCATAGACCGTGCGCCGGTGGTTGTCCGCCGCTGTGAGCGGCACTGGCTTGCCGCCCGCTGTGGCATCGAGCGAGCCGCCCGCCGCGAGCAGCGAATCGCGGAGAGCCTCGAAATCCAGCCGCCGCCGGTTGGCGCGCCACAGGTGGCGATTGGCGGCATCGGCCCGCATGTTATCTTCCCGCGGAGCGCTGGATAACTGATAGACCGCGCTCAGCACGATCTCACGATGGAGCTTTTTCAGCGACCAGCCTTGATCCATGAGGCGGCCCGCCAAATAGTCGAGCAGTTCCGGGTGTGAAGGCTGTTCCCCCAACCGGCCGAAGTTGCTTGGCGTGCGCACCAGACCGGTTCCGAAATGGCCCAGCCAAACGCGATTCACCATCACACGGGCGGTCAGCGGATTGGCGGGATTGGCGATGGCCTCAGCCAGTTCCAGCCGGCCGCTACCTTGGGCGAACGGCTTGGGCGCGCCGCCGGAAAGTGAGGTGAGGAACTGGCGCGGGGCCTCGTCACCCAGCGTTTCACGATTGCCCCGGATCTGGATTTTGACGTTGTGCGGTTTGGCGGAATCCTTCATCGTGTGGAGGAAAGGATACTGCTCCGGAAGGGTCTTCTTGAGGGTTTCAAGGGAGGCTCGCAGACGACCCAGATGAGCGCCGAATGGGCCGGCGAGGAAGCGCTCGAGTTTTTTCTCCTTGAGGTAAAGCACGCCGCTATCCAGGTTGTCGTCGATCTTGTTTTCGCCGTAGAGCTGGCGCCAGAAGAAGTATTTGTCGCGCTCGAGCGACAGCAGGTCGGCCGCGGCCAAGTCCCCGCGCTTCTTGCTTCCGCCCAGGCGGATGAGGTTTGTCTCCTCGATCTTCTTGCGTTCTGTCTGCACCGCCACGGCCTGCTCCTGGATCTCCGCGGCGATCTTTTCCAACTCCGCCCGTGGAGCCTGCCGGGCCACCGCGTCCTGCCAGGGCTTGAGGAACGGGTAATCGTGTTTCAGCTTCACAAACGCGCGCCAGCGTTCGAGGATCTCCTGATCGAGCGTCTCCGTTTCCCGTTCCAGCAGGTAATCCGACGTGCGCGCGGCCAATACCTCCGCCAGAGCCGTGGCTTGCGATTTGAGGAACTCTTTGATCTCTTCCTCGGCTTTTTCGATCCGCTCCTTGTGTTCCTTCCAGGCCTTCACGCGGTCGCCGGGCGCAAGCGGCAGTTCATCCTTTTCGGAACTGGCGAAGACGCCTTGAAGGGAGTAGTAGTCGCGCGTGGGGATGGGGTCGAATTTATGATCGTGGCAGCGGGCGCAGGCGACGGTGAGGGCCAGGAAGCCGCGCGTGGTGGCATCCACCCGGTCATCCTGAAACTCCGGACTCAGGGAATAGAAACCGGTGCCTGCCGCCAGCCTGTCTTTTTCCGGCAACAGATCACCGGCAATCTGGGCCTTCACGAACACGTCGTAAGGCATGTCATTGTTGAGGGCGTCAATTACCCAGTCGCGGTAGCGGTGCGCGTTTGGATACGGTTCATCCTGGGTGGAGTTCAATTTGTCGTCGGAGTAACGGGCCAGATCAAGCCAGTAGCGCCCCCAGCGTTCTCCGTAGTGCCGCGAAGAGAGCAAACGGTCCACCACACGCTCATAGGCCTGGGGGGAGCGGTCCCGTAGAAAGCCGTCGAGTTCGGCGGGTGTGGGGGGCAACCCGGTGAGATCCAGCGTAACGCGGCGCAGAAGGGTCTGGCGGCTGGCCTGCGGGGCGGGTTTCAGGTCCTTTTCCTCATACTTTGCGGCGATGAACCGGTCAATTCCAGTGCGCACCCCGGCCTGATTGCGCACGCGAGGCAGTTCGGGGCGGCGCACGGGCTGAAACGCCCACCATTGCTGGCCGCCGGCGGGCTGAGCCTTGGCCGGCCAGACCGCACCATCCTTGATCCAGGCGGCGATATCCGCCACTTCCGTTTCGGTGAGCTTGCCGGTGGGCGGCATCTTCAGCCGGGCATGGGTATGGGTAACGGCTTGATGAAGCAGACTTGCGTCCGGGTTGCCGGGCAGAATGGCCGGCCCGGATTTGCCGCCGCTGAGCAGCGCTTCCCGAGACGACATATCCAGTCCGCCCATTTTCGACGCAGTGTGGCAAGGCAGGCAGTTTTTAGCCAGCACGGGGCGGACGCGCATCTCAAAGAACTCGGCGGGATCCGCGGCGCGGGCCATGGGAGCGGCCCAGAGGGCAGACGCGGCGAAGACGCAGACGAGCTTGCGGAGTGGTTGAGCGTCGCTCATTGGCTATGAGTCTATCGTATCGGAACTTCGTCCTGTTTTGTGCCATACTGAAGGGCGAACAAAAGGAGAAACTATGGCATCCGCACTGGCACAACGCATTCTTGGTCCCGGGCATAAGCTGGCGCCGCTGGTGGGGCTTCGACGGGGTCTGGAAGTGGAGGCTATGCCTATCGGGCTGGACCCTTTCGACACCTTTCAGGGTGGTTGTCCGCGCGGCCGTATTACAGAGATTACAGGCGGGGCTTCGTCGGGGAGGACCAGTCTGCTCCATCGAATTCTGCATGCCGCGAGTGTGCGCGGCGAGTACACGGCGCTGATCGATGGCGCCAACGCATTCGATCCGATGACCGCATCCCTGGCGGGGGTACGGCTGGACATGCTGGTCTGGGTGCGATGCGGCGGCGATACGGCCAATGCTCTACGCGCGGCGGACCTGTTGGTGCATGCAGGGGGCTTTGGCGTGGTGGCGCTGGATCTATGCGATGCCGGTGCGGCGGCGCGTCGAATCCCGGTATCTTACTGGTACCGGTTCCGCAACGCGGCGGAGCAGACCCGTGCGATGTTCGTGCTGCTCAACGCCGAGCCGATGGCCAAATCCTGTGCCGGCCTGGGGCTTGAGGTGTGCGGAGAGGAGGCTGAGTTCACGGGCCAGCCGCCGGCCCGGATGCTGCGCCAGGCGCGATTCAGTTTGTGGGGGCGCCGCACGGGGGGTGGGGAGAGGTCCGGTTTTGAAGCGATGGCGGTGGAGTAATCGATCCCATGACCGCAGTCCGGGCGAGGTGCGGGTGGGTAGGGTGATTGAGGAGTACACCGGGATTTCCATTTTGGGTCTCCCGGACCCCGACAGTATACACCAACGCCTCACTCCCGGGCCGGATTTGATCAGAACCCCCTTTCCGAGGGCGGGCCAGTGCCTGCGGATGGCTTCTTTCGACCATCGCACAAAAACGAAAACTGACAACATGCCTGTTTCCAGCAGTTCTTTCGACACCTCTCCCTCCCAGCCTCCTTTCTCTCAAGATTTCCACCTCTCCGGGCCGA
>VFZY01000100.1 GCA_016870915.1 Acidobacteriota bacterium | reverse complement strand
AAGCCTTTGCCCCTGCCATCGGAGGTTTGGATCAACAAGCCGGTCGACACCAGCCCAACAGACAGAGAGGAACGTCAGTAAATTCCCATGCCGGGTGTCTCAAAGTTGTTGACACGCGCCGCCCGGCCACCAGTTCCGGAATGCCGCGCAATCCCGTTCCGAACCTCTTGCCCTTTCCGAAGGGCAATTCGTAAGTTACGTTGGTCACGAACCGGTGCGGTTGATCGTAGGAGGAAACCGCCCGGTCGCAGCTCCGGCAGTGCCAGTCGCGAACATCGCCCGCGGGCTGGTTCCAGAGTCCGTCGGCGACATCGGTGATCGTCTTGGAGAAGGTATAGGAGGCGAGCAGGCTGAAGCCGGAAGAGAAACGTCTTTCGATCCGGGTTTGGAGCGCGTGATAGATGGAGTTCGCGACGGCAGCGTTCGTCGCCGCCACGCTGCCGTAATGCGGGAACGGACGCAGAAGCTGCCCGCGTTGCACCGTACGCTGAGCAAGAACTCCCCCACCGACAAGCCCAAAAAACGGGTTGGGCACTTGCTGCAAGAGTTGATCGCCCTGGGCAAGGTGCTCCGGCCGGAGCTGGTTCATTTGCGTCGTCAACGAGAGCAGCGAGCCTTTGTTTCCCGCATAGGCGATCTCCCATACCCAGTTGGACGCAAGACTGCGTTGAATCGTGAAATTCCACTGCTGGTTGTAGGTCGGTTGAAGTGCATCGGGCCAGCCGCCCGCCAGATCGAGACCGAATTGGCTGGCCAGACCATCGGTTGCTCCCCTCGGGAACGTAAACCCATCCGGGAACGGGTTTCTGAGCAGGTGATGCGGGGTGATTCCGTCGATGGTCGCGAGCCATGGTGTGAGCGATGAAAACGCTCCTCCCGTATAAGCGGAGTTCGCCGCGTACGAAGGCAAACCGTAGAAGATGCCGTAGCCGGTTCGGATTACCGTCGCATTGTTGAGTTGCCAGGCGAACCCCAGCCGCGGGTTCACCTGCCGCGGACTTACCGACCGAATCCCTCGGCGGCCCAAGCTGCCGCCCGCGAACAGGTACCCGCCGGAGAGATTCTGGCCGACTTTGTCGGACATCGGATTCCGAACCCCAGGATCGATGGCGCTGATACGATTGAAACGCTCCGTAACCGATCCCTCGAAGTCCCACCGGAGACCGGCGTTCAAGGTAAACCGGCTGGATACCTTGAAATCGTCTTGTGCATAGAAGGCCACGTACCGGTTGGCATTCGCCGGCCGGACAGGATGGGGAAAACGTCCCGTAGTTCCCGTCCCGAGCAGGAAAGAAGCATATCCGATTCCGCCGGTGGCGCTCGGCGTGCGAGGATCCGGACCTTGCGTCATATCGCGCCGGAATTCGAATCCCCCGCTCGTATTCCCCGGCTGGAAGTAATTCACGAAGTTAAGGCGAGCATCCACGCCGAACTTCATGCTGTGGCGTCCGGAGACCCTGCTCAGATTCGCGATCATGCTATGGGTCGAGTCGCCCATAAAATAAGTTCCGCCGCCCGCGTAGGGAGGGCCTAACTGGGTTACATCCTGAATGATGAACGCGGGAAACACGCGATGGGCCGAAGTCGCGTCGACTTAGGCCGGCAATCCCAGGCTGCTCGCCTGGAACCCGTCATGGCCGCTGAACGTCGTGCTCCATGGAACACGGTTACCGCTGACATGACACGTCCCAAACCGTAGCGCAGGTTCAACACCGCGGAGACTCCGAAAGTCCTCGTATAGTCGAGCGCGGCGTTCGCCAGGAGCTGATTCATCGCTCCGGCATGGGCCGGTTCGGCGGGATTATCCCAGAACCTGGGGCCGCTATAAACGCTATCCATGAACGTGAAGCGCCCGAACATACGGCTGGCCGAACTGAAGTTGTGATCGACCTTGAACTCGATGCGGTCCTGAAATTCCGGGAAAGACTTGAGGGCGGTGAAGTTAAACTGATTAGTCACCGGCGTGCCCGGACTGTTCGGCTGTGGATAGTACTCCTGAGCTTTCAGCGCAACGGTGTCGAGCCGGTTCGAGGGGATACGATTGCCCGCGAATGGCGTTCGAAGGAAACGGCCGGGACGTGCCGGATCGGCCGTGGTCGAGAACGGATCGTAGATTACCCGCAGCGCGCCTGGAGCGGTCCTGGTCTGCGAAAAATCTCCTTGCCGTTCCGCCAGCGTTGGAACTGTATGCTGCGCGAAGCGTGCGTTGCGCTGCCGCTGTCCTTCGTAGTTGGAAAAGAAGAACGTGCGGTTGCGCCCGTCGAGCAGCTTCGGCAGCCGGACCGGACCCCCGATGCTCCCTCCGAACTGATTGCGCTGAAAGGTCCGCAGTGGATTGCCGGATCGATTCGCGAAGAAGTTGTTCGCATCGAGCTTGCTGTTGCGCAGAAATTCGAACGCGCTGCCGTGCAGGGAGTTAGTGCCTGACTTCGTGACCATCGTGACCAAACCGCCGCCGCTGCGCCCGTACTCGGCGCTGTATGCATTGGTCTGAATCCGAAACTCCTGAATACCTTCGACCGAGGGGATGGCGCTCACGGCGGGAATATTAGCGATGTTATGCGAAACCGTCGCGGTAACGCCGTCTACCATGATGTCCGAGGTCGACTCCTGGCCGCCGTTCACAATGAACCGGTTGGCGGTGAATGAGTCGGACACGCCCGTCATCTGGCGCACGAAGAACACGCCAGGCACGAGCGCCGTGAGCGAATAAATGTTGCGGCCATTGAGCGGCAAATCGAGGATGCGTTTATTCTCGACGACGGCGCTCAAGGCCGAGGAACTCGTCTCCAGCAGCAGGCCTTGCCCGGTGACAGATACCTTCTCTGTGACTTGACCGAGTTCGAGGACGATGTTCAACGTCGCCTTCTGCTGCGTCGACAGCGACACCGAAGTGACCTCGAAGGTCCGGAATCCTTCGAGCTCCGCCGTGATGCGGTAGGCGCTTGGGGGCAGTTCGGACACCGAATACACGCCAGTGCTGTTGGAGGTGCCGCGGTAATTGATGTTTCGCGCCACGTCGGTCACGGTGATTGCAGCGCCGGCGACGACCGCGCCCGTCGGATCGGTGACAATTCCGGAAATCGATGCCGTGGAAGTTTGCGCCCAGGCCAGTGTAGCCAGTCCCAGCAGAACCAGGAGCGTACGGAGTCCTCGTGATTCAGTCATGTTCCTTCGCTTGGGCTGTACGATATCACATGAATCAGGAAGAATGTCTCCTCGCCCCGGAACTTCACCTGCGCCAGGATGTCCGTCTCCAGCTTTCGCCCATGCAGCAGATGCGAAAACACTTCCTGCGGCATGAAGCGCACCGTCTACAGATCAATTCCCGGCGCCAGCCGTGGGAAAAACAGGTCGAGAAACTCGGGGAAAAAGGTGGTGATGAGTTCGTTGAAGAACTTGTCGTGGTCGATCCTCCGGGTTCTCGCCGCCATGGTGCTCACCTTCCACGCTACACCGCCCCGCGCCCCGCCGGGCCTGTAGTATCATCATCCCTTCCCATGCTTCACCACCCGCGCATCCTTTCCACTCTCGCCGCCCTCATGCCGCTGCTTCATGCCGGGAACGCGACGCGTCCCGGCCGCTTCCACGTTGAACACCCCACGCTGCTCAACCTTGGTTTTGAGTGGTCCATTGAGGGCGACGACAATCGGAACGCGACGGTCGCGGTCCGGTTCCGCAAGTCGGGAGCCTCCGCATGGCGCCCTGCCCTGCCCCTGCTTCGAATTGGCGGCGAACGGGTCTTCCGCGAGCGGGAGAACATGACCTATACGGTCCCGCATGGGTTCGCGGGTAGCATCCTGAACCTGGAGCCGGGCACTTCCTACGACTGCGAATTCACCCTCACCGACCCGGATGGCGTCACCGGTCAAGCCTTGCAGAAGGCCACGGTTCGCACGCGCATCGAACCCAAGCCCTATGCGGGCGGCCGCGTCCTCCACGTCTATCCGGATGACCATCAGGGACCGAAGCTCGAGCCCAACTTCATCGGCCTCAAGCACGCCTACTATGGAGCCGGCCGCGGCGACTGGACCGCCGTGCGCATGAACAAGGTCCAGCCCGGCGACACCATCATGATTCACGGCGGTCTCTACCGCCCAGACCGGTGGAACTACGTCGACCCGCTGAGTGCGCCCTTCACCGGCTCATGGTCGCTTTCGCTCAAAGGGACCGCCGAAAAGCCCATCACCATCAAAGCCGCTGGCGACGGCGAGGTGATCTTCGATGGCGCAGGCAGCCACAAACTGCTTGACGTCATTTCAACCGAGCACCACATCATTGAAGGCATCACATTCCGCAATACCGACATTGCCATCTTCGCGGGCGAGAAGGAAGTGCTGGGCGCGGTGGCGCTCACGGTTCGCAACTGCCGCTTTGAGAACGTCGGGGCCGGTATCTGGACGGAGTACGCGGGCTCAAGCGATTTCTACATCGCCGACAACCTCTTTCTGGGACGCGAGGATCAGATGCGTCTCATCGGCTGGAACCAGGCTGGCCAGCGCACCGCCGGCATCTACCCCTCCCATCAGCTTGTGAGCTTCTTCGCGGTGAAGGTGTATGGCCCTGGCCACGTGATCGCGCACAACGCCATCGCCTACTTCCATGACGGCATCTGCGTCTCCACCTACGGACCGCCCAGCCAGGACCCGGACCGCCGGGCCTCGTCGATTGACATCTACAACAACGACATCCATCTTTCAAACGACGACTTCATTGAGACCGATGGCGGCACCCACAACATTCGGGTCTTCAACAACCGTGGTGTGAATGCCGCCCACAACGGCTACAGCGCGCAACCCTTCTTTGGCGGACCCGTCTACTTCTTCCGCAACGTGCTCTATCATGTACCGATCGGCAGCGCCTTCAAGTTCAACGCGGCGCCCGCCGGAATCCTGGCTTTCCACAACACGATGATCACTGAGCAGACCGCCACCGACCCCTACTCAAATGCCCACTTCCGCAACAACCTGTTCCTGGGCCGCGACTTCCCCGAACGCGGCATCATGACCTGGGCCAACGCCACCTCCAACTTCAGCAGCGACTACAACGGCTTCCGTCCCAACCGGGGCACCCGCAACCAGTACAATTGGCTTGCCCCGGCCGGCGGGGTCACGGCGCACGCCGCCAAGGAGTCCGATTGGAAGCACTTCGCGACACTCCCCGAGCTTCGTCAAGCCTCCGGCCAGGAGGCGCACGGAATTGAAGTGGACTATGACATCTTCGAAAATCTCGCCCCGCCCGACCCTGCGCGCCGGCATCACGTGTATCACGCAATGGATCTTAACTTCCGGCTCAAGGCGGGGTCCAAGGCCGTGGACGCGGGCACGCCGCTGCCGACGGTGAATGACGGGTTCAGTGGCAAGGCTCCCGATCTCGGCGCCCTCGAAATCGGCCAGCCGGAGCCCCACTACGGGCCGCGCTGGATTACCTGGAAGCCGTTCTACCGCTGATTCGGGCCACGAACCCGGGAAACGGAACGGAGCGGCCGCCGGCGGCGAACAACGGCTGGAGCGTTTCCCGGCACCAGGCCTCGATGTCCTGAAGCGGAGTTCCGCTCTCAAGTGCGAGTTCGACGTTGGTTTCCGTCATGACGTATGCCAGGTAGGCGGCGAACGGCATCTCAAGGGTTACGACGAACCGCTCTACGTGATCCAGAGTGAGGCCGCACACCTGAAGCGGCAGGTTCTCGGGAATCACGGACAATGCGGGGGCTGCCGGATACCGGCCACGGAAACGCGCCACCCAGCCGTCGAGTTCCCCCATGCCGAAGTCGTAGATCACGAGTTCGCCGCGGGAGCCCAGGACTCGGGCCGCTTCTCGCAGCACATCTTCGATTCCAGACCAGTTCAACGCGCCCGCCGCGGTGATCAGATCAAAAACACCGCCGCCAAACGGCATCCGCTCCCCCTGCGCGGCTACGAAGTCGCAGCGGCCGGCCGGGCGCGGTGCATACGAAAGCATCGCGACGGAAGGATCGATACCGGTCACATGGTGCGCCACGTCCACCAGCGCAAGGGCCGACAGTCCGGTGCCACAACCGATATCCAGGGCACGGGAAACCGGAGTTGCGGGACGGAACAGAGGAAGGATCTTCGAATGAACAGGCGGACGAGATCCGGAGTACCCCTGGGCGAGCCGTGGGGAGACGAACGGATTGTGGATGGATGCCCCCGAAACGGAGCTAAGCGGCGAGGGCTTTGACGCGGGCGTTCAAGCGGCTCTTGTAGCGGGCAGCCGTGTTGCGCTTGATGATGCCCCACTTGACTGCGCGATCAATCAACGAAAATGTCGCCGGCAACAGGGAATTGGCGTCGTCCGCCTTCTTCGCTTCAAGGGCCCGCCGCATGGTACGGATCTGGTGGCGGAGCCGCGACTTGCGCTGACGGTTCACTTCCGTCCGGCGGGCGGCCGTACGCACTCGCTTCAGTGCTGAAAAGGTGTTTGCCATACTAGAATGCCAATTACCAGATTACCTGATGTGCCGCGGCTTGGTCAACGACATTTGGTCAACGGCTCGAGCCGAACCGGGATGACCGGACTCAACTGGCAATCCGGTGAAGTTCTCCGGGCTGATCAATGCTTCGGGGGAGCGGCGTGGCCATCCGTGGCTGGCTGCTGCTCCTTGGGCAGCGGCTTGGGTGGCTGTCCGATGCCCTCGGGGGTGTTGGACACCTGAGAAGGAATGGGGGTGGGTGCCTGGCCGGTCCAGTTAGCGGGACGCAGAACGTCGCGGCTTTCGACATCGATGAGGCAGAGCGTAATGAAGAAGGCGAGGAACACGAGTGAACTGAGGAAGACGACCGCGTTCACCACCTTATCCCAGCGCAGGTGCATGAAGTAGAGGCAGACCAGGGAGCCTTTGATGGTGGCGATGGTCATGGCAATGACGATGTTGATGGTAGAGCTGCCGAAGTCAACATAGGCGGCGCCGACCGTGACGATGGTGAGAAACAGCAGGCCGGCCAGAATGGCCCCGTAAAGTTTGGGGCCGCCGTGGACGTCGTGGCCCGCATGGGAATCAGCGTGATGGCTCATGGGTTGCTCCTTCGAAACTTAGGACACCAGGTACAGCAACGGGAAGAGGTAGATCCAGATGAGGTCGACGAGGTGCCAGTAGAGGCCCGCCAGGTCGACTGGCGCGTAATACTGGTCCGAGAACTCATTGCGCATAGCCCGTATGAGAATCCAGGCTAGTACGATCATTCCGATCAGGACGTGGAACCCGTGGAGGCCGGTCATCATGAAGTAGAAGCTGAAGAACATGAATTCGCCTTCTACCTGGGGACCCTTGTAGCTGTAGAACTTGCCCGGCAGGAGGCCGTCATGGATCTTGTGGCTGTACTCGAAGTACTTCACCACCATGAAGATACCGGCGCATGCGATGGTTGCAATGAGGCCCCAGATGAGCAGCTTCTTGCGGTTGGTCTGGGAGGCCCAGACGGCGACCACCATGGTGAAACTGGAAAACAGCAGGACGATGGTATTGATGGCGCCCATGGGGCGCTGCAGGTGATGATGACCGGCGACGAAGGCCTCCGGATGCCGGTTATGCATGATGCCATAGCCGACAAAGAGGCCGCCAAAGAGCAGAATTTCCGTGGCGAGGAACAGCCACATTCCCAGCTTGGCAGCCGAGAACTGCTGCTCCATGGTGGCGAAATGATGCTGTTGGGCCGGGTGATGGCCGTGGGCCGATTCGAGTGTCTGGCTCATCCTTCAACCTTTGCGTGACGGTAGTCGTAGGGGGCATGCTCCAGGACGGGCGTGCCGACAAAGTTATGCGTGACGGGCGGCGACTGGGCTTCCCATTCGAGAGTCGATCCGCCCCAGGGGTTGGCTATGGCATCGGGTTTCTTGCGGAGGGATGCGACCAGTGTGAGTATTGCCACCAGGATGCCCGCGCCCAGGATCTCGGCCCCGACGGTCGAGAACTGGTGCAGCGGCTGGAACTGGTCGAGATACGTGAAGTAGCGGCGAGGCATGCCCCGGCTGCCCATGATGAACTGCGGCAGGAAGGTGGCATTGAAACCGATGAAGACGAGGATGGCGCTGAGCGCGCCGCCCTTTTCGCTGTACATGCGGCCAACCATCTTGGGCCACCAGTAGAAGAGTCCGCCGATAAAGGCGATCACGGTGCCGCCCATCATGACGTAGTGGAAGTGGGCGACGACAAAGTAGGTGTCGTGCAGGTGGATGTCGGTGGCAAGTGTACCCAGGAAGAGCCCGGTCAAGCCGCCGATGGTGAACAACAGCAGGAAGCTCATCGCATAAAGCATCGGCGTCTTCAGCGAAATGGAACCGCGGTACATTGTCGCGGTCCAGTTGAAGACCTTGATGCCGGAGGGGATGGCCACCAGGAACGTCAGGAACGAGAAGATAGCGTTGGTGAGCGGCGACTGGCCGCTGGTGAACATGTGGTGGGCCCAGACCAGGAAGCTCACAAGCGCGATGGCGATGGAACTGAAGGCGATGCCCCGGTATCCGAAGATGGTCTTCTTTGAGAACGTGGGAATGAGCTCGGAGATGATCGCCATGCCGGGCAGAATCATGATGTACACGGCGGGGTGGGAGTAGAACCAGAAAAAGTGCTGGAAGAGAACCGGGTCACCGCCCAGCCGCGCGTCGAAGATACCCACCTGGAAGACACGTTCCATGACAAGGAGTACGGTGGTGATGCCAAGGACGGGGGTCGCCATCACCTGGATGACGCTGGTGGCGTAGGTGCCCCAGACGAACAGGGGCAGGTTGTACCAGCTCATGCCCGGCGCGCGCAGCGTGTGGATGGTGGCGATGAAGTTCAGGCCAGTGAAGATGGAAGAGAAGCCGAGAACGAACACCGAGAGCGTCATCAGTGTGACGGCGCCGGCGGTGGAGGTGGAGTAAGGCGTGTAGAACGTCCAGCCGGTGTCAACGCCGCCCAGGACAATGGACAGAATGGCCATAATGGCCCCGACAACATAAATGTAGTAGCTGGCCAGGTTCAGCTTGGGAAACGCAACGTCCTTAGCCCCAAGCATCAGGGGTAAAACGAAGTTGCCGAGGGAGGCCGGAACGGCGGGAATGATGAACAGGAAGACCATGATGGCGCCGTGGAGCGTGAAGACGCGGTTATAGGTCTCGGCGTTCATCAGGTCCTCGCCGGGGGTGAGCAGTTCCAGACGCACCAGGAGGGCGAATAGGCCGCCCACCAGGAACATCAGGAGAACGCTCCACAGGTACATCAACCCGATCCGCTTGTGATCGTAGGTGACGAGCCAGTTCATGATCCCCTTGTTCTCTTCGAGGTAGCTTGCGTGATGGGCTGCCTCGCCGTGAACGTGGGCGCCAGTTGTCTTTACGTCGGCCATCGATGCTCTCCTAGCTGTCTCCCCTGCTACTTCAACGACTTAATGTACTCGATCACGCCCAGAACTTCGCGGTCGCGCAGCAGGCCCTTGTAGACCGGCATGACCGCTTCATAGGTGGCGACGATTTTCGAGTGCGGATTCATCAGCGATTCCCGGATGTAGTTCTCATCCACAACGGCCGAGGTGCCATCGGTGAACTTCTCCGTCTTGCCGAAAATGCCCTTCCAGCTTGGGCCGTCGCGGCGGCTGCCGTCGAGCGAGTGGCAGCTTTCGCAGCCGCGAGACTTGTAGACCAGTTCTCCCAACTCCCGGAGAGGCATGTTCTTCAGTTCCGGCGGGCCTTCCTTGACGAAATCCTCGTACTCCACCGGCGTCAGGACCTTGATCGAACCGCGCATCGTCGAATGGCCCTTGCCGCAGTATTCGGTGCAGGTGAGATTGTACGTTCCGGGAATGGTCGATTCGAACCAGACATCGGTATACCGGTTTGGAAGCACATCCATCTTTACCCGGAATTCCGGCACCCAGAAGCTGTGCAGAACGTCGTCCGAAATCATGACCATCCGGATCTTCTTGTTCACGGGAATGTAGAGGTCATTGAGCGCCCGGATGCCATCCGGATACTCGAACTCCCACTGCCACCGCTTGGCGCGCACCTGGATCTCCATGGCGTCGCCGGGCACGACGGTCGCCTTCATGTAGCCGTCAAATCCCCAGAAGAAGAGAACGATGCAAAGCAGGAGCGGAATGATGCTCCAGGCCAGTTCCAGATTCAGGTGGTGAGTGATGTGGGGCGTCTTCTCACCCGGCCCGCGCCGGCGGTACTTCATCCCGAACCACACCACCTGGCCCGCGATGATGATGAAAAACACCACGCTCAGCCAGAAGATGAACATATACAGGTCATCCATCGGACCCGCGATCGTCGACCCCTGCCGGGGCAACATCCAATCTCGCAACCAGTTATTCATTTCGTAGCCACCATGTGATCGGCCGGCGCCACTGGCCGGCTCCCGTTGCGCCGCTCCGCGCTCCATAACCGCAGAAGGATGAAGCCCAAGAGCCCAGCGACGATAGCGCCCCCGGCGCGCATGAAGTTCCGCGCGAAGGGGACGTAGCTCTTGGCCTGCGGATCGTAGTGGAAACAGAACAGCAGCAACTTCTCAAAACTCATTCCGAAGCGCCCGGCCGCGGCTTCGGTCAACGCCAGCCGGATGTCCATCGGCTTGAACTTCACACCGTACAGATAGCGCGAGATGGTTCCATCCGGCGTCAGAATGAAGATCGCCGCCGGATGCGCATACTGCTTGCCATCAAAGGTGTATTTGAAACCCAACTGCCCGGCCAGGCGCGCCGCGTTGCCGCGGTAATCGGCCAGGAAGTGCCATCCCGGCGCCGGGCGGCCGTAATTCTCGAGGTACTGCTGCCGCTTGGCGGACGCCAGTTGGGCGGTCTCCGTGGGGTCGATGGTGATGGTCACCATCTCAAACTCGTTGCCCGGCGTCCACGGCACATCCTGCAGAGCTGCGTTCTGGGCGTTGAGCACCCGGTTGCAGAGCATGGGGCAGGAGTAATAGACCATGTTCAACAAGACTGGCCGGCCGGACTGAAACAGGGATTTCAAAGCGATGACACGCGAACCGGTGTTGACGAACTCGAGATTCAGGTCCACCTTGGCGCCCAGGTGCTCCTCGACACCCACGCCTTCCAGTTCACGCGGCAACACCTCGTCTTTCGCCGCCGCCAGGGCTGCCATCAGGATTCCGGTTGTAAGAAGCTGCCGCATGGTTCAATTCGAAACTACTTTGCTTCCGGTTTCGCCTCCGCCGCAGCGCCGCCCGCCGCGGCCGCCGCCAACTCTTCGGCAGTCTTCACCCGGGCCGGCTGGCCGGGATAGTGCAGCTTGCCGGAGGCGGCCTCGGAAGCGTAAAGCTCCATGGCGCGTTCAACCGGCAGCCGGACGCTGCCCTTGTCCTTGTCGATGTAGGAGTAACGCAGCAGGGCCATGTCCTCGCGCTGGCGAGTCGCGCCGAATTGCTCCGACATCGGTTCCAACTGCTTCACGGCCGTTTCCATCTCGTTGATCTGGTTGAAATACCAGGTGACGCCCACCAGCACCACAGCGAGCGTGACCAGAATTGCGCCACCCCACAGGAGGATCGCCCCGGCATCCGGCTCACTGCGGTCGTAGCCCTCGTCGGCGGAATGGCCCTCGTGGCCCTTGAAGAAGTCCAGTTCCTTGTGCGGTTTCTTGGTCTTCATTGCGCCATCTCCTCTCTACAGATTGTGATGCTCAAGCGCCTGCTCAAGACGCAAGTCTCCCACTGCCATGATGGCGTGTTTTTTCAGCCGCATCCAGAACCCGAGGGCGTACAGGCTGCCCACGGCGACCAGCGGGGCCAGATCCAGCCAGTGGAACGATGGACCGTCCTTGTAGAACGTCGGCATGACCATCCAATAGAGATCCAGATAATGCATCGCCAGGAACCACAGGGCCGCTGCGCGGAGCAGCTTCAGGTTGCGCTTGGACGCCCGGGGCAACAGAACCAGGAACGGGATGAAGAAGTGGCCGAACAGAAGCGCAACACTCATGGGCGCCCAGCCACCCACAAAGCGGTTCCGGAACCAGATGGTCTCTTCCGGAAGGTTTGCGTACCAGATCAACAGGTACTGGCAAAAAGCGATGTAGGTCCAGAAGACGGTGAGTGCGAACATCCACTTGCCCAGGTCATGATAATGCTCGACGTTGATCTCACGCCGCAGCATGCCCGCTGACCGGAACGCCAGGCAGATCAGGACCAGAGTGGCGAAAGACGCCCAGCCGCCGCCCGCGTAGAAATAGACGCCGAACATCGTGGAATACCAATGCGGAGCAAGCGACATCACCCAGTCGAAAGAAGCCAGCGAAACGGAAATGAAGCCCAGGAACAGGCCCGGAGCTGCATACTTCTTGAGCGACCGGGTGTTATCGATGGACCGAGTGGAATCCTGCGCCGTGGAGTGATGCACCAGGCGGAGGGCAAAAAAACTCCAGATGGCGACGTAGATGAACGCCCGGATGGTGAACCCCTGCGGATTGAGCCAGGCCGCCTTGCCGCGCAGCAGCGTGTCGTGCGCCACTTCCTCGGCGTGCGACCACTCATAGAGGTGATGGATGCCCAACACCACCGGAACCAGCGCCACAGCCACCAGCGGCAAAGCGCCGATCAGATTCTCGTGGAAGCGCCGAACCGTAATGCTCCAGACCGAGCCCGTGATGTGCATCACCATGACGAAGAACAGGGCGCCGAGAAGGATGCTGGTGGGGTGCAGGAAACCGACCAGGTAAGACCGGTAAAAACGCTCGGGTTCGGTGACCGCGCCCGCCACCGACGCCGCCACGCCAATCAACAAGAGAAACGCGATCGCGTTGCGCACCCGGGACCACAGCGCGCCGTCGATCTCATAGGAACTCATCAGTTGAGCGCCGTCATGATGCGAATGTGCTTCTTCGTGGTGCATGGTTCCGTCTCTATTTCAGATCCTTCTGGAGTTCGGCGGGAACGTCTTCCAGCTTGCCCAAATCGGCGCGCTGGAGGGCGCGGACATAGGCGATAATGGCCCACCGGTCGTTCTCGTTCACCTGGAAGCGGTACGGCTTCATGGTGCGGCGGCCGTTGGTGACGATGTCAAAGATCTCGCCATCCGGCATCTGCAACACGCGATCCTCATGAAGATTGGTGGGCTGCCAGGCCCCGTTGGTCCGCTGCGGAACAAGCCCCTGGCCGGTCCCCACACGGTCATGGCAAGGCGCGCAGTAAATGTTGAACCGCTCCTGCCCGCGATTGAGCAGTTCGCGGGTCACTTCCCGCGGATTCCGTCCAACATACATCGAGCCTGTCTTGCCGGTGTGAAACGCCTCATCTTCCTTGAGCAACCCCACGGCCACGGTGCCCTCGACCGGCGGGCGCATGGCGCGGCCGTCCGAAAACAGGGAGCTCGCCGACTGGGCCTTGTACTTGCCCTGCCGGTCCATGTCGGGGAAGATCTCAAGCTGCGGGCTGCGGCTGGTCTGCCCGGCGCACCCGGCCAGAGCCAGGATACCGGCTGCCAACAGGACCACCTTCGCCTTCGAAAACATGAGTTCGGTCCTCATTAGTCCTCCACCAGCTCCGTCGAAATCGGATTGAGCGAGCGGAGGAAACCGATGGTTTCAACCGGATGGAACTTCGGGTCGCTCTTGTCGATTACCAGGACAAACCGGTCATCGCTCACGCGGCGCGTCATCCGGGCGTTGTCGAGCGGATGATAGAACCGCGGCAGACCGTTCAGAGCCAGCATGCCGAACACCGCCGCGAACGAGGAGAACAGCACCGTCAGTTCAAACGTCACCGGAATTGAGAATTCAAACGCAAAGAGGGGCTTGCCGCCGATCACCAGCGGATAATCCACCGCGCCGGTCCACCATTGCAGCAGCAGAGCCGCCGCCGTGCCCATCATGCCGATGCAAAGCACGATGTAGCCCAGGTGGGACCGCGGGATGCCGAGCGCTTCGTCGATCCCGTGCACGGGGAACGGCGTCAGCGCGTCCGTCTTCGAATAACCCGCCTTCCGCACCTTTTCCGCCGCCTGGACCAGGGCCCCCGGCGTATCGAATTCGGCGATGGCGGCAAAAGGAGTGATCTGAGCCGTTTCCATCCTAGTGCTGTCCCCTTTCCGATGCGCCCGGAGCCGGCATGACGCCCTTCACTTCCGAGATCGCAATCATCGGCAGGAACCGCACAAACAGCAGGAACAGCGTGGTGAAGAATCCCAGCGTCCCGATGAAGGTGCAGACATCCACGAACGTCGGCCGGAAGTAGCCCCAGGACGACGGCAGGAAGTCGCGATGCAGCGAAGTCACGATGATGACGAAGCGCTCAAACCACATGCCGATGTTGACGAAAATCGAGATGACGAACATGAACGGAATGTTGCGCCGCAGCTTCTTGAACCAGAAGAACTGGGGCGAGATCACGTTGCAGCTCACCATGGTCCAGTAAGCCCACCAGTATGGGCCCGTGGTGCGGTTGAGGAACGCGAACTTCTCGTACATGTTGCCGGAATACCAGGCGATGAACAACTCCGTGGCGTACGCGTAGCCCACAATGGACCCGGTGGCGAGCATGACAATGTTCATGTTCTCCAGGTGCTTGATGGTGACCAGGTCTTCCAACTGGAACGCATACCGGAAGATCACCATCAGCGTCACCACCATGGCGAAGCCCGAGAAGATCGCACCCGCCACAAAGTACGGCGGGAAGATCGTGGTATGCCAGCCGGGAATGATGGAGACCGCGAAGTCAAAGCTCACAATGGTGTGGACCGAGAGCACCAGCGGGGTTGAAAGACCCGCCAGAATCAGGTACGCCATCTCGTAATGCCGCCAGGCACGCGCCGAACCACGCCAGCCCAGGCTCAGAACACCGTAGACAAGCTGGCGGATTCTGGTCCTGGCGCGGTCACGCAGAGTGGCAAGATCGGGAAGCAGGCCGACGTACCAGAACAGCGCTGAGACCGTTCCGTACGTGCTGACCGCGAAGACGTCCCACAGCAGCGGGCTGCGGAAGTTCTGCCACATGTTCAGATCCGTGTTCGGAATGGGGAACATCCAGTAGGCCCGCCACGGACGGCCCACGTGAATCAACGGGAACAGCAGCGCGCAAGCCACGGCGAAGAGCGTCATGGCCTCCGCCGCGCGGTTGATCGAAGTACGCCACTTCTGCCGGAACAGGAACAGGATGGCCGAAATCAGGGTGCCCGCGTGGCCGATGCCGATCCAGAACACGAAGTTCGTGATGTCCCACGCCCAGCCGACCGGTGAGTTGTTGCCCCACACGCCGACGCCGTTCAGGAACAGATACCCGATCATGCCGAGCATCATGAGCGTGATGGCACCCGAAATCGAGATGGCGATGAACCACTGCTTCGGTGTTTTCCGCTCAACGATGCCGCTCACCGTGTGGGTGACGGTGGAATAGCTGTGATTCCCCTCAACAAGCGGGGGATTCAGTTCTGCCAGTGGAGGTTTGATCGCTAGATCGGCCATAGGTGTCTCAAGCCAGCTCCGGATTGGGATTGCGCAACTTCGCCAGATACGTCGTGCGCGGTTTGGTGTTCAATTCGGCCAGAAGCTCGTAGTTCCGCTCCTGGTGTCTCAGTTTGGCGACCCGGCTGCCGGGGTCCTTGATATTGCCAAAGACGATCGCGTCCGCCGGACAGGTCTGCTGGCAGGCCGTGACGATCTCGCCGTCCTTGATCTCGCGGCGGCCTTCCACCTTCGCCTGAATCTTCTTTTCCTGAATCCGCTGCACGCAGTAGGTGCACTTCTCCATGATTCCGCGCATGCGCACGGTGACATTGGGATTGTGAACCAGTGACTGCACTTCCTCGTCTTCCTTGTGCCAGTTGAGGAAGTTGAAGCGCCGCACTTTGTACGGGCAGTTGTTGGCGCAGTACCGGGTGCCGATGCAGCGGTTGTACGCCATATCGTTCAGGCCCTCGGGGCTGTGCGTGGTTGCCGCCACCGGACAAACCGACTCGCACGGCGCCGTCTCGCACTGCTGGCAGGTCATCGGCTGGCTGACGCTCTGCGCCTCGTCCCCGGTGCCGGTGTAGTAGCGGTCCAGGCGGATCCAGTGCATTTCGCGGCCCCGCGAAACCTGCGCCTTGCCCACCGTCGGCACGTTGTTTTCGGCCTGGCAGGCGACCAGACAGGCATTGCAGCCGGTGCAGGCGTTCAGATCGATCGCCATGCCCCACTGGTAGCCCTGCTCGTAGGAATGATAGCCGTAGATCGAATCGATCGGCGGCATCTCCGACATCTTCTCGGCGAACTTCGGATCTTCCTTGTACTGCGCGGTGGTCGCTTCGCGGATGATGGGGCGGTCCTCCATCCGGAAGTGCTCCTGCGTCGTGACCAGCTTGTGCGTCTTCGCCGTCTTCGCGACTTGCGCTTCAGCGATGTGCAGGCCCGCGGTGGTCCGGATGGGGTACGCATTCACACCCACGCCGTCGCCCACGCGGCCGGCATTCTTGCGCCCGTAGCCCAGCGAGATCGAGATCGCCTGATCGGCATGGCCCGGCTGCACCATCACCGGCGCCTCAATCGACTTGCCGCCCACCGTGATCGAGATCACGTCGCCCTGCGTGGCGCCCAGCGCCTTGAGCGTCGCGGGACTCACCATGGCGGCGTTGTCCCACACCAACTTGCTCATGGGCTCCGGCGTTTCCTGCATCCAGGCGTTGTTCGCATACCGGCCATCCCACAACGACGAACTGGGATGGAAAGCCACATCGTAGCCCGTCCCGGGAGCCTTCGCCCCCGCCGCCGGCGCCTTCGCCGTCACCTTCGCCTCGGCAAACTTCGTGTTCGCGACCACGCCATCGTGCAGCGCCTTGCGCCACACCCGCTCACGATCCGCCGCCGGCCACTGCCCCTGCCAGAAACCGCGCACAAGGTCATGCCCTTTGGCCGAAGGAAGCCCGGCAAGCTGCGCCACCACCTCCAACGCCGAGCGGCCGCCGTAAAGCGGCAAAATCATCGGCTGCTGAATCGAAACCGTGCCATCCAGCGCGCGAGCATCACCCCACGATTCCAGATAATGGGCCTCCGGCAAGTGCCAGGTAGCCAGAGCCGACGTCTCGTTGGCGTTGTGCGCCAGATGAATCGACGTCTGGGCCTTACCAATGCCCCCCGCCAGATCCAGATCCGCCGGGGCATCGTGGGCCGGGTTCCCGCCCAGCATCACCAGCGTCGAAACCTTGCCCCCGCTCAGATCCGCCGCCAGAGCCTTGAGCCCGTCCAGCATCGGCTCCGCCAGCGCCTGCGTGAAGGTCACAGTCTTGCCGCAATTCCCCAGAGTCTGGTTGATGGCATGCGCCAGGGCATGCACCTCAGCCGGCTGCCGCGGTCCCGCCACCACCACCGAACGGCCTTCGTTGGCCTTCAGATCCTTGGCCAGCGCAGCCAGGAACTTCCTTTCCTTTTCCCCGGACAGAGTCTTCGACTCGCCGACTCCCACCAGCGCAGCCAGGTCAGCCGTGAAGGCCGCAATAGCCCCCGCCCGCAGCCGCAGCCGGTGGTCGGCCGTCGCGCCGGTGGCCGAAAACTGGCTTTCCACCGCGTACAGCCGCGCGATCGCATCGCCAGGCTCCGTCACTTTCCGCTTCCGCGTGAACTGGCGGGCCGGCAAAACGGTGGGCGAATCCAGGTTCAGGAAGTCGCTATCGAGCGCGACAATCACGTCCGCCTGATCCAGGTGATAGTGCGCCTCAACGACGTTGCCAAAGGCAAGCTGGGCGCCCGCCAGTGCATTGTCGTTGTTCACCGGCTCCCACTCCACCCACTTGGCGCCTGGCCACTTCTTCAACGCCTGCTCCCGCACCGACGTCAGCGTGGGAGAGACTACCCGCTGGCTGAGGAACCGCAGCCCGTCACCGTTGCCAACGCCATCAAAGTGCGTCTTGGCGAACGCCCCGAACTTCTCCCAGCTTGACTCGTTACCCTTCTCCGACACCTGCTTCGAACGGTCCGGATCATACAGGTTCAGCAGAGCACCCTGCGCCAGGCCGGTCGCCTTGCCCTCGCTATACGGATGATCCGGGTTGCCTTCGATCTTTGTCGGACGCCCGTCATGGGTGGTGACGCGAACACCGGCAGCAGCCCCCGCATGCACAAACACTGAGTTGTAGAGCAGCGGCTTGCCCGGAACCAGATCCTCCACGCCCTTCGACAGTGGCATGATCTTCTCTTCCGGGCGCCGGCAGGCCACCAGGCCCGCCAGGCCGAACGACGCGCCCATCAGCTTAAGAACCTGGCGGCGCGAGGAGTCGTTCACCGGCCCCGCCGGGAACTCCTGGTCAAGCCAGCCTTCCAGCTTTGCCGTCCCGTCCAGTTCGTTCACGCTGCGCCAATAGTGCTTGCCGGCGCCCGTGGGCTTTTTCTGATTCGAAATCTGCACCAAGTCCATACGTGTTACCGGTGGCACCCCGAACAATTCGTCGGCGGCTTGATATGTTTCTCCTCGATAATCCGCCGGCCGATCTCGGCGGGATCACCCTCCGGCTTCCAGTCCAGCCGGGTCACCAGATGCGCCGGACGCAGGTTCGCGGCCGGATTGCGATGGCACTCCAGACACCAAGCCATGCTCAACGGCGCAACCTGCTTCACTTCGATCATCTGATCCACGCGCCCGTGGCAACTGACGCAGCTCACGCCCGCCCCCACATGCGCCTGGTGGTTAAAATACACGTAGTCAGGCAACCGATGGACCTTCACCCACTTCATGGCGACGCCTTTTTCGAAGCTGTCGCGAACCGGCTGAAGAATCGGGTTCTTCTCTTTCACCTTGTGGTGGCAGTTCATGCACGTTTCGGCCGGGGGAATCGCGGCAAACGCCGCGCGCTCCACCGTCGAGTGGCAGTACCGGCAGTCCATCCCCAGGTTGCCGGCGTGCAGCTTGTGACTGTAAGGAACCGGCTGAACCGGGCTGTAGCCGGTCTCCAGCACCTTCGGATGGCTCAAGTACGCAAAGGAGCCGACACCGCCCAGGATCGCCAGGACGGCCACCGCTCCCCCGATACGCACGTACAAGTCGGTGGACTTCGGGAAGATTGCGCTCATTGGAGGTTTCTCGGGTACCCAAACGACTAGCGCTGGCTAGCCTATTCTTTTTCTATCATGACTGTACAAATTACGCAACAGGTGAAAAAAATCTTGTCTGGCAGCAAGGAGGTGGGGGTCTCGGCGGACGGACCTGTCATTCACCCTATCGGCCGGTTCTTCGGCGACCTGAAGATCCGCCCTAAACTAATTGTTCTGCACAACGCCTTTTTTCTCATTCTTGTTTGCGCCGTCTACTTTTCCATCGTTCCGCTGTTTGAAAGCCGGGTCTCGAGCGCCAAGGCCAGGGAAATCACCTTGGCCGCGCAAGTCTTTGAAATTGCTAGGCCTCCCTTCCCCACGGCGGGCCTTTCCTCGTACTTCTTCTTCGAAGGAACGGCGGATGAACTCGGTATTCCAGAAGATGCCCGCTCCTGGCTTTCGGCCCATCCCGGGCGCGCCTTCGCCGACCCGGCCCGCTTCTCATCCATCTTCAAACGCGCCCCGGGCACGGGCCTATACTGGAAACTGACCATCCCCAACGACTCCTACGAGGCCATGGTTGACCGGCTCAAGATCACCATTTTCATTGTCTTAGGAGCCATTTACTGCCTCGCCGTCCTGCTGCTTGAGACCGTCATCATGCCGCTCTACGTCTACCGGCCCATCAACCTCATGCTCAGCGCCGACAGCGCCACCCGGCAGGGCGATACCTCCCAGGAAATCATCCCCGATGCCCTCATTTTGGACGACGAAATCGGCCAAATCATGCGCAGCCGAAACTCGGCCATCGCCGAACTCCGGGCCCGGGCCCAGCAGTTGGAAGCCGCCCGGCAGAACCTGCTCAAGCAGGACCGGCTGGCGAGCCTGGGCCTTCTCAGCGCCAGCGTGGCCCATGAACTGAACACGCCGCTCGCCGTGCTGCGTGGTTCGGTCGAGAAATTGGTGGAGACAGCCCCGGGACCGCAAGCCCGGGAGCGTCTGGCGCGCGTGCTGCGGGTGACCGACCGCCTTCGATCGATCTCCGAAAGCCTTCTCGACTTCGCCCGGGTGCGCCCGGCGGTGACCGGGCCGGTCGAAGTTCGCGATGCCGTCCAGCAGGCATGGGACTTGGTGCGAATCGACGAAAAAGCGGCCGGCATCCGCTTTTCGAATGAAGTGGCCACAGGCACCCGCGTCTCCGCCTCGGCCGACCGGCTGGTGCAGGTGTTTGTGAACCTGCTGCGCAACGCGCTTTTCGCCGTGTCGGTGGACGGCGAGATCCGGGTGGAAGCGCGCCTGCGGCCGCCAAATCGCGTGGCGATCGCGGTGCTCGACAATGGACCGGGCATCCCGTCGGAGGTGCTGCCCGAGGTGTTCGACGCCTTTGTCACCACGCGGCTCGACGCCAAGGGAACAGGGCTGGGTCTCACAGTCAGCCAGGGCATCGTCGAGCAGATGGGCGGCACGGTCTCGGCCGCCAACCGGCCGGACGGCGGAGCGTGTCTGGAAGTGGTCCTGGACGCCGCCGGAGCCGCTTAGTCAGCGGCCCATCCCAGCCAGCAGCCGGAAGGCCCGGCGCGCCACCACCAGTTCCTCGTTCGTTGCCAGGACGACCACGGCCACCCGGCCGGCCGAAATCAACCGGTCGCCGGCGCCGCCGCGATTGCAGTCCCGGTCCAGGCGTATTCCCAGAAACTCCAGACCCTCGCAGCAGCGCTCGCGCAACGTGGCCGAATTCTCGCCGATTCCTCCGGTGAAAGCCACCACGTCCAGCCCGCCCATCACCGCGGCATAGGCGCCGATCGTCTTGCGCACGCCGTGGCAGAATACATCCAGCGCCAGCCCGGCGGCCTGATTCCCCGCCTCCGCGGCCGCCTCCAGGTCCCGCACATCTCCTCCCGCGATCCCGGACAGGCCCGCCAGGCCTCCGGCGCCGGTCAGCCGGGCCGTCGCTTCCTCCACAGTCCACCCTTCGGCCGCCATACGCGCCAGGACCGCGTAGACATCCAGGTCGCCATGGCGCGTGGCATTTTCCAAACCCGATTGCGGGGAGAACCCCATGGTGGTCTCAACGGACCGCCCCCCGGTGATCGCGCACATCGACGAACTGCCGCCCAGATGGCAGCTCACCATCCGCAGACTTTCGGCCTCGCGGCCAAGGACCTCAGGCACCCGGCCGGCGATGAACTGATGCGAGGCGCCGTGGAACCCGTACCGCCGGATGCCGCGCTGAAGCCAATCCGCCGGGACGCCGTAGAGCGCTGCCGCGTCGGGAATGGTCGCGTGGAATTCGGTTTCAAAGGCGGCGACCAGTGGAACGCCGGGCATCGCCTGCCTGAAAGCCCGTATCCCGGTGAGATAGATGCGATTGTGCGCCGGGGCCGCCGACAGGTACTCCTCCAGCGCCCCGAGCACGCCGTCGTCGACAGGAAATGTGCCCCGGTAGCGCGGCCCGCCATGAACCGCCTTGAATGCCACGGCATCCACGCGTGCCCCGCCGGTATCAATGGACCTTATGGCGGCCGGATAGTCCGCAACGCGTTCCAGCCGGCCGCGCGCCAGCACGCGTTCGGAAGGCATGTCCAGAACCTGAAACTTGAGTGACGTCGAGCCCAGGTTCGGGACCAGAATGTTCATGCGGCCCGGCTACTTCTTGGTCTTCTTGGCCGCGCCTCCCGGCACGGCAAGCTTGTACTTGCTCCGCATGGCGGCCAGGTTCTTCTGGGCGTTGGCCTGCACGGGGCTCTTGATGGCCGCGCACTGGGTGGTGAAGCGGTGCGCTTCGTTGATCAGCTTGAGGTCGGCCTTAGGATCCCCCATCTGATAATTGGCCAGGCCGAGGTAGAACAGCGTGACCGCCTTCGTCTGCTCGTCCGCGACGTTGTCCACCGCATCGCGAAGGATCTTGTCGGTGGCCGCCCAGTCCTTTTTCTCCGCGGCCGAGATGCCGGCCCAGTAGTTCCCCTGGCCCACCAGGGCCTTCTTCCGGGTCTCCCAGGCCGCCGGGTCAACGCCCTGCGGCACGGGCTTTGCAGCCATGGCTTGTGCCAGTTGGAGCCCCAGCTGCGACGCGCGGTCGTAGTTCTTGGCCGAGAATGCGGCTTCTCCCAACACCGCCAGCATGTCCTCGTTGGCCGGATTCGCCGGCAGGTCGCGCTCGGCGATGGCCAGTGCCTTCTCCATGTTGCGGGCGGCGAGGTAGGTCTGGAATTCGCGCATGCGCACTTGCGGCAGATAGTCGCTCTTGGGGTTCAACTGTTCAAGGGCGCCCAGCAGCTTGGTGACATTCGCGGGATCGGTGGAGCGAACCGCCAGAGCGAAGACGGCGTAGGTGCAATAGGTATCCACCTGCTTGGCGTAGTCAACACGCGCCGGCCAGGAGTCCTCGTCCTCGCCCTCGGGCGCCTTCGCCGTACCGGCAATCTTGCGCGCGATGGCTGAGGTGCCGGTGGCCCATTTGATGGTTGTGTCGGGGTCGTTCTTGGTCTCGGCCGCTTTGAGGGAAGCGAGCGACGCTTCCAGGTCGCCCGGATCGATGGCCAGCAGTTTCCCCGCTGCCTCGATCACTTTGTCGGTGCGATTCGCCTTCGCGTGGGCGTTCACAAGCTGCGAAAGCACCCACCCGGCGGCTTCATGCTTGCCGTGCTCGCCGATGAAGGCTTCCATCAGCGCGGTCTTCTTCTCGACATCCTGTTCGGTTCCGATAGCCTGCAACTTCTGGCCCTCGGGCGTTTCGGCGTTGATCGTCAGTTTGTGGCGCTGCGCCAGCAGCGCGGAGCCGGCAAGGACAGCGGCCAGGATCAGAGTCTTCACGATGTCTCTTTTCACATGTTCTCCATGGGGATCGGGTGTATTATAGGACAACATGAAAGGGTACAACAAGATGAGGACGTTCGCCAGCCTCTCAGTTCTTGCCTTGGCGCTTTGGGCCGTGCCGGGCCCGGCTTCCGCCGCCGAACCCGCCCTGACGGGAAAATGGGAGTGCACCAGTACCGGACCTGATGGCTCGGACTATCCCTGGACACTCACGATCAAGGTGGATGAGGGCAAGATCACCGGCGTGGCCGGGTCGCAACAGGGCGAAACACCGATCCTCGAGCCGAAACTGGAAGGCTCAACTCTTACTTTTAAGCAGAAGATCGGCCCTCCGTGCCAACATAGCTGAGACAACTCCCCTGGCCTTAATTACTGAGCAGGGCGAGAATAGGAATCAGCGTGAATTCTCAGACTCGCAACAAG
>VFZY01000099.1 GCA_016870915.1 Acidobacteriota bacterium | reverse complement strand
GAACGAGAGCTGAAAGGGCTGGTTTTGTTTGTCACCCATTGGGTGCTGTCCTCCGCAGGGGTCTTCGCTGCCTTCAAACCCCTATCGATATTGATGCGGACGAGCATCCAGGAGATTCGCACGCGCGACTCAAAACGGAAATGTGGGCTGAAAGCTGAGATGGCTGAACTGCAGGGTGTTGTCTGCCCGGTCCACCAGGAGACCTGCTTTCTTGAGCAGCCATGGGAGAAACCTTTCGCGCTGGGCGGGAGGCCAGGATTCCGGAAGGCCTGCTAGCATCTCCGTCGCACTGACGGCAATCTCCTTCCCACGATCCTTTCGCCGGGACTGCATCCAGAAGGCAAGGTGTGTCACTGCCCGCAGCCGATCATTTTCATCCTCGGGGCGCCACTCGTCCGGCGAGGGCTCGCGGCGCTTCAGGAGATGATCGATGCATTTCTCGTAGAGCCGATGACGGCGGTCGGGCAGGGGTTGGCTATCGCCGATGGCGAGCATCATGGTGAGCAGCAGGGGGCGGCCGGCTAGCACGCGTGCTTCCGGTGAGTTGTCGAGGGATTCGCGGAAGCCGCGATCCAAGGACTCGCGGCGCGGGTCATCGCCGTAGCACATGCGCCAGTAGCGGGCTGCGAATTTCTCCTGCTCCTGCACGGAGAGCTCTTGAACGAAGCGGTGTTCGAAGTTGTCGTGGGTGGGTTTGCTATCGGCCTGTGGCCGCGAGGTGACGATGGCCGTGACGCGCTTGTGGACGTTCAGGAAACCGATGAGCTTCCGCCGGAAGTCATCGCCACTAGTGCCCAGCTCATCCCAGCCGTCGATGAGGAGCACGGGCAGTGGTCCGTCTTCGGCGCTGAGAGCGTTGGCCAAGCCTTCGGATGGGCAGTTAGACTCGTCGAGCAGCAACTCCAGGTGCCTGATGATCTGCGTGTCACGCAGGGCTCGAAGTTCGATGTGGAACGGCAGGACATCGGGGCGCGCGAGCAGGGCTTGAAAGCGATGATCCACCCAGGTGGTCTTGCCGCAGCCGGCGGGGCCTTCGAGCAAAAGCCTGCGTCCGGGCCGGGCGGCGATTTCGTCCGGCAGGATGGGTTGGGCTTGGTCGTCGCTGGGGCTCCGCCCGATGCGGAGTTCCTGATACATCTCGTCGAGCTTCGCGTCCGGTTTCGTGGCTGTCGCCGGCCGGTCGAAGGCCTGCCAGCGGGGCATCACGCCAAAGATGGAGCGGTAGAGGCCAGGATTGAATTGCTTCGCGAGCTCGACCCGAACGCCGGAAGGGGGCAGAATCACGCGCTTCAGGTCACGGAGCCTGAGTTCCAGTTGGTCATCACTCTCGAATTCGGTCACCAGGCCCGAGTAGTCCTCGCAGAGCTCATTCACACCCTGGAGTTGCCGGCCAGCTTCGCGGTCCAACTTCGGGGGCAATGGTGTGATCTTCCGAAGAACCACAAGCTGCGTGCGCGGATGATTTTCCTGCGCCTTCCTGATTTCATGCTCCAGGTTGCCGCTACCGATTCGCTTCCACAGGATGGCGATGGCGACATCCACGGTCGTCATATCCATCTGGACATCAATGCCGGCCTGAATGCCCCTTGGGTCGTAGACCCGGTCCGCGTCCACCTCATAGCGCCACACATCGATGTTCTCGCCGTCCTCGCGCATTGAGTCCTGGCTCATCTTCATGAGCGCCGCGGCGATCAGGTCCCGCTCGGGCTGCACATCCGACGGGGAGATGATGACGACGCGCTTCACACGCCCTCCTCGGCCAGCCATTCCGGCCAGGCGTAGCTTCCGGGTTTGAACACCACCTGCACGCCGCTCTCATCGGGCATCAGGCGCACGACGCCAGGCGCGAGTTCGGTTGCCGTCTTGAACCGATTCCAGGCCAGGGCTTCGACAATCGCCTGGGCTGTGGCTCCGCCTTCCACCCAGAGCTCGGCTAGTTGAAGTTCCCGCACCGCCCAACGCACCTCTCGCGCCAGGGCGTTGGTGAGGCTTGCCGCTTCCTCCGGGTGGACCTGCGCGGGCAGCGTGAGGATGGCCCGGCCAGATTGCTTGAGCGCCCGTGCCAGCTGCTCTCGGCCCTGGCGTGGGATCTCCATCACGGGGGCTCCGCGATGGGCCAGGGCCGCGATCTGGCGGCGGGATTCCGGGGACGCGCTCCCCAGCACCATGAGCAGCGGCAGGGCCAACTCTCGTGGGGGCGCGGGGCGCGGCTGGCCGCCGAGGACGGCGCGGAAGAAGTCGGCGGCGCCCGCCGGCAGGGTGTCCGGGGTGATGGCTTGGGCCCAGTGCTCGATATCGGCTTGCGTGGACGCCTCACCGATGACCAGGCCGCAATCGGGCAGGGGCTGGCCGGGGGCGATGGACTGCGCGCCCAGAAGTTCGAGCACGTGCGAGGACGGGTTGGGATGCAGAGGATCGGCGGCGAAGGCGGTTTCGTGGATGGGCACGCCCCGGATTCGATAGATGCCATCGCACAGCGTGCGGCCGAGCGAGGGATTGGCGGGGACCAGCAGCACACGCCGCAAGCCCGCCGCTTCGGCTATCGCCGCGCATTCGGCGGCGATGTTGCCGCGCAGGGCGGAGTCCACTTTGTGGAACAACGGGACGCCGCGCAGGCCGGCGGCCAGTTCCGCCATGCGGCGCGCGGCTTCCGGTGCATTGAGGATGCGCGTGTTGGCGTCGGCTACGACCAGGACACCGGGCTCCGGCCGCGCGGCGCCGGTGTGTACTTCCGATGGATGGCCCAGGCGCCAGGCCACACCGCCGATTTCAGCCGCGCCGGTGAGGTCGTCAGCCAAAACCAGCGCGGGGGTCATTGGGCGGTAGACCCCAGTCTCGCCGACCCCAGTCTTGCCGACCAAAGCACGGCTTCGATCAAGCTGGTGACGTTGGCCTTGCCCTGCCAGGCGATATCGAACGCCGTGCCGTGATCCACCGAGACGCGGGTGATGGGCAGGCCGAGGGTGATATTGACTCCGGTATCAAAGGCGAGCATCTTGAACGGTATGTGGCCCTGATCATGATACATGCAGACGATGGCGTCCAGGTGGGCGCGGTGGCGGTCGACGAAGGCGGTGTCGGGCGGGATGGGTCCCTCGACGTCCACGCCGCGGGCGCGCGCGGCTTCGATGGCGGGGACGATGGCGCGTTCTTCTTCGCCGCCGCCGAAGAGTCCGTTTTCGCCGGCGTGAGGATTCAGGCCGCAGACGCCCAGGCGCGGGGGCCGGCCATGGACGCGGCGCATGGCATCGGCGGTGAGGTGGATCACCTCTTCGACGCGGGCCGGGGTGAGTTTGCCGGGCACGTCGCGGAGGCCGATGTGGGTGGTGACCATGCTCACCGTGAGCACGTCCGAGGCGAGCATCATGCAGACGCGCGGGCTGCCGGTGAGGTCCGCCAGAATTTCGGTGTGGCCGGGCTGGGTGACGCCGGCGAGGCGAATGGCTTCCTTGTTGATGGGGGCGGTGGCGATGCAGTCCACTTCGCGGGCCATGGCTTTGCGGACGGCGTGCTCGATGTAGAGGTAAGACGCGCGGCCGCAGGCCTGCTGGACGCGGCCGGGGAGGACGGCGTCGGCATCGAGCGTGGCGCAGTCGATGACGGCGGGCGTTGTGGGGACGGGCTGGTGGAGCGCGGCGATGAGCGGGGGGCGCGGGAGGCCGGTGGCGCTGGCGACGCGTTCAAGGATGGCGGCATCGCCGAAGATGACGGGGTTGGCGTGGGCGAGCACCTGAGGCTCACCGAGGATGCGGAGGCAGAGTTCGGGGCCGATGCCAGCGGGGTCGCCCATGGTGACGGCGACGGTGGGGAGCCGGTTCGCCATGGGTTACCAGGAGAGCTTTTCGAGGTACTGATAGCTTTGGCGCAGGCTGTCGAGGGGGTTGCCGGGGCACTGGTCCTGTTCGACGAAGAAGTGCTTGACGCCGGCGCCGGAGGCGGCTTTGAGGATGGCGGGAACGTTCAAATCGCCGCCGCCCACTTCCTTGAATGCCGTGCGGGGGACGGTCTCCTTGTACATTTGGGGAGTGCCGGCGGCACGGTCCTTGATGTGCATCAGGGCGATGCGGCCCTTGTGCTGTTTGAAGAACGCGGCGGGGTCGGCGCCGCCGATGGCCACCCAGAACATGTCGGCTTCGAGGGAGACGAGCTTCCTGTCCCAGCCTTCGAGCAGGACTTTCAGGGGTGAGGAGCCTTCCATGGGCTCAAATTCGAAGGCGTGGTTGTGATAGCAGAGGGTGAGGCCGGCTTTGCGGAAGAGCTCGCCGCCTTTGTTCATCTCGGCGGCCATTCTGCGATAGACGTCGAGGCCGCCGCGTTCATTGGGCATGACGTAGGGGATGACACCGTAGCGGATGCCATGGCTGGTGAGGGTTTCGGCGGTCTTTTCCCAGGCGCCGTCGCCAGCTTTACCGAAGGCGAGGCGCATGTCGATGTGGAGGCTCACGATTTTGAGCCCGGCTTCCTTGATGAGCGGGGCCAACTGGTCGAAGCCGGCCCAGACGCCCTCCACCTCTTTGTAGCCGATGGCGGCGAGTTGCTGCAGGATCTCCTTGGGGGACTTGGGGAGCTGTTCGCGCAGGGTGTAGAGCTGGGCTCCGATGGGCTTCCTGGCGGCCTGGAGCGCGAGGGGGGCGAGTGGCAGGGTGACGAGAGTACGGCGGGTCATCAGATACAGTATGTCGCAGAATGACGGTTGGGGAGAACCAAACGGGCCGCGCATTCGTCTAACTTGAAATCATGCGCAACCTGATCCCGGATGTTCGATTCGCTTTGCGGGCCATGCGGCGGAGCCCTTTGTTCACGGCGGTGGCGATTCTGTCGCTGGCTTTGGGAATCGGGGCGAACACAGCGATCTTCACGATTCTGGATCAGTTGATGCTGCGGTCGTTGCCGGTGCGGGATCCGGAGAATCTGGTGATGCTCTTCCAGCGCGGCGCGCACAACGGCAGCAACATGGGCGGGCGGATGCACTCGTATCCCATCTACCAGGATTTTCAGCAGAAGGCGGCGCCGCTGGCGGAGGTGCTGTGCCGGCGGCTGGCGGACACCTCGATTTCGGTGGATCAGCAAACGGAGCGCGTGCGGACGGAGTTGGTGAGCGGAAACTACTTCAGCATGCTGGGCGTGAAACCGGCACTGGGCCGCGTGTTCAGTTCGCAGGAGGATGACCGGGTGTTTCAGGGCCATCCGGTGGTGGTGCTGGGGTACGACTACTGGCAGAGCCGGTTTGGCGGATCGCGCGATGTGATCGGGAAGAAGATCCTGGTGAACAACTACCCGATGACCATTGTGGGCGTGTCCGCGGCCGGGTTCGCGGGCATCGATCCGGCGCGGGCGGCGCAGATCCGGGTGCCGGTGCTGATGCACAAGGTGGTGACGCCGGAGTGGACCTGGGTGCACATGTCGGACCGGCGGACGCGGTGGGTGCAGGTGTTCGCGCGGCTGAAGCCGGGGTACACGGCGGAGACGGCGCGGCCGGGGATGCAGGTGTTGTTCCGGCAGATTCGCGAGATGGAGGCGGGGATGCCGGCGGCGGCGAAGTGGTCGCCATTTGCGCGGCAGCGTTTTCTTGAGGGGTCGATTCATGTGGAGAAGGCGGGGACCGGGTATTCGGAGCTTCGGAACAGCTTTTCGAATGCGCTGGTGGTGCTGATGGCGATGGTGGGACTGGTGCTGCTGATTGCCTGCGCGAACGTGGCGAATCTGCTGATTGCGCGGGCGTTCGCGCGGCAGAAGGAGATCGCGGTGCGGCTGTCGCTGGGTGCGTCGCGGGGGCAGTTGGTGCGGCAGTTGCTGGTGGAGAGCATGATGCTGGCGGCGGCGGGCGGGGCGCTGGGCGTGGGGCTGGCGTCGTTGTTGACACGGAGCCTGTTGGCGTTCATTCCGCAGGATGGGGACGTGCTGCTGATTCAGGCTGAGCCGGACGGGCGCGTGCTGGCGTTCACGCTGGGTGTGACGCTGTTGACGGGGCTGGTGTTCGGGTTGATGCCGGCGCTGCGGGCCAGCCGGCCGGATTTGTGGGGTTCGTTGAAGGACGCGGTGGGGGCGATCGCGGGGGGCGGCGGGTCCCTGGTGGTGCGCAAGGGATTGGTGTCGGCGCAGGTGGCGCTGAGTTTTCTGCTGCTGTTCGGCGCGGGGCTGTTTGTGCGGAGCCTGCAGAATCTGCGGAACATGGACACCGGGTATGAGGAGTTGGACAACGTGATCACGTTCGGGGTGGCGCCGGCGTTGAACGGGTACACGGAGGAACGGGCGAATCCGTTTTACCGCAGCCTGACGGATTCGTTGAATGCGACAACGGGGTTCCGGTCCGCGGCGGCGGCGGCGGTGGGTGTGCTGGCGGGCGATGAGTGGGACAGTTCGATGTCGGTGGAGGGGCACAAGGCGAAGGATGGCGAGGACATGCAGGCGTTCATGAACTCGTTCACGCCGGGGTATTTCAAGACGATGGGGATCCGGGTGCTGGAGGGGCGCGATTTCGAGTGGAGGGATGCGGCGGGACAGTCGAAGGTGGCGATTGTGAATGAGAAGTTCGCGCGGCACTTCTTCGGGCAAAGGTCGGCGATTGGGCGCAGGCTGGGGTGGGGCGGCGGGCCGGATGCGAAGCTGGATATCGAGATTGTGGGGGTGGTGGAGGATTCGCTTCAGGAGGGTCCGCGGGAGGGCGGGCGGCGGCAGGTTTTTCTGCCCAAGTCGGGCAATGGCCGGGCGGCTTACTATGTGCGTGCGAACGTGGCCTCAACGGCGGCGTATTCGGCGATCCGGGCGGAGATGAAGCGATTGGATCCGGCAATGCCGGTGTATGACCTGCGGACGCTGTCCAACCAGTTGGACCAGACGCTGCTGACGGAGCGGCTGGTGGCGATGTTGTCGGCGGGGTTCGGGCTGCTGGCGACGCTGCTGGCGGCGGTGGGGTTGTACGGTGTGATGGCTTTCGTGGTGACCCGGCGCACGAAGGAACTGGGGCTGCGGATGGCGTTGGGCGCGGCGCCGGACGGTGTGATCTGGCTGGTGATGCGCGAGGTGATGCTGCTGCTGGGCATCGGGCTGGCGATTGGGGTGCCGGCGGCGCTGGGACTGGGGCGGTATGTGGCGGCGCAACTGTACGGGATCAAGCCGGCGGATCCGGGTGTGATCGCGGTGACGGTGGTGGTGCTGCTGGTGGTGTCGGGCCTGGCGGGGTTTGTGCCGGCGCGGCGAGCGAGCCGGATTGACCCGATCATCGCACTCCGGTACGAGTAGTCCGGGCTGGTACATCGGGGGGCTTGCGCGGGCCGCCTGAGGGCGCATAATGAGGGCGGGGCCGATATGATCGAGTTCTTCTCACTTGTGTTGTTCAGCGGCTCGTTGTTCGGGCTGCTGCTGGCGCGGGACTGGTGGGCGGCGGTGCGGGACCGCAGGGTGTTGAGGCGAGCGGGGGCGATGCTGGAGCGGCTGCGAGGGGGTCCCGTGGCGGGGGCGACAGGGGCATTTGGGGAGCCGAGTGAGATTGTGTCCGGGACGACGGGGGCCAGCCTCTACATCTGGAATCCAGCGGTGGCGCGGGCGCTGGAGGCGGCGAGTGTTCCGGTGGTGGTGGCGATGACGGTGGACCCGGAGGGGCGGGTGGCGGCGGCTACGGCTCGGCTACGATGATGGGGTGGGGGAGCGACCGGGAAGCATTCAACCGATCGCAGATTCGCGGACATGAACCAACTGGCCAGCCTTGACCGTTGCAACCGCGTCCAGAAGCTGCGGGAAGAGAGGCCGGTAGAAGCCGATCTTGTTACGCGTGACATGAACGACCACGATCCCGAACGGTAGAGATCTGAGGTTATGTTCGTGTTCAAATCCGCGATCGGCGGTGACGGACACGTCACATTCCAGCTGTTTCACCAGCACGTTATCTTTCAGGTGCTGCCAGCCGAGATCAAAGAGTGTCCGGACATCTTCTCCAGGGAACGCCTCCACCAGGCGAGGATCAATAGACGCGTCTATGATGACGCGCATACCAACTGGTCGAACGCAATGTCGCGGCTCAGTTCGAGAAAGGAGAAAACGTGCTGCCTGGGTATCGAGGGGTAGACGGCCAGAAAATCGTTGATGGTCTCGCCGGTCTCGAGAAAGTCGATCAGCGTTTGCACCGGTACGCGAGTATTCGCGAAGCAGGGCGTCCCGTGCAGGACATCCTTGTCGATGGTCACTACGCCGGCCAGAGCGCTTCTTTGCTCCACGGTCATCACTGTCTCTATGATACGGGAACCTCCGCCCCAGGGAAACCCCGGGACCGCTGGGTTCCGCTTGCAGGCGAGACGAGGCGCAAAGCGATAAGATTGTCAGCAATGCGGAGCGTGTTGTGCATGCTTGTGGCTGCGGGCGCCGTCGCCGCCCAGACGCCTGGCGCGGCGGAGCGGATTCTGCGCGCGCGGTGTCATGGGTGCCATGGGGAATCGCAGCAACTGGGCGGGTTGCGGCTGGATTCGCGTGAGGCCGTTTTGCGCGGTGGCAAGACGGGCGCGGCGGTGGTTGCGGGTGCTCCAGGCAGGAGCCGGCTGATTGCGGCGGTGACTACGGGCGTCGCATCGGGCAGCAAGACCATGGTGATGCCGCCAGTGGGGAAACCGCTGCCGCCCGAAGAGGTGGATACACTGCGGCGGTGGGTGGCGGCGGGGGCTCCATTTACGGGCTCCGTGAGGCATTGGGCGTTTCAGCCGGTGGCGAACCCGGCGCCGCCGGTGGTGCGCGGCGCGGCGTGGGTGCGTGGGCCCATCGACCGGTTCGTTCTGGCCCGGCTGGAGCGTGAGGGGATTGCCCCTTCGGGCGAGGCCTCACAGCGGACTCTGCTGCGCCGGCTGTACCTGGATCTGACTGGTCTGCTTCCCACACCGGAAGAGCAGGCGGCGTTTCTGGCGGACACCCGCAACGATTCCTACGAGCGGCTGGTGGCGAAGCTGCTGGAATCGCCGCACTACGGCGAGAAGTGGGCGCGGCCATGGCTGGACCTGGTGCGTTACGCCGACAGCGAAGGCGGCATCCAGGATTATCCGCGGCCATTCGCGTGGCGGTATCGCGAGTGGGTGATCGGCGCGTTGAACCAGGACATGGGGTACGACCGGTTCACGGTGGAGCAGTTGGCGGGGGATCTGCTGCCGGCGCGGGGCCTGGCGCAGAGGATCGCGGCGGGGTACAACCGGCAGACCATCACCAGCCGCGAGGGCGGGATCGATCTTGAGCGGCTGCGGTTTGAGCAGCTTGTGGATCGCGCGGCGACGACGAGCACGGTCTGGCTTGGGTTGACGGCGGGCTGCGCGCAGTGCCACGACCACAAGTACGACCCCATCACCCAACGCGACTTCTACGGCCTGATGGCCTTCTTTCAGGATGGGCAGGAGGTGGACGCCGAGGCTCCACTGCCGGGTGAAATCGGTGCGTATCTGAAGACGGTGAACGAGTATCGCGGCGAGCGGGCGCGGCTGCTTGAGAGCCACTGCGTGGCCGCCGAACAGGCGGGGTGGGAAGAGAAGCTGCGGTCTGCCCACGCCCATCCCGGCGAACATGTGGATTGGGATGTCGCCTTCGATTCCTATTCGAAGATTGTGGATCACGGCGTGCGCATCCTGCTGACGGCGCCGGAGAAGCGTTCGACGCGTGAGCAGGACACGATTACCGACCACTTTGTGCGCAACAGCGCGCGTCTCATCGGGCAGAAGCGCTGGGAGGCGCTGGGGTATCGGGATCTTGGCGCGCAGTTGGAGAAGCTGGCCGCGAAGTACCCGGCCTTGAGCTTGATCAACACGTTTGAGGACGACGGGGCCGGGCGGCCGACGCACATCGCGTTGCGCGGGAATTACAAGGAGCGCGGAGACCGGGTGGAGGCATCAACGCCCACGTTCCTGGGCGGGGCGGCGCGCGGCACCCGGCTGGACCTTGCCCGGTGGATGGTTTCACGTGCAAATCCACTGGCGGCGCGTGTGGCGGTGAATCGCGTGTGGCAGGAGTTGTTCGGGCAAGGGCTCTCGCCGACCCCGGAGGATTTCGGGCGGCAGGGTGAACCGCCGTCGCATCCGGAACTGCTGGACTGGCTGGCCACGGGGTTCATGGAGCATCGCTGGAGCTTCAAGTGGCTGATTCGTGAGGTTGTGCTGTCGGCGGCCTACAGGCAGCGGTCCGACATCCGGCCCGAACTGGCGGTGCGGGACCCCGGTAACACGCTGTTGGCCAGGCAATCGCGCCCGCGGTTGCCCGCGGAGCTGATTCGGGACGTGGCGCTGGGGGCGAGCGGCCTGCTCAATACGGCGGTGGGCGGTGAGAGCGTGCGTCCCCCGCAGCCGGATGGCGTGACCGATCTGGCGTACAGCATGAAGTGGACCGAAACGGCGGGCGCGGCGGTCTACAAACGAGGCATCTATGTGCAGTTGCAGCGGACGGCGCATTACCCGCTGCTGATGAACTTCGACGCACCGGACCGTACGGCGGCGTGCGCGCGGCGCGAACGGTCAAACACGCCGCTGCAGGCACTGAACCTGATGAATGACCCGGTGTTTGTGGAGGCCGCGCAGGCGCTGGCGGCTCGCCTGATGCGCGAGAAACAGACCGAGGCTGCGCGCATCGGGCATGCCTTCGAGTTGTGCTTCCAACGCCCGCCTTCCGCCACGGAAGCGGATCTGGTGGCGAGCCATCTGGCGCGCCGGCGCGAGTTGGCGAAGAAGGATCCGGCGTCCATTGCCGCGCTTCCAGTGGCCAGCCTTCCGGGTGTGGCCCCGGAAGAGATGGCGGCGTGGTTCGGTGTGAGCCGCGGACTTCTGGCTTCAAGTGAAATGGTGACACGCGAATGATGGGACCGGATCAAGTGCGGCGGGCGGCGATGGGGCGGCGCGATTTTCTGGCGCGCGCGGCGGCAGGCGTGGGTATGACGGCGTTCTCCCAGCTGGCGGCGGCCGAGGGCCGGGCGCCGGGGACACACTTTGCAGGCACGGCTCGCAATGTGATCTTCCTCTACATGGAGGGCGCACCCAGCCAGATCGATCTTTTCGACCCCAAGCCGGAGCTGGTGAAGCGCCATGGGGCGCCGCTGCCGCCGTCGATGACGAAGGATCTGGGGCTGGCGTTCATAAAGCCGAACGCGAAGGTGCTGGGGTCGCCGAGGAAGTTCGCGCGGTATGGCCAGTCGGGCGCGGAGTTCAGCGACTTGCTGGGCGAGGCGTGGCGCGGCATCGCCGACGAGATGTGCATTGTGCGATCGATGCACACGGAGGCGTTCAATCATCAGCCGGCGGATTATCTGCTGCACACGGGCCATATGCTGCAGGGGCGGCCCGCGATGGGCTCCTGGGTGTTGTACGGGCTGGGTAGCGAATCGCGCGACCTGCCGGGTTTCGTCGTGCTGAGCACCGGACGGTCGAACATGAGCCAGGCAGCGCAGTGGACTCCGGGCTTCCTGCCGTCGAGCTATCAGGGCGTGATGTTCCGCCGCAAGGGCGACCCGGTGTTGTATCTTTCAAACCCGGCCAGCGCGGGCCAGGCCGAGCAGCGCGCCGATTTCGATTTCGTGGCGGGGCTGGATCGCGCACGGTATCAGAGCACGGGCGATGCGGAGATCCTGGCGCGCATGGAAAGCTACGAAATGGCGTTCCGCATGCAGATGAGTACGCCGGAGCTGCTGGCCGTGCAGGGCGAGCCGGCGCACGTGCGAACGCTGTATGGGCTGGAGAACGAAACCACGAAAGCCTTCGGGACCAACTGCCTGCTGGCCCGGCGGATGGTGGAGCGCGGCGTGCGGTTCGTGATGGTGACGCACTCTTCTTGGGATCAGCATTCGCAGTTGAACAAGGAGCTGAAAAACAACTGTGACATCACGGCGGGGCCGGTGGCGGCGCTGATCCGCGATTTGAAACAGCGCGGGCTGCTGGATTCGACGCTGGTGGTGTGGGCGGGCGAGTTCGGGCGCACACCGCTGGGCGAGTATCGCCGCGAGGAGGACCTGGAGTTCGCCGGCCGCGACCATCACGCGCGGGCGTTTACCGTTTGGCTGGCGGGCGGCGGGATCAGGCCGGGCGTCACCATTGGCCGAACCGACGACTTGTGCATGAACATCACCGAAGACCCGGTGCATGTCAACGACCTGCAGGCCACCATTCTGCACTGCCTGGGCCTGGACCATACACGGCTCACCTATCGCCACATGGGGCGCGACTTCCGGCTGACCGACGTGCGCGGCGTGGTGGTGAAAAAGATGTTGGCCTGACGCACCGGCTTGGGGTATCGTAGGCCTATGTCATACCGGATCGGTATCGTGGGCCTGGGCTGGGTGGCCGGGGCGCACATTGAAACATTCAAGAAGGTGAATGGCGGCAAGGTGACCGCGGTCTGTTCGCGCCGGGCGCTGGACCCGGCGGAGCTGGAGCGGCAGTACGGCACGCCGCTCAAGGCGTACACCGATTTCGCGGCCATGGTGAAGGATCCCGGGATCGATGTGATCGACGTGTGCACGCCGCACCCGCTGCACCCGGACCAGGTGGTGGCGGCGGCCAAGGCGGGCAAGCATCTCATCATCGAAAAGCCGCTGGGCATCGACTGGCCGAACGTGGTGCGGATGCGCAAGGCGATCGAGAAAGCCAAGGTGCAGGCGATGGTGTGCTTTGAAGTGCGCTACAGCCGGCAGGCGATGGCGATTCGCGATGCGATCGACAAGGATCTGCTGGGCCGCGTGCACTACGGCGAGGTGGACTACTTCCACGGCATCGGCCCGTGGTATGGGCAGTACGCGTGGAACATCAGGAAGGAGTTTGGCGGATCGAGCCTGCTGACGGCGGGGTGCCATGCGCTGGATCTGCTGCTGCATTACATGAAGGGCCCGGTGGACGAGGTGACCAGCTACGCCACCGGATCGGAGAGTGAGTACTTCAAGCCCTACGAGTACAAGACGACATCGGTGACCATTCTGCGATTCAAGGACGGCCGCGTGGGCAAGGTGGCGTCGGTCACCGACTGCCTGCAGCCGTACTACTTCCACCAGCACCTTGTGGGGAGCCATGGCAGTGTGCTGGACGACAAGTTCACCAGCTTCCGCTGGAACGGCATGTACAAGGATCGCTGGGCGAACCTGGGCGTGCCGGTGGTGGATTCAGGCGATGTGGCGGACCACCCGTATCAGCCTCAGTTTCAGGCGTTCGTCGATGCTCTGAAGAAGAATGAACCAATGCCGTACACGGACTTTGCGACGGCGTTCGAAACGCACCGCGTGGTGTTCGCGGCGGATCTTTCGGCGCGCGAGGGACGGCCGGTGAAGATCCGCGAGATGAAGGGGTAAGCGTTGCCGCTGAGCCTGAGCGCGGGGCTGATGCTGCTGCTGGCGCAGGCTCCCGGCGGGGAGGCCTACCGGCGCGGCACCCAGTTGTTCGACCAGGGCCGGTTCGGCGAGGCGGCCACGTCTTACGCGGAGGCGCTGCGCCTGAATCCCGCCGATGCGCAATACGCCAAGGCTCTGGGCGTGGCGCTGGCGGCGGGGCGTGAATACCGGGCGGCACTGGGTCCGCTGAAGCAGGCATGCCGGGCGCGGCCGGCGCCGGAAGATGCGTGTTACTTCTATGCGCGGGCGTTGTATGGCGCGGACTTCCACGAAGAGTCGCGTGTTGAGATGGAGCGGCTGCTGGAGGGGGATCGCGCTCCGGGCCGCGTGGAGCTGGCTCTGGGGCAGGCGCTGGAGGCACTGGGGCGATACGGCGAGGCGGAGAGCTGGTATCAGCGGGCGATGGCTCGGCCGGGCGGTGCGCAGCGATTGGCGTATGGGCGGTTCCTGATCAGGCAGGGGCGGGCCACGGAGGCGATTCCCGTGTTGAAGGGGGCGGCGCCGGCGCCGGATGTCCACTTTGAACTGGGACGGGCGCTGGCGGAGACGGGCCGGCTGGGCGAGGCGGTGGCGGAGTTGGATCGCGCTCTGGCGCTTGAGCCGGGTCACGAAGCGGCTCGGGTGCTTCGGCGGCGCCTGGAGGCGCGCCGGGCGGCTTCGGGGGCTGCGGCAAGATAGGGGAGTCTCCCCCGCGTGACCATGGCGCCGGAGTGGCTCCGAATCCTTTTCCCCTGAGATCGCATCCGAAATAGCAGGAGTCAACAAACAAGCATGCTTGGAGTTGGACAACAGTTCCCCGCCTACAGTCTGCAAGCCACGGTGAGCACGGATCTGAGGACGGCTTTCACCACGATTACGAATGAGGATTATGCCGGCAATTGGAAGGTCTACTTTTTCTGGCCTCTGGATTTCACGTTCGTCTGCCCGACAGAGATCGCGGCTTTCGGCAAGTTGAACACCGCGTTCGCGGACCGCGATGCCCAGGTGCTTGGCGGCAGCGTGGATTCACACTTCGTGCACCTGGCCTGGCGCAAGGATCATCCGGATCTGCGCGATCTTCCGTTCCCGATGCTGGCGGACCTGAAGCATGAGCTGTGCAACGCGCTCGGTATCCTGGATCCGAATCTGGGCACGGCGCAGCGGGCCACATTCGTGGTGGACCCGAATGGCATCATCCGGTTCGTTTCGGTGACCGACCTTTCAGTGGGCCGCAACCCCGAAGAGGTGCTGCGGGTGCTGGACGCGCTGCAGACAGAACAACTCTGCCCCTGCAACTGGAAGAAGGGCGAGGACACCATTAAGGTCTGACCGATGACGGTTGAGGCATTGCTGGCGGCATTACCTGACTACGCGAGGGATCTCCGGCTGAACCTGGGCAATCTGCTCAAGCAGCCGGAGCTCACCGCGCGGCAGGCCTGGGGAACGGCGGTGGCGGCGGCCATCGCGTCCCGGAACACCACGCTGACACGTGTGGTGACGGATGAGGCTGTGGCGAACGGCCTGGATCCGGAAGCCCTCAAAGGCGCCCGTGCGGCGGCGGCGATCATGGCGATGAACAACGTCTACTACCGGTTCCTGCACCTGACGCCGAACGAGGCCTACTCGACGATTCCGGCACGGCTGCGGATGCAGGTGATCCGGACGCATGGAACGGATCCGGTGGATTTCGAGTTGTGGTGCACGGCGGTGTCGGCGATCAATAACTGCCGGGACTGCGTGGCGGCACATGAGAAGAATGTGATTGAGAAGGGCATGAAGCCGGAAACGGTGCTGGCTTCGGTGCGGATCGCGGCGGTGATCCACGCCGTAGCCACCGTGCTGGACGCGGAGGGCGGATCGGCGTAGTGGCTCGCCTGGATCCGGTCAGCGGTTCGGAAAGGCGGCCCTTTCGTTGACCGGATCCCAGTCGAACGTTACCGGCGAAACGCCAGAATCAGAGCTACCGCCATTGCCACGGCCAGCCATGTCGCTGGTTCAGGTACGGGATTGAAGGTCTTCAAGGACGTCGCTCCCCCTTCGACATAGAAACCGTCCATCACACCGTCTATGCCTTTGGCGACACCGATCTTACCCATGTAGGCCTTGACCTGCGCGCCCGTCATGTCGGCAAGCATCTGGAGAAAGGCCGGGCCGGTTCCGGAGGCCACGCAGCAGCCGAACAGGGTGAGCATGTTGACCTTACCCCGGACCGCCGCTGCGAAGTTGGCTTTCGTCGCGCCATCAAGCAGGTCAGCACCACCCAATTGAATGGCGCCTGGGCCGCCGTGCCCGACCAGGACAATGTCCACCTTGCGCATGGCCGTCATGAAAGTGTCCATGATCATCATGGTCACGTCACCCAGCCCGGTTCCACGCATCGCGCCGCCGAGGAGCATGGCGGCGTTGTCAAGAGGGCCGTCTGCTGCTGCCAGACGCGCCACTTTGACCAGATCGCCGGTGGGATTGGCCAGTTTGTTCGCGGCGATGGCAGTACAGGGTGCGCATCCGGGCCCACCGCCGAGATCGAGGTCATCAAGTACCTCCGGCCAGGGCCGAATTAGACAATAGAAGCAGGCTGAACAGGAGGATGGTGATCATCCTGGTCGAAATTCGTTGAAAAGAGATAGCAATGCATCCCTTAATTAGATTGCCCGATGATTAGATTGCCCGAATACCGAGCGAAGCGACGGGGCAACGAGTGCGGCTACTGGGCGCACTTTGACGCGCGGGATCCAGGTGCCCTTGTTTGGAGCACAGGTGAAAATGGATTACAAGGGGTAGATTTGTCACTTTGGGTTGGAGACCGCCTCTTCACTCCATGCCTGATCCGTCCGGCACACTCAATTCCGCCGCCAGAATAGCCGCGATCTGACCCCGCAAGACTGGGCACCGATTCGCGGCAGCACGCCACACTACATCCCAGTCAATGCTGAAGTACGCGTGGATGAGGATGTTCCGGAAGGCCACAATCTGGGGCCACGGCACCTCCGGATGGCGGTCCGTCAGGTTCGCCGAAATCCGCCCAGCAGCTTCTCCGATCACACCCAGTTTCTGGACCACCGCGCTACGCAGCATCTCGGATTCCTGAAACGCCTGGAAGTTCGTACCAGCTATGAATTCGGCGATGTGGTCGGCGGCCTCAACGATGTCGTTGAGGTAAAGAGTCTCATGCCGCATACAGGAGCCGGGCTTCTTCAAGCACGGCGGCCCTGATCAGAGGTTTCAGCCCGTTCTTTGATACCAGATCCACTTTCCGGCCCAGGAGCCGCGACAGGTCCAACATCAATCCCGCGTAATCCACCAGATCCACTTGCGCCTGCGGCAGGAATTCAACGAGAAGGTCAAGGTCACTGTCGGGTCGCATCTGGTTCCGTACGGCCGATCCAAACAGCGAGAGTTCCCGCACTTCATACCGCCGGCAGAGATCCGCCAGGGTGGACTCTTCCACCTGCGTGCAACCCAATTGGAGCGTCTGGCTCATGGATTCCCCCACCATTATGCCTGAGTCCGCGTCGTAAAGGGCCGGTAAGGAGAGGCGCGGACCCCATAGGCCGCGCCTCGCACTCAACGAATCAGATAGGGCCACGTGGGCACAAGCTTGAACCCAAACTTGGCCACCGCCAGCCACACCGTTCCGGCAGCCAGGCCGAACAGCACCAGCACGATCCCCAGCACGAAGACCCACGGGAACTTCCGGCCTTCGCGGCTTAGATCAAGCAGATACGCAGCGAAGACGCCGACGAAGTAGAGCAGGCACATCGGCACCGAGAAGATCATCAGGTTCACCACGTCCGGCGTGGGTGTGATGAGCGCCGCCGCCAGAACAATGAGCAGGATGGCGTAGCGCGAATTGCGGATGAGGAACCCGGGCGTCACCAGCCGCAGCAGCGACAGGAAGAAGATCAGCACCGGGAGCTCGAAAACCAGCCCGACGCCGAGCATGACGTTCACGAAGAGGTCGAAGTACTCGACAATCGAGACCACCGGTTTGACGTTCAGGTCCTTGCCAATACCCAACAGGAACGTCAGACCGAAGCGGAAAGCGACAAAGTAAGCGAACACGCCGCCCAGGATGAACAGTCCGGCGGAGGTCAACACAAAGGGAGCCGCCATGTGCCGCTCACGTTTGTAAAGGCCCGGGGCAATGAATGCCCAAACCTGCCACAGGGTCCAGGGTGAAGCGAGGAAGAGTGCCGTCAGCAGGGGCAGCTTCACATAGATGATGGTGAAGGCATCCATGGGTGTGATCTGCGCCAGATTCGGATCGTACCCCAGCGACTTCAAGGCGGACGCCGCCGGTTCGCTCACCAGCAGCCAGAGTTCGTTGGCGAAGACCAGCGAGGCCAGGAACGCCACCAGCAGACCCAGCACCACCCGAATCAGGCGCGCGCGGAGTTCTTCCAGATGATCGAGGAAGGACATGCGGAGCATGCCCTCGTCCTCCTGATCCTCTTCATCGGGCGGGCTGGAGGGAGGCGGCTCGCTGGACCCGCCCCCGGTAGCGGCCGGAACCAGCGCGTTGCCGTCACCCGAAGTGGTCTCGGTGGGCGCGGCGGGGCTGGCGTAATCGGTGTTGTAGTAGGGGTCGTCGTGGTAGCCGTAGGCGTCGTCGGTGCGCTGTTCGTAACTCACCACGGGGCTCGCCGGTTCGCCGGCGGCGCCGTCCGGGGAGGTTTCAGGCGCCAGGTCTGTCCGCACCGGTTCCGTGCCTTCCGGCCGGTTGACAACGGGCCGCTCGGGATCGGGCGGAGTGCCGCCCGTGCGTTCTTCGTCAGCCATCTTCTTTGATACGGCCCCTAGCTATGCACCGCCGGCTTGACGGGTTCGGAGGCAGGCGTGGCGGGAGCCGCAGCAGGCGCCGGATCGACAGTGGCATCCGGGGCGGGCGCCGCGCCGTTCGCGGCTACCTCCGCACCTGGGACCGGATCCGGGGCCGCGCTCGACGCAGCTTCCTCAGTGCCTTGCGTACCAGTGCCCTCAACCGCGGACGCACTGGGTGTTGACGAATTCGTGGCGGTGGCGTCCGTGGTGACGGACTGGCCGGTGTAGTTTTCCGAATCGTAGTAGTTGTAGTCGTAGCCGGAATAGGTGGAGTTCAAATCACCCGTCACCTGATTGGCCGTTTCCTTCAACGATTCGGTTTCCCGCTCGATGGAGCTCATCTCGCGGTTGAAGGTGTCCTTCAACTCGCTTGATGCGCGACGGAACTCGGTCAAAGCCTTGCCAATGTTCTTTCCCAACTCTGGCAATTTCTTCGGACCGAAGATGAGAAGGGCAAGTACGAAGATGAACAACGTCTCTTGCCAGCCCAACGGACCCATCGTAATCCTCCCTGCAAGTGACCACGCGAGTGTACCGGCACGGCGCCGGACCGCGAGGATACCTCATTGTATCGCACGGCCGGATTGTGGTGTACTCGACTTGATGTCCACCCCACGCTTCGCCCCCTGCCTGCTCGCCTCCCTCTGGGCCGCCCTGATCCCCGGGCTTCCGGGCCAGGTCAAGATCACGCCTTCGGACGGCCGGGTTGCGGTCGAGATCGACGGCAAGCCGTTCACCACGCTTTTTCACGGGCCAGGCGAACCGAAGCCGTATCTGCACCCGCTGCGGGCGGCCTCCGGCACCATCGTCAGCCGTAGCTTTCCCATGGAGAATGTCGAGGGCGAAAAGCGCGACCACCCGCACCACCGCGGCCTCTGGTTCACGCACGGCGACGTCAACGGCTGGGATTTCTGGGCCAATGAAAAGGATCAGAAAGGTGTGGGCAAGGGCAAGGGCCTGGTGACCACCCGCAAGATCACCGCGGCCAAGGGCGGCCGCAAGTCGGGCTCAGTCTCGGGCGTTTTCGAGTGGAAGGATGGCAACGGGACCCTGCTGCTCACCGAGACTCGCACCATGACCTTCCACGCCGGCGGACCGGACCGGGTGATCGACTTCGACATCACCCTTACCGCGGTCGAAAAATCCGTGTTCGGCGATACCAAGGAAGGCGTCTTCGCCATTCGTCTGGCGCGGGAACTTGAGGAAGAACGCACCGGCACCATGCTGGCCGCCGAGGGGAACAGCAAGGAGAAGAACGTCTGGGGCAAACGGTCGCCGTGGGTGGACTACTCCGGGTCCATCCAGGGAGAGCAGCTTGGCATCGCGATCCTCGACCATCCCGGCAACCCCAAGCACCCAACGTACTGGCACTCGCGCGCCTACGGCCTGTTTGCCGCCAACATCTTCGGCGAACATGACTTCTATCGCGACAAGTCGAAGAACGGCGGCATGACGCTCGAACCCGGAAAGTCGATGCGATTCCGGTACCGTGTGGTGATCCACGCGGGCGATACCGCGGCGGCGGGCATCGCGGAGAAGTACAAGGCCTTTAGCGCCGGGAAGTAGCCGGCTTTCCGGGCCACGCGCGCAACCTTCCGGATGGGGCTGCGTCATAATAGAGGGAGGAAGCCCCAATTCCCTATGAACGCGATTAAGACGACGCTCCTGCTGGGCCTGCTGAGTGGCATGCTCTTGCTGGGAGGCCAGGCGATCGGCGGCCGCCGGGGCCTGTTCATCGGCCTGATCATGGCCGTTCTGATGAACTTTTTCAGCTACTTCTTCTCCGAGAAGATGGCGCTTTCGATGTATCAGGCGCAGCCGGTGACGGAGCAGGAGAACACCCAAGTCTGGCGCCGGGTGGGGCCCATGACCAGGCAGTTGTGCCAGCGTATGGGCCTGCCGATGCCGCGCCTGTGGGTGATCCCCGATCATTCTCCGAACGCCTTCGCCACCGGGCGAAACCCGGAGCACTCCTCCGTCGCTTTCACGGTTGGCGTCCTGGAACTGATGGACGACCGTGAGCTGGAAGGCGTCATCGCTCACGAACTGGGCCACATCAAGCATCGCGACATTCTTATCAGCTCCGTCGCCGCCACCATCGGCGCGGCCATCACGTACATGGCCCAGATGGCCATATTCTTCGGCGGATCGCGGTCGGAAGACGATGAAGAGGGGTCGAATCCGCTGGCGGGCATCCTGATGCTGTTTCTCGCCCCCATCGCCGCCACCCTGATCCAGATGGCCATCTCGCGCACACGCGAGTACTCGGCCGACGACGCCGCGGCCCGCTACACGGGCAGCCCCGATGGTCTGATCTCCGGGCTGCGGAAGCTTGAATCCTGGTCGAAGCGGATACCCATGGACGCTTCGCCGGCCACGGCCCACATGTTCATCATCAAGCCGCTTTCGGGCCAGGGAATGATGCGTCTTTTTTCGACGCACCCCGCCACAGAGGAGCGCATTGCCCGGCTGATGGCTCTGCGCGGTGCTCCGGCGGCGTTTTGACCCCTCGCGTCCGCGTGAGCGCGCGCGGCCTTGCACGCCTGCGGAACGGCCACCCGTGGATCTATTCGAGCGACGTTGAGGACCGGGGTTCCGCCGCGCCTGGAGACGTGGTGGAGATTGCCGGGGCGCGTGGGCACTCGGCTGGAATCGCCCACTACAGTTCCACGTCGCAGATTACGCTTCGGCTGCTTTCGTCTGAGCCAGCCACGGTGGATCGCGCCTTCCTGGCACGCCGGTTGAGAGCGGCCGCTTCTCTCCGCCAGCGGCTGGTGGAAAACAGCGAGGCGTGCCGTCTGGTGTACGCCGAAGCCGACCTGCTGCCGGGGTTGATCGTCGATCGTTATGGCCCGCATCTTTCGGTTCAGTTCCTCACCCAGGGCATGGAGCGGCTGAAGCCCCAGATCACCGGTCTTCTGGGCGAACTTTTCACCCCGGCCAGTATCGTCGAACGCAGCGATTCGCCGTCGCGCCGGCACGAAGGGTTGGAGCCCGCCGCAGGCGTTCTGGAAGGCGAATGCCCCACCGATGTGGCCTTTCGCATGAACGGCCTGGTTTGGCACTCGAACCCGCTCACCGGCCAGAAGACGGGCGCCTACCTGGATCAGCGTGAGAACTATGCGGCGGCCGCCCGCTACGCACACGGCGAAGCGCTCGACTGCTTCACCTGCCACGGCGGCTTCGCTCTGCACATGGCGGGCCGGTGCGCGAATGTCGAGGCCGTGGACAGTTCGGCCGCCGCGCTGGCGTTGGCTGAACAGAACCGCCGCGCCAACGGCGTGGAGAACGTGCGGTTCACGGAAGCGAATGTCTTCGACCTGCTGAGCGGCTATGAGGCGCGGCGCCGCCGCTTCGATACCATCGTGCTCGATCCGCCGGCGTTCGCCAAGTCGAAGAGCGCTATCGATGGCGCTCTGCGCGGGTACAAGGAGATCAACCTCCGGGCGCTGAAGATGCTGGGGCCGAACGGTGTGTTGGTAACATGCTCCTGTTCCCATCACGTCTCGGAGGCGATGCTGTTGGAGTTGCTGGCCGCGGCGTCGCTGGATGCGGGGCGGACGCTGCGGGTGCTGGAACGCCGGTCGCAGAGCAGCGATCATCCCGTGCTACTCACGGTGCCCGAAACCCTGTACCTGAAGTGCCTGATCGTTGAGGTGGTCTAGAATGGATTTTTTCCTTTCCCTCAATGACCAACTCTGAACTGAACCAGGAACTCACCAGCCTTCTCGGCCTCACTCTCCCGCCGGTAGGCTTGGCCTTCGTCGATGGCGCGCCCGGCGGACTGACCGTATTCGATGGCGTGGCGCCGTCTGCCTGCTCCTTCTGGACCCGGGCCCAATCCGGCGTCTTTTACGCGCCCGCCGCTGCCCATCACAACTGCCCGATCGGCGCCATGACCATGGGATTCCAGCTTCCCGCGGACGTGATGTCGATGCTGCAGGACGTGGTGGGCATGATGGCCCGCTGCGAGTACATTGACCCGGCGGAAGCCGGCCGTCTCATTGGCGTCAGCAAGCAGAAGACGGGGATCGTCTATGGGCCTCTGGGCGCGCTACCCGTGGCCCCCGACCTCGCCGTGCTGTGGCTCACGCCGCGCCAGGCGATGCTGGCAGGCGAAGCCACCGGGGCCTGCCGCTGGAATGGCGACAACGCGCCCGCGGTCTGGGGCCGCCCCGGCTGCGCGATTCTTCCCATCGCCCATGAGATGGACCGCGCGATGCTCTCCTTCGGCTGCGCCGGCATGCGAACATTCACGGCCATTCCGGATGACCGCATTCTGGTCGCCGTGCCAGGGCGCGGGCTGGCGAAGTTCGCTGGTCAGGTGCGGAAGGCAGTTGAGGCGAACGCCGTCATGCAAAGCTTCTACGACAGCCGCCTTCATCCATAGTCTGGGAAAGCCGCCACAACCGAAAACGCCGTCGTCAAACTCTCGCATGAGCTTGCCCAGCGTGGACTCCGGACGGTCAGCCAACACGCCTTCTTGTCGGGGACAGCATCACCCGTATGGTCAATGGCCTGGAAAATCGTCTCGCGCCAAGCCGCCAAGGCGCCCGGAAGAAGGGCCAGGCTAGAAGGTCAACCTCAACGCGAGTTGCACCAGCCTCGGGTCAAACGTGCTGGCGAACCGCCCGAACGACGGGCTGTTGCGATTCGAAACGTCACGGCCCAGGATCTGGAAATTCGTTCGATTGGTGAGGTTGAAGAACTCAGCGCGGAACTGGAGCGCGGTGGATTCGCGCGGCAGCGTAAAGTCCTTCGTAATGGCCAGATCGTGTTGGAAGAATGCCGGCAGACGCACCGTGTTGCGGCCCGCGTTGCCGAACGGATAGTTGCCCGTGGGCAGGACCACCGTGGCCGGGTTCAGGTACTGGTCGGGTCTGCGCTGGCCTTTGGGCATCAGCGGGTCGCCGGTGATGTTGGGCCGGAACCACGGCGCGCCGCGCCAGTCGGGGCCGATGGAGGACACCAGATACGCCCCGCCCAGGTTGTGGTTCAGCCGGGATTTCCATTTTGGGTCTCCCGGACCCCGACAGTATACACCAACGCCTCACTCCCGGGCCGGATTTGATCAGAATCCCCTTTCCGAGGGCGGGCCAGTGCCTGCGGATGGCTTCTTTCGACCATCGCACAAAAACGAAAACTGACAACATGCCTGT
>VFZY01000098.1 GCA_016870915.1 Acidobacteriota bacterium | reverse complement strand
CGGCTTCGCCCCTTCTTGGGACCCCGCAGGGCATCTCCATTTTCATCGATGGCGTCCGGCAGAACCAGCCGTTCGGCGACTCCGTCGGCTGGGATCTCATTCCCCGGGCCGCCATCTCCGAAATGGCGCTTGTGCCCGGTTCCAATCCCCTCTTTGGCCTCAATACGCTGGGCGGGGCGCTCTCCCTTCGCACCAAGAGCGGTCTAAGCCACGACTCGACGGCCCTCACCCTGCGAGGCGGCAGCTTCGGCCGCAAGATGGCCGACATCGAACAAGGCGGCAGCACGCCGCAACTGGCATGGTTTCTCGGAAGCAGCCTCTTTTTCGAAGACGGTTGGCGCGAATCGTCGCCCACCAACGTCCGGCAGTTTTTCGGCAAGCTGGAACCCCTCAAAGCCGCATTCCGGCCCTCCATCTCGTTCGGTTTCGCAAACAACGCGCTCATCGGCAACGGACTGGGCGAACAGCGCTTTCTTCAGCGTGACTACCGGTCCATCTACACCCGGCCCGATGTCACCTGGCACCGGGCGCCGTACGCGAACGTAAATCTTGCCCGTCCGCTCGGCGCCTCCATGACGCTCTCCGGCAACGCCTACTTCCGCTACATCGGCACACGGACTCTCAACGGCGACCTCAACGAGGACTCGCTCAATCAGTCCGTCTATCAGCCCAATGCCGCCGAGCGCGCCGCCCTTACCGCGGCAGGCTACCGCGGCTTTCCCCTGGCCGGCGAGAATGCCGCAAACACCCCTTTCCCGCGCTGGCGCTGCATCGCCAACGTGCTGCTGCGCGATGAGCCCGCCGAAAAGTGCAACGGCTTGATCAACCGCTCCGTGGCCGCTCAACGCAACTACGGCGCGGCGGGCCAGTGGAACTGGTTTCGCGGCCTCAGCCAGGTGACCGCCGGCGCCGCCTACGATGCCAGCGGCGTCGGATTCACGCAATCAACCGAACTCGGCTACCTCAATCCGGACCGTAGCATCACAGGTCTCGGCGCTTTCGGCGACGGTGTCTCGGGCGGCGAGGCCGACGGAGAACCGTTCGATACCCGCGTCAACCTCACCGGCCGCATTCGAAGCCTTGGCGTCTTCGCCACGGCGTCCAAGCCCTGGGGCCGTCTGAGTCTCACGCTTTCCGGCCGCTTCAACCGCACCTCGGTGGACAATCGCGACCGCATACGCCCGCTCCCCGGCACCGGATCCCTCACCGGCTTCCACGTCTTCAACCGCTTCAACCCGGCGATCGGCGCGACGTGGAAAGCTTCGGCCGCGGTGCAACTCTACGCCAGCCTCAATCAGGGCAATCGCGCCCCCACAGCCATTGAACTCGGTTGTGCCGACCCCGAAGCCCCCTGCCGCTTACCCAACGCCATGCAGGGCGACCCGCCCCTGCAACAGGTCCGCACCCTGACCGTCGAAGCCGGCATCCGCCGCCTCTCCGAAGGGTCCTGGCGCTGGAGCGCGGGCGTGTTTCAGGCCGCGAATCGTGACGACATCCTCTTCGTCGCCTCCGAACAGACCGGCTACGGCTACTTCAAGAACTTCGACAAGACGCGCCGCCGGGGCCTGGAAGCCGAACTCACCCGGCGCCTCCGCCGGGGTCTGGTGGGCGGCGGCTATACGCTGCTCGACGCCACGTTTCGCAGCACCGAAGAGGTCAATGGCGCCGGGAACAGTTCCAACGAAGATGCCCTTGACGGTATCCCCGGCACCGAAGGCGCCATCAGAATCTCCCCGGGCAACCGCATCCCTCTCATCGCGCGTCACCTCACCAAGGCGTTCGGTGAGTTCGACCTCCTGCCGAATCTCAAGCTGGATGCGGGTGTCAACGGCGTCTCAAGTTCCCTCGCCCGCGGCAATGAGAACGGTCTGCACCGGCCCGACGGCCGGTACTATCTGGGGGAAGGGAAGTCGCCCGGCTACGCCGTGGTGAACCTGGGCGCGCGCCTCACCGTGCACCGCCGAACCGAAATCTTCGTTCAGGTGAACAATCTGTTCGATCGCCGGTACTACTCGGCGGCCCAACTGGGCCCCACCGGCTTCACCGCCGCCGGCAACTTCATCGCCCGGCCATTCCCCGCCATACGCGGCGAGTTCCCCGTGCAAAACGTCACCTTCTACGCCCCAGGCGCCCCCCGGGGCGTTTGGGGCGGCGTCCGGTTTCGATTCCAGACCAGCCGGAACTAGCAGCCCCTGCCGCGCGCCGTCAGACCCCGGCCGCCCGGAACTGTTCGCGATAATAGACCAGGTCCCGCTTCAGAATCTCCTGGAAGCGCGCCTGCGGAATCGACATCCCCTTGCCGGCGTGCGCATCCCCCACCTCCGGGTACTCGTAATGCACCTGCACCGGACCATCGAACCTCTGCTCCTTGAGAATGGCGAGGAAACCGGCGAAGTTCACCATCCCCTGGCCCGGCTGGCACCAGGCCGGCAGCCAGCGCCCCCGAGCATCGCGAGCCCATGTGAAGTCCTTCAACGCCACCCCGCGCATCAACCCCGCCGAGACCCGCGCCGAGTTGATCCACCCCCCATAGCCCCCCTCCACCGTCGCATGCCCGATATCATAGTTGATCCCCACATGCCGGGAGTCCAGTTCCTTCAACATCCACCAGAGATCCCAAATGGCCGCACCCACTTGCCGAAGCCCCGAATGGGTGTGGTACATCGCGCAGACGCCGTACTGCCGGTTCATGTCCGCCAGTTCCTTCGACCGTGTCCTGTAGCCCGCCAACTGCGGTTCCACAGGCTTGGCATAGTCCAACGCGAAGCCGCCCCACCGGTAGTGGCGGATCCCCAGTTGCTTCATCGTCCGCACGATCGCTTCCGCGTGCGGCGACCCGGCATCCACAATCCCCGCCGTGATCATGTACACGTCCAGCCCCGCCTTGCGCACCAGTTCCACGGCCTTCGGCATGTCGTCCGCCACTCGCGCCGGCAGCAAGTGCCCGCCGCTTCGCACCGTGAAGTCCACGCCGTCAAAGCCTGCCTCCGCCGCCCAGCGGGCCGTCTCCTTCCAGTCCGTCCACTGAAAGTGCTTGGAGAAGACCGAAAGCTTCAATTTCCCCGCAGGCGCGGTTTCAGCGGCCGATGCCGCCTCCGCCGCCGCCCCAGCGGCCGCGGAAGCGGCGAATGCCCGGCGTGTGAGTGTCGTGGACATGTGACGATCTTACGCTACTCGGCGCAGGTGCGGCGGGGCCAGTCAACTTCACAAAGAAAATGATTTGAAAACAGTACCGGAACTGCTAGAATGTGTAGGACAAAAGTCCGATAGATCCGCCGGCCTCGACCAAAGCGGGACAGCCGGCGCGGCCAACAACAAGATCGAACGAAATTGAGGGGAAGCATGACGAGACGGCTGCTGTGCATGTCGGTCGTGTGGTGGCAAAGCGCGTGGGCTGGCACTGTCACCGTAACCGCCACGGATGGGTTCTCAACCGTCAGCCTGCTCAATTCGGCTCCGGTCCTGAACCGGCAAGGCCAGGTGGCGTTCATCGCGTGGGGATCGCAGGGGCAGACGGTCCGCACATGGCATCCGGATTCGGGCTTCACCACCATCGCCGGCATGGGCACCCCCTCAACGGCCGGAGGCATGCACGACGGATTCCAGTCCCTGCGTCTGGCTGAAGACGGTTCGGTGGGTTTCGTTTCGCTTCTCAAGATGCCGGACCGAAGCTACCGCCAGGGCGTCTTCGTCTATTCCGGCGACCCGTTGAACGTGCCCGACTTCGCCGCCACCACCTACCTGCAGGGCATCGATTCGATTGAGAGCCTCGTGATCGGCAACGGCGCCGTCGCCTTCCGCGGAGCCGGTGCGACATCGAACACCATGTTTGCCAGCAACCGGCCCCGCGGCCCGGTTGAACTGCCCTCCCAGGGCGATCACTCGCCGGATCCCTCCATCAACGCCGCCGGCCAGATCGCCTGGTTCGTCCGCGATGGGCTTGGCATTGACCGTCTGGTCACCGCTTCCGGCTCCGGGCCATCCACGGAACTTGCCAACACCGCGGCCGGCAGCGGATATCTTGCTTTAGGAAGCCCGGTCATCAATTCCCACGGCGCGGTGGCCTACCATGCCGTCACCACCTCCGGCGCCGCGATTCATCGCTGGAACGGTGCTTCAACCACATCGCTGGTTGAAACGGGCGTCTCCGCGGGCGGGGGCACTCTGCGTGAGATTCTCCCCCTCATCTCGTTCTCCAACTCCGGCCACGCGTCGTTTCTCGGCATCACCAACGCTTCGAGCGGCGTGTTCCGCACGGACGGCAGCAGCGTTGAGACCGTCGCCATGGGACTCTATCCCGCCCCCGGTTCAACATCGCACTTCACCGGCTTCGGCCAGCATCAGATCAACCACTACGGCGCGGTTGCCTTTACAGGCTATACCGCCGAGGGCGCCGGGCTCTACATCGGCGATGGCCGGGACCTTTACCTCATCGCCCGGCCCGGTCAGGATACCGCCGATGGCCGTGTGATCGCGCAGGTCAGCCAGATGCAGCGCAACCAGGGAGGCGCGGCAGCCATCAACGCCTTCGGCCAGGTGGTCTACGCCGTCAGCCTCAGCGATGGCGCCGAGGAGATCCGCCTCTATACACCGGACCTTCAGTGGCGCAACCCCGGCGGCGCGGATTGGGCACACCCGGGAACTGGACCCTCGGCCTCATGCCCGGCGACCCCCATCGCGTCTCCATCAATTCCTATGACGCCGGAAGCCCCGTGCTCGTGTCCGGTCCCGCCGCCGGCGCGGTCATCCGGTCGCTCGAGATCGGCACCGAAGGCGATGGTTTAGCGGCTCTTACGCTCACGGAGAATGTCTCGCTCCGCGCCACGGAGGGTCTCACCGTCGGTTCGCAAGGCTCGCTCGAACTGCTGGGCGGCCAGATTGATGCCGTGGTCGTCAATCACGGCGTGGTCACCATTCGAAACGCCACTCTCTTCGGCGATCTCTTCAATCAGCCCGGAGCCGCCGTTCGCGCGCAGGGCAGAGTGGCGGGCCACCTCTGGAATGAGGGTTCGGTGGAACTCACCGGCACCCTGCGGGTGGATGCCGCGTTGTCCAATCTTGGAAGCCTCTCGCTTGCCCAAGGCCACCAGCTTGCGGCGGGAAACATCGTCAATACCGGTGTGCTTGAGAACAACGGCGGTGTGCTGCTGGCCGGAACGCTCCACAACGCCACGGGAGCCATCCTCCTGGGCCGCGGCGCCATCAACGCCGCCGTCGAAAACGACGGGCTCATCCTGGCGAGCGGAGGACTGCTCACTTTGAACCGCGCCGCCACGAACGGCGTGGGAGGAGAGATGCGTGCCGCGGCCGGCGCCACGCTGCGTGCCGCCGCGGGGATTGTGAACCATGGCGTCCTGGCGCTGGATGCCTCCACGTCGAACCTCACCGGAGGCGTCATCGCCAACTTCGGAGAGATCTCGGGTCTGGATTGCTCTCACCGGCGGACGCTTCGACAACAACGGCTTCGTCCTGGTGAACACAGGCCAGATCCTCGGCCGTGGCGCCATCTCCACCGGAGGGCTTGCCAACCTGGGCGCCATCGCGCTGGTCGGCGACACGGACCTGTTCGGTCCACTGAACAACGATGGCCTCCCTGGAGGCCGCCGGCGGCCGGGTCACCTTCTTCGGACACGTCACCAATTCACAACCCGGGCGGATCAAGAACAGCGGCGCGACCCTCCACTTCCTGGGCGGTTTCACCAACGAGGGCCTGTTCCAGAGCGACCCCGCGGACAATTACTTCTCAACGCTCGAAGTGATGGAGATGGGCTACCTTGTGGCCGGCCTGGGGGATCGCTTCTTTGTCACCGGAGACCTGTTCAACCATTCGACCCGTCACCAGGATTGGGATACCGTGCTTGCGGAACTCCTCTTCCTGACCGGCGGCATCCACATCCTTGATGTCAACGGCACGGACCGGGGCGCCTACGTGACCGGGCGCCGCAACAACTTCGCCTGGGGCCTTTTGCGCCTCGGACTGGGCCAATCGCTGGTGCTGCGCGATGCCAGCTCCGCGCCCGGAGGCGCATTCTACACCGGTGTGCTGATGCTCGACGGCGGCCTCGACCAGATCGGTCTCATCGATAGTGGCGGCCTCAACATCTACTACGACCCCACCCAGGCCGGCAACGCCTACCTTCTCGGAGCCGCCTGGCAACTCACCGGCGGCGGCTGGCTCGCCCCCGCCGATACTCCGGTGCCCGAACCCCACACCTTCATCCCAGCCGCACTGGCCGTTCTTGCACTGCTCGCGGCCGCCGCCAGGCGGAAGGCATCCCCCGCCCGCCCTACGGCATGAACTGCTTCAGGTACCGCCCGCTCTGCAGCACGGCCAGTTTCCGCGTCTCAAGCGACCCCTCGTAGGCCCGGTCCTCCACCTCAATCGAAACCGCGCCCCCGTACCGGGTCTCGCTCAGCACGGCGAAGAACCGGCCCCACTCCACGTCGCCCAGTCCGGGAAGCTTCGGCGTATGATACTCGTTCGGGTGCGCCAGCGCGCCCACTTCGTTCAACCGCTCATGGTCCAGCCGCGCGTCCTTGGCGTGGACGTGGAACATCTTCTCCCGGAACTCGCGCAGCACGCGCAGATAGTCCATCCGCTGCCACACAAAGTGCGACGGGTCGAAGTTCAGGCCGAAGTTCGCCGACGGAATGTCGCTGAACATCCGGCGCCAGATCACCGGCGATGTGGCCAGATTCTTGCCCCCCGGCCACTCGTCGCGCGTGAACGACATGGGGCAGTTCTCAATGCCGATTCGCACGCCCTGATCCTCGGCGAACTTGATCAGCGGGCGCCAGGTCTTGAGGAATCGCGGCCAGTTGTCATCCACGGAAAGCCGCCAGTCGCGCCCGATGAACGTGTTCACCACATCCAGCCCCAGAATGCGCGCCGCGCGGATCACTTTCCGCAGATGATCGGTGTAGGCCCTGGCCTCGGCGGTGTCCGGCGCCAGCGGGTTCGGATAATAGCCCAGGCCGCTCAGTTGCACGCCTTGCCGCCCCACCTGCTCGTGCACCCGCGCCGCATCGGCCTTCGAAAATCCATCCACGTCGATGTGCGTCACGCCCGCGTAACGGCGCTCCGCCTTGCCCACCGGCCAGCACATCACTTCAATGGACTGAAAACCGCCGTAGGCCGCGAAAGCCAGCACTTCTTCCAGCGAAAGTTCGGGCAGAATAGCCGTTACAAAACCCAGGTTCATCATCTCACTCAGTATCCCTTACTTTGCGCGAAACAAATCCGCGCCCCAGCGTTTGAGCCGCTCAAACCAGCCCGGTTCGGGCGGCGCGGCGGGTGCGGCCGTGGCCACTCCCGCCGGCAGCGCTTCCGGCTTGGGCGGTGGTGTCCAGGGTGTCTTCTGAACCATCACCACGCGATACTGCTGGAACAGATAGGTCTTCTTCCACCGCGTGCCATCTTCGGCGGCAGTCACCAGGGAAAAACCCGGCTGGTCCATCTCCACCCTGCCCACCTTGGCCCGGACCGTTGTCAGTTCCACGGGAAAGTAGCCGGTCAGATTGCGTTCCATATAGGCGGTCTCATAGCGGTGCCGCCGCAGGTCCCAGATGAACACCCGGAAGCTGTCGAACTGGTACGGCTGGTTCCTGGTGCTCTGCGTGGTCCAAAGCCAGTGATCCTTCTTCTGCCCCTCATCATCCACGCGGCCCAGGGAAAAATACGAGGTAATCCGCTGCCCCTCGGCGTACTGCGCCACCTCGTCCGGAATCGCCATCACCAGCATCCCGGTCAGCACCCAGCCCACTTTCGCTTCCGGCGTCCTCACCAGGCTCCAGTCTTCGAGCGCCGGCTTGGGCCGGCTGGCTTCCAACTCCGCGGCGCGAATCTCAAACGTGGGGCGATCCTTTCCATCCTCCACGGTTCTGGAAAGGTCCAGCCATGCGCCCGGAACCGCGGGCGCCGGGGGCGCCGGCGGCGGTTCCAAACCCTTCTTCGACACCTTCTTGGCCGCTTTCTTCCGGGGCGCGCTCTTCTGCTCCACGCTCAACGGCGCTGCATAGGGAACGCGCGGCGCCAGCGTGTGCCCGATGACTTCCACGGAGCCCTTTTCGGGGATCTGGATCGCGCTCGGGCTTCCACGATTGGGCTCCGTGTGGACGTTCAAGGGTTCGTAAACGGTTGCCTTGCCGAACGAGGCCGCACTCCCGAAACTCTGATTCAGCGCAAGAAACGCCGCCATCTGCTTCTCATTCAACAGATGCCGTCCGTCGAGCCAACCGGCTGCGTTCGCGCCCGTTCGCACACGCAGGAAGCGCCGCCGCCTCTCAAGAATCTCGACGCGTTCCCCGTGCGCCGCCTTGGCCGTCACCGGCGATCGTGGCGACAGTTCCTGCCGCAGTTCCACCACAGCCGGACCCACAAACGCCTCGCCAATAGCCCGTGGACGCTCCGGTTCCCGCGAACAACCCGCGAAACCCATGAGCGCCGCCCCGACAATCACATGGAACCAGCGCGCCAATGCCTGCAAAGGTTAGTCTAGCAATGAGGCTCCGTGAGCGACGACACAACCCAGTATTACTGCGCCACCTGCAACGCCCCCGCCCAGCGTCCGCTGCAGTGCCGTGACTGCCTCTCGCTCATCTGCCGCGAATGCGGCACGCCGCTCGAAAGCGCCGATGAACTCGGCTTCGGCTGATCCGTGGGGCCCTAACTGTCTTCGCGCAGCAACGCCGGAACCGGTGTGTCCGGCCGCACCGGCGGACGCCGCCGGTGAAAGTCCGTCTCCCGCTGGAACGCGTGCGCCAGGGCAAGCAGACGTCCTTCGGAGAATCGCGGACCCGCCAGCATCAGCCCCACCGGGATCCCATTCGCCGCCACGCCGCACGGAATCGTCAACGCGGGAATCCCGTAATAGTTGAACTGCGCCGTGTTGCTCAACTCCGGATTGCGCGGCTTATCGTTCTCCTCGCGCTTCACCGATGCCTCGATCGTTCGCGGGGAACGCCGCACCGTGGGCAGCGCCACCACGTCCACATCGCGGAACGCGTCATCAATCGTCCGGCGCAGCAGGTCCACCTTCCAGCGAGCCTGAATGTATTCGTGGGCCGGCGGCTTCTGCGCCGCGGTGATCGTGCGCCGCAGCGGAATCTGATACCGCGCCGCGCCGCCCTTCACGTTTTCCTGATGCCACGCATACACTTCGCCCGGCAGGAACAGGCCCGTGGTGGACGGAAGATGAGTCTCCCGCGAGGCTCCACCCGTCAGGCGCGCCAAGACCTGAATCGCCCCGTCGACGGCCTTCAGAATGTCGTCTTCCACATGATCGAAGAACGGCGCTCTCGGAATGCCGATTCGCAAACCCTTCACCGGCTGTGCCAGCGCGGCCGCATAGTCCTCCCGCCCGTGCTCCACCGAGGCGATGTCCAGCCGGTCATACCCGGCCAGCGCATTCAGCAGCAGCGCGCTGTCCTCCGCGCTCCGCGTCATCGGCCCGCAATGATCCAGCGTCATCGTAAGCGGTATGATCCCGCGAATCGAAACCAACCCGTAGGTCGGCTTCAGCCCCGTGATTCCGCACAACGATGCCGGCGTGCGAATCGAGCCGCCCGTGTCCGTGCCCAGCGCCCCGAAACAAAGCCCGGCCGCCACCGCTGCCCCGGACCCGCCCGACGACCCGCCCGGATGCCTTTCCAACGCCCACGGATTGCGCACCGGGCCGAAGTACGACGCGGCGTTCGTTCCGCCTGCCGCGAACTCGTGCAGATTCGTCTTCCCGATCATCACCGCGCCGGCCGCGTGCAGCCGGCGCGTCACCTCGGCGTCCTCCGCCGGAATGCGGTCGTCGAATGCCGCGCTCGCGGCCGTCGTGCGCAGCCCCGCCGTGTCGATGTTGTCCTTGAGAGCGATCGGGATGCCGTGCAACGGTCCCCGCACCCGGCCGGCCTGCCGCTCGGCATCCAACTCGCGAGCCCTGCGCAACGCCTGCTCCCGGGTCACCGTGATGAACGCGTTCAGCTTGGGCTGGTAGATCGCGATCCGGTCCAGGCACGCCTGCGTCAACTCCACCGATGACACCGAACGCTTGGCCAGCCGTGCCGACGCCTCCGCCAGCGTCAGCCACGCCAGCTCCTCCTGAGCGCGCAGCGCGGCCGGAGCCGCCGCCATCGCCGCGCAGAAAGCCCGCCGCGTCGGGAACCTGTTCATCGCCGCCTCCTACTGTGCCTTGTCGAGCAGCGCCTCGTTGATGGTCACCGGATTCTTCTTCTTGATCTCGTCCACCACACTCTGCACACGGCCCTGCCGCGAGCGCTGCTGCAGTTGCCCCTTCACCTCATCGAAGCTCTTTCGCTTGTGCGCCTGGGTCTGGATGAGATGGAAGCCGAACTGGGTCCGCACCGGCTCGCTCATCGCGTTGTCGGCCAGCGCGAACGCGGCGTCTTCAAACGCCTTCACCATCTGCCCGCGTCCAAACTCTCCCAGGCTGCCTCCCTGAGCGCCGGAACCCGTGTCGTCGCTTTCGGATTTGGCCAGCGCCGCGAAGTCCTCGCCTGCCCCCACACGCTTCCGGATGTCCTGCAGCTTCGCCAGGGCCTCCGCTTCAGAGAGGTCCTTCTGCCCCTCCTTGAGCGGCACCTGCGATCCCTTGAAGCGGATCAGAATATGCCGCGCCGCCACCGTGTCATACTGTGCCGAATTCGCCTCATAGGCCTTCTTCAACTCGGCCTCGCTGTCGCCCGCCTCCACCGCCTTGCCCACCACGTTCTGCGCCAGCACCTGCGCCGTCTGCAGCTTGATCTGCGCCGCCACCTTGGCCTGCTCATCCAGCTTCATGGCACGCGCCTCGGCGCTCAGTGCCAGAATCTCTCCCACCTGTTCGGCAAAGCGCTTCTGGCCGCCCGGACCGCTAAACTGGGCCTTTGCCTGCTCCGGCAGACCTTCCCACAGAGCGATAAACTCCTCGCGCGACAGACTTACCGAACCCGCCGTCACCACGGCCGGCGCCGCGGGCTTGGCCGCCGAGGCAGGTCTTGCAGAAGCCGGTTTCACAGCGGCAGCGGGCCTGGCCGCGGACGCAGCGGGTTTCGCCGGAGCGGCTGGCTTGGAAGCCGCCGCCGGTTTGGGAGCGGCCGGTTTAGCGGGCGCGGCCTTGGGCGCGGGCGTCTGAGCACTGGCCGCGATCGCGAGAAGAACTGCAAGGGAATGTCTCATGCGTCCTTTCAGTGTACCCCTGCCCGGCTTAGTATCCGGCGGGTGCCAAAAAGACGGCCGGTGGCGCGGGGTGAAGGTATGAAATGCGCGCAGGCAGTATACTCGTGGGCAATGAAGACCAACTCTCGTCGCGCCCGCCTGCTGGCGCTAAGCAGCCTGCCCGCCGTGGTGGCGCTGGCGCAGAGTGTTGCCAGCCCCGTCGTGCCGTTCACTCGTTTTCTCGAAGAGAGCGCCGTGCCGAGGGCGGTGATTGACCGGTTCCTCAAAGGCCCCTCGTGGGCTAGGTTCGATCCGGAACTTGGCTACGTGCCCGGCAACTACCTTCCCGCGGACGGCATGGACAAATCCAGCTCCATCTCCACCGTTCAAGCCAACGGCGCGCGGACACAGTTCGTCTACGCGGGCCGCCCGTCTCGCATCAACACCTACGGCGACAGCTTCACCCATGGCGATCAGGTGAATGACGCCGAGACCTGGCAGGAATACCTGGCCGGACACATCGGCGAACCAATCCGCAACTTCGGCGTCGGCGGCTACGGCGTGTATCAGGCGTATCGCCGCATGATCCGCGAAGAGTCCACGGAGCATTCCGCCGCCAACCTCATCCTCTACATCTGGGGAGACGACCACATCCGCAGCCTGCTACGCTGCCGCCACGCCCTCATCTCCAAAATCTGGAGCGATCGCGGCGGCACCATGTTCCATGCCAACTTCTGGTCGCACCTGGAGATGAATCTTTCCACCGGCAAGCTCGAGGAAAAGCCGAATCCACTCAACACGCCCGCGCTGCTCTACCGCATGACCGATCCGAAGTTCATGGCGGATAGCCTGAGAGACGACCTCGCGCTGCAGCTATACGCTTTCGTCCGAGGCTACACCAAGGAACTGGATCGGGAGAGCATTGACCGGCTGGGTACCATCCTCGGCGGCCCCATCGATTGGACCCGGCCGGCCGCCGAACTACCCCGCCAGGCCCAGGAGTTGTTGGACCGCTATGCCTTCGAAGCCACCCGTTTCACGCTGGCCAAGGCCGCCGAGTTTGCCCAAAAAAACGGCAAGAAGCTGCTGGTGGTGGTGTTTGATCCGTACCGCGCCATGCGCGAGTGGAAGGAGAAGGGAACTCGTTACGACCAGCCGATTGTCGACTTCCTGCGCCAGCAGAAGTTCGAGTACTTCGACATGAACGAAGTGCAGCTTCGCGACTTCGAGAACTACCGCGTTCCGTACGACCAATACCTGAAGCAGTATTTCATCGGCCACTACAACCCGCGCGGCAACCACTTTTTTGCCTACTCCATCAAAGACAGGATCGTGGCTTGGCTGGATCCCAAGCCCGTCCCCTACCGGCCGCGCGACGAAGAGTCGGTGGACTTCAAAGGCTATCTCAACCTCGACCGGCGCTAGAGACCCCCAGGCCTTACGCTCCTCGATCTGCCTCGTCGCCGTCTTGCGCGGTTCATCAAAAGCGCTCGGTACCACACAGAGCCGGGAAGCACGCCGAGTGCCACGTCATCAGCGATTGCAGGCACTGCCCTCCGGCCACACCGGCTTATCGAACGTGGCTGGCGGACCGCCCCACGGAGTTCTTCTAGCACTCCGCGGAGGGCCCGGCCGGGCGATCACAAGCGGTCGAAGTTTATTTTTCGTTTATTTCCAAGCAATTACCGGAAACAGAACGGAATCCCGATCCACCTGCTCCGTAGAATCAGCACGGAGAACCAACCATGACTACCTCACTGCAATCCGACACCTCCCGCGCCAACGGAGCCCTCTCCAACGGACCCGTCACCCCCGAGGGCAAAGCCCGCTCCGCCCAAAACTCCCTCAAGCACGGACTCTACGCCAAAGGCCGGGTCCTGCCCTGGGAATCCCAGGAAGACTACGACCAGCTCCGCGAAGATCTCCACAACCACTACCAGGTCCCGGACATCCACCGCTGCCTCATCGATCAGCTCGCCTCCGAACTCTGGCACATCCAACGCGCCGAGCGTTTCGAAGAGGCCCTCCTCATCGACAACCGCAACGAAGCCCGCGCCAACCTCATCAGCCGCGGCAACAAGAACCCCACCGAAGACCAGATCCTCGCCAACACCTACATCCGCCTCAACACCTGCTCCAGCTACGTCACCGCCCTCCGCGAACGCGACCGTGCCCATCGCCACGCCCGCCTCCTCCGCGCCGAGCTTGAAAAAATCATGCGTCAGCTCCTCGCCGAACACTCCCCGGCCACGCCGTTCGCCGTTAGAAAGCAACCCGCAACTCCCTACCAGCCAACCGCTTCGCGCCACGCCGGGTTCGTTTCCACACCCGCGCAAACGCCCCTCGAACCGGCCCCGATTCCAGGCCCGGAACGCACAAAGGAGTAACCGCCAGCCCTACTCTATGACCCTTCACCAACCCTCCATCACGCCCGTCCTGCCAAGCTCCCCGCCCGAAGTGTGCGAACGCGCGTGCAACGGCATCTATCCCCACCCCAACCCCTGTGATATAGTGCCCCAAGCTCAACCGCTCGAAATGAAACTCCCCTGGAGGCTGACATGCGACTGATCACCCTGCTCCTGCTCACTACCGCCCTTCCCCTCTGCGCCCAGATCACCGGCGCCATCACCGGCTCCGTCCTCGACGCCTCCGGCGGTGCCGTCACCGGCGCCAGCGTCGTCGTCAAGAACACCGGCACTGGAGCCGAACGCGCGCTCACCACCGACGGCAACGGCCTCTTCGCCGCCGAACAACTCCCCGTCGGTCTCTACGAAGTGACCGTCTCCGCCTCCGGGTTCAAGAAGGCCATCCATGGCGGACTCCAACTCAACGTCGCCAGCCGCCTCGGCGTCGACATCAAACTCGAAGTCGGCCAGCTTGCCGACGCCGTCACGGTTACCGCCGAAGCCCCGCTCGTCAAAACCGAAACCGGCGAAGTCAGCTACCTCGTCACCCAGAAGCAGATCACCGATCTCTCCATCTCCAACCGCACCTTCATCTCGCTTCAGCAACTCATCCCCGGCGCCGCCCGCACCGCCCCCGACGAACTCGGCATCTCGTTCTCGAGCGGCCGCGGTTTCGCCATCAACGGCCAGCGCGAAAAGTACTCCGGGCTCATGGTCGATGGCGTTCAGAACACCGACATGGGCAATCAGAATGGCCTCATGACGTACCCCGGCCTTGAGACAATCTCCGAAGTCAAGATCCTTTCCAGCAACTACAGCGCTGAATACGGCACCGCCGGCGGAGCCAACATGCTGCTCGTCACCCGCACCGGAACCCAGCGGTTCCACGCCTCCGCCTACGAGTACCTCCGCAACGACAAACTCGACGCCCGTAACTTCTTCGCCATCTCCAAACCCCCGCTCCGCCTCAACAACTTCGGTTACCGCGTCGATGGCCCCGTCATCCTCCCCGGCTACAACAAGAACCGCGACAAGACCTTCTTCTTCTTCTCCCAGGAATGGCGCAAACGCCGCTCCGCCCAGATCGTCCGCAGCGCCACCCCCACCGCCGAAATGCGCCGCGGCCTCTTCCCCACAACCATCATTGACCCCGCCAGCGGCGCCGCCCGCACCCCCTTCCCCGGCAACCAGATCCCCGGCGGCCGCCAGAATCGCAACGCCCAACTCCTCCTCAATCACCTCTTCCCGCAACCCACGCTCGCCACCGGGTTCCTCAATTTCCAGGCCAACTTCTCCGTCCCCGAGGACTTCCGCCAGGAACTCATCCGCGTCGATCACAACTTCACCGACAAGACCAAGGTGATGTTCCGCTACATCAATGATTCCTGGGTCCAGCAGCAGCCTCTCACACTCTGGTCCGGCCAGTCGTTCCCCACCATTTCAACCGTTTCGAGCGTACCCGGCAAGAACATCGTGGCCAAGGTCACCAAGATCTTCAGCCCCACCGTGCTCACCGAAGTCTCCTTCAACTACGCTGAAAACTACGGCCCGCGCGAGAAAGACGCCGTCACACTCCGCGGCAACTTCCTCCGGCCCGATGGCCTCACGGTCGGCCGCCTCGCCCCGCTCCCGCAAGGCCGCCCGAACAAAGTGCCGGACCTCAGTTTCGCCGGCGGCTGGGGCGGCATCTCGAGCTCCTATTACCCCTGGTGGGCTCACCACGCCATCACCACCCTGAACAACATCACGACGAAAAACATCGGCCGTCACGCCCTCCGTTTCGGCGGCGAATACCAGTTCTCCCCCACGCCGGTTCAAAGCCAGACCAACCCATCCCTCCAGGGCGCGTTCAGCTTCTCCGGAGCCTTCACCAGTCACCCCCACGCCGACATGTTGGTCGGCCAGGCCTCAACCTACGGCGAACTCCAGCGCTACGTCGAGCCCCGTTACGACTACCATCAAATTGAACTCTTCCTGCAGGATGACTGGAAGGTCAACTCGCGTCTCACCCTCAACCTCGGCGTCCGCTACTTCGGCATCCCGCACGCCTATGAGAAGGATGACCTGCTCACCGTCTTCCGGCCCGAGCGCTGGGACATCCGCAAAGCCCCCACCGTCCTCCCGGACCTCACACTGGTCCGCGGCCCCAACACCGATCTCCTCAACGGCATCGCCGGCGTCAAGGACGGCCTGCCGCGCGGCCTCGTTCAAAACCATCCCTGGACCTTCGGCCCCCGCTTCGGCTTCGCCTATGACGTCACTGGCCAGGCCCGCACCGTCCTCCGCGGCGGTTATGGCATCGGTTACTTCCGCGTCGAGGGCAACGATGTCTATAGCCTCGTCGGCAACCCGCCCCTGGGCGGCGTCGTCCAGGTCTTCAATCCCCCTCTCGACGACCCCTCCCGCGGCTCCGCCGGCGCGGACCGCCCCCGTTCCGTCGTCACACTCGACCCCATTTACAAAATCCCCTACGTCCAAACCTACAGCCTCGGAGTCCAACAGCAGGTGGCCTCCAACACCGCGCTCACTATCAGCTACGTCGGCTCCCGCGGCGTTCGCCTCGACCGGGGCCGCCAACTGAACCACCCGTTCCCCGCCGGCGGCTTCGATTTCGACCCGCGCATCAACCCTCGCACCATTCCCTTCGAGTTGCTCGCACCCTATTACGGATGGTCCACCATCACCCAGCGTGAAAACACGGCGTCCTCCACCTATCACTCGCTGCAGACCGACTTCACCCGGTCGTTCTCGAACGGGCTCCGCTTCCAGGGCGTCTACACATGGTCCAAAGTCATCGCCGACGCCGAGAACTTCGGCGCACTCCCGCAGAATCCCTACAACCGCGCCGCGGAACGGTCACTCGCCAGCTTTGACCGCACCCATGTCGCGGTCTTCAATTACACCTATGAGCTGCCCTTCTTCCGCAAACCGGCCAACGCCTTCCAAAGCCTCATCGGTGGCTGGCAGATGAATGGCATCACCGCCTTCCAGAGCGGACGCCCCTTCAACATCGGCCTCGCCGGCACAACCATAGGACTCGCCCAGCGCCCCGATGTCGTCCCCGGCCAGTCCGCCAAAGGCAGTAAGACCGTCGCCCAGTGGTTCAACACCAATGCCTTCCGCTTCCCGGCCTTCGGACGCTACGGCAATGCCGGCCGCAATCTCGTTCGCGGACCCGGAATCAATAAATGGGACTTCAGCCTATTCAAGAACTTCCGCGTCAAGGAGCGCGGTCTCGTCCAGTTCCGCTGGGAGATGTTCAACATGTTCAACAACGCGAACTTCGAAGGCGTCAGCGGCGCGCTCGGTGCCGCCAACTTCGGCCAGGTGGTCAGCGCCCGAGACCCGCGCACCATGCAGTTCGGACTCAAGGTTGAATTCTAGTCCGGCCATCGTCTTAGCAACAGCGCTCGCGCTTGCCGCGCAAACCGGCCGCCAGTTCTTCGAACAGGCCCGCGCCGCGGAGCGCGCCGGCGATTGGGCCGCCGCCGAGAAGGCCTACCGCCAGGTGGTTCGTGCCGATCCGGCCTCCGCCGAGGCGCGCGCCAACCTCGGCGTCGTGCTCGCCCGCCAGGGCCGCTACCCCGCCGCCATCGCCGAATACCGCGCCGCCCTCAAACTGCGCCCGTCGCTGCACGCCGTGTACCTGAATCTGGGCATCGCCCACTTCAAGGCCGATGAGCCGGCCCGTGCCGTGGCCGCGTTGCGGCAGTATCTGAAGGTCGATGTTACTAATCAACAGGCGCGCCAGATACTAGCCAGCGCGCTGCTCGAAACCGGCGAAGCGGCCGAAGCCGCGGCCATTTTTGAGGCTCTGCCGAACCCCGATTTCAGCGCCCGGCTCGGCCTCGCCGCCGCCTACATCCGGCTCGGCCGCGACGCCGGCCCCCAACTCCAAAGCCTCGCCGCCGAAGGCGAAAAGCCCGAAGTCCAGACCGTGCTCGGCCAGGCCTACCTCGCCCGGAACGACTTTGCCCAGGCCCGGCAGGCCTTCGCCCGGGCCCTCGAACTCAGTCCCCAAACCCCCGGCCTCCACTTCCTCCTCGGTGCCGTCGAGTGGCGCGCCCAGAACATGGCCGCCGCCATCGAACACTGGCGAGCCGGCGCCGCCGCCGAGCCCGCCAGCTTCGAACTCCACTTCGCCCTCGCCGCCGCCCTCATCGAACAAGGCGACCCCACCGCCGCCCAGGCCCCGCTCGCCCGCGCCCGCGCCATGCGCCCCGCCCACCCCGGCGTCCTCTATTACCAGGCCCGCCTCGCCTGGCGCGACAAGCAGCCGGCCGCCGCCGCCCTCCTCGAACGCTGCCTCCAGGCGGACCCCGCCAACCGCGCCGCCCGCTACCTCCTCGGCCAGGTCTACCTCCACCAGGGCCGCCGCGCCGAAGCCAGCCGCCAGTTCGCCCAGGTGCGCCGCATGGCCGCTGAAGGCGTCACCCAGGACGTCGACATCCTCGAGCAGGCCCGAGGCCGGTAAGAAGGGGAACTTTCCCGGCCCGGCCATCGTCCTACCCTGCATGCTTGCCGACCTGCGCTCCGGCTTCCGCCTGCTCGCCCGCAGCCCCTGGTTCTCCCTGGTTGTGGTGCTCGCGCTCGGGCTCGGCATCGGGGCCAACACCGCCATGTTCACCCTGGCGAACGCGGTGCTCTTCCGAGGCCTGCCGTTCGACAACCCGGAGGAGATCATGTTCCTCTCGGCCACCAACCGCAAAGCCGGGCAGCGGGAACTGCGGCTCTCTTACCCCGAGTTTCAGGCCGTCAGCCGGAACACCACCGCCTTCCAATCCCTAGCCGCCTTCGAGCTGGACCGCCCGAACCTGGCCGACCGAGCCTCAACGCCCGAGAACTACTTTGCCGCCCGCCTTACCGCCAACGCCCTGCCGATTACGGGTGTGCAGCCGGTGCTGGGCCGCGGCTTCCGGCCGGATGACAGCCAGGCCGGCGCCCCCGCGGTGGTCCTGCTTGCCCACCACGTCTGGCTGGCCCGCTACGGTGCCCGCCCGAGCATCCTCGGTGAGACCATCCGGATCAACGAGGTCCCGCACTCGGTCATCGGCGTGATGCCGGAAGGCTTCCGTTTCCCGGTCCGCCAAGACCTCTGGCTGCCCATCGTCCCAGGCCCGGATCTCGAGAAGCGGAACCACAGAGTCTATTCCGTTTTCGGCCGCCTGGCCCCGGACGCCGCTCCACAGGCCGGCCAGGCCGAGGCGGACCGCATCGCCGCTCAACTCGCCAAGGAGTTCCCCGCCGACAACGCCCAGATCGGCTTCAACGTCCGCCCCTATAACGACGTGTTCAACGGAGGTGAAATCCGAACCCTGTTCCTGTCCCTGCTCGGTGCCGTGGGCTTCGTCCTCCTCATCGTTTGCGCGAACGTGGCCAATCTGCTGATGGCCCGGTCCCTGCGCCGCGTCCGCGAGATCTCCATCCGTGCCGCGCTCGGCGCCGGCCGCGGCCGCATTGTCCGGCAGATGCTGGTGGAAAGCGGCATGCTCGGATTGGCCGGTGGTGTCCTCGGATTGGGTGTTGCCTCGGCCGGTGTCCGTGCCTTCGACCGCGCCGTGGCCAACGTCAACAAGCCCTACTGGATCGATTTCTCACTCGACCTCACCGTCTTCTCTTACCTTGCCGCCGTGTGCCTCGCCGCCGGCATCGCCTCCGGCATCTTCCCCGCCTGGCAGGCATCCAAACTCGACCTCAACCGCGCCCTCAAGGAAGGCGGCCGCGGCAGCACCGGACAAGGCCGGGTCCGCTGGATCACCTCCGGACTCGTGGTGGCGCAACTTGCCCTCACCGTCGTGCTGCTGGCCGGCGCCGGGCTCCTGGTGCGCAACTTTCTGGAGCAGACCGCGATGACCGCCGGCTACCCGGCGGACAGGATGCTGACGATGGATGTCAACCTGCCCGCGGCCAAGTACAAGGAACTCGATGCGCGGATCCGGTTCATGGACGCGGCGGTTGAACGTCTGGGCGGCATGCCCTCCGTGGTTCAGGCGGCGGCCGTCAGTTCCTTGCCCGTTCGCGGCTCCTCCCGCTGGGTCTTTGAGGTGGAGGGAGCGCCCGCCCCGGACGCCGAAAACGCCCCCCGCGTCGACGGCATCATCGCCACACAGAACTACTTCGGCATTACCGGCATCAAGCTGCTCACCGGCCGCCTGTTCACCGATGCCGATGGCGCCCCAGGGCATGAGGTGACTGTGGTGAACCACCTGTTCGCCAACCGGCACTGGCCCAACGGAACCGCGCTCGGCAAGCGGGTCCGCCTGATCAAGGGCGGCAAGCCGCAACCATGGCTCACGGTGATCGGCGTGGTGCCCGCCGTGCGGCAGCGGTTCAACGCCGCCGAACTCGCCCCCGGCCTCTACGTGCCGTACCGCCAGGACCCGGCGCCCGACATGAACTTCATCGCCCTCACCACCGGCCCCGCGGGGCCACTGGCAGACACCGCCCGCCGCGCCATTCAGACCATCGACGCGGACCTGCCCGTAGCCCGCGTGCAGACCCTCACCGACGTGTTCCGCGAGGCCGTGTGGGGCTTCCGTATCTTCGGCACCATGTTCTCCATGTTCGCCGCCTTCGCCCTCCTGCTGGCATCGATGGGCCTCTATGCGGTGATGGCGTACTCGGTAAGCCAGCTTGTGCAGGAGTTCGGTGTCCGCATCGCGCTCGGAGCCACGCGGGCCGATATCCTGCGCCAGGCCACGCGGGATGGCGCCTGGCAACTCGGTCTGGGGCTGGTGCTGGGCACCGCGGGCGCGTTTGGGATCACACGCGTTCTGAGCGGCATCCTGGTGCAGGTCTCACCCACGGACCCGCTGGTCTTCTCGACGGGCATTGGCACCCTGCTGCTGGCGGGCCTCTGCGCCTGCCTCGTTCCGGCGCGGGCCGCCACGCGAGTGGACCCCGTCACCGCCCTGCGCTATGAGTGAGCCGCCGGCTCAAACGCCAGCGCTTCGGAGTTGATGCAGTAGCGAAGGCCGTCCGGCGGCGGGCCGTCGTCGAACACATGGCCCAGATGCCCGCCACAGCGCCGGCAAAGGACCTCAGTGCGTTCCACGCCCAGCGACCCATCGGCCTGGCGGGCGATGTTCTCCTCCGCCACCGGGCGTGTGAAGCTGGGCCAGCCGGTTCCGGAGTCGAACTTGGTGGCGGAGGCGAACAGCCCCGTGCCACAGCCCGCGCACCGGTAGACTCCCTGTTCGTGGTGGTTCCAATAGCGGCCTGAAAACGGGGCCTCGGTGCCCTTGCGGCGCAGCACCAGGAACTGGCGGTGGCTCAGCCTGGCGCGCCACACTTCGTCTGTGTGATCGATCCGGGGCACGGTCTCGATTCCGGTTGGTGTGCCGTTGGCATCCACGGCCGCGATCACCACCTGAGGGGCGGCCTCGGGGGTGGCCGCGGGCTCCGGCGTTGACTGTTCCGTGTGGTCCTGCCGCCGGCACGAGAGTAGCCCCCAGGCGCCGAAAAGGAGTAGCCTTCGCCGAGGGGTCATGTAGCCCCATTCTACTCGCCCCTGAAAAAGGGCCGTTCGCCGCTTTTTGGCCGGAGTTCGCCCAATCGGGCGACCAACACCCCGCCGCGTTTCGTCTTCCACGGCAAGCCAACGAAGGAAGGCCCACACCATGCCGTTATCTGGGATCCCTCTAGCAGCGGCCGTTCTTGCCGTGGTGGCCGCCGCGCTGCCCGGCGCACCCGCCGAATGGGAAGATCTGAACCGGAAGGCCAACCGCCTGCAGGAACGCGGCCTGTACACGGAGGCGCTCGGTCTCTACAAGTCCGCTCTGGAAGTGGTGGACCGCGAAGCGACGTCTCCGCGGGAGCGCGCGTCGATCACCAACAACCTTGGTGCGGCGCAGTACCGCTCCGGCCTGTTTGCCGAAGCGGAGGTATCGTTCCGCAAGGCTCTTGAGTTGTGGTCCTCCGACGCGGCGCCACTCCACGCCGAGAAGGCTTCCGTCCTGAGCAACCTGGGTGAACTCTATCAGGCGCAGGGCCGCCACGCTCTGGCGGAGGCGAACCTCACCCAGTCCATCAAACTGCGCGAGGCGGGAGGCGGCAACCGCGACCCCGATCTCATCGGCCCACTGACCATTCTCGGCAACGTCTGCATTTCACTCTCAAGACTGGATGAAGCCGCCGGGTACCTGGACCGGGCCTACGACATGGCAAGCCGGCTTCCCGCCGACCAGCGCGGGCGCCTGGCCTTTGTCCTTTTCGCGCGCAGCGGCCTGCGCCGCGCTCAGGGGTTGTATGAGGAGGCTCTGGACTCTTCAACACGAGCCAACGTTATCTGGAGCGAGTTGCTGGGCGATGCCCATCCGCAGACCGCTTCGAGCCTGACGCAACTGGGCCGGTTGAATCTGCTGCTGGGGCGTCTGGACGATGCGGAGCGGGCGGTAAGGCAGTCGTTGGCGGTGCTCGAGAAGTCCCTGGGCGCCGATCATCCGAAGCTGGCCCCGGCGCTGGTGGATCTGGCGGAGATCCTGCGCGCCCGCAAGCAGCATTCTCCCGCCATCGGATATCTGGAACGTGCTCTGGGTCTGATTGATGTTGCCTATGGACGCCGGCATCCCGACTATGCCGCGGTGGGCCTGCATCTGGCGGACACGCTGCGGGCGCAGGGCAAGGTGGAGGAGGCAACGGAACGGTATCGCGCCGCTCTGGACGCGGCGGAAGCCGCGCACGGGCCGCGTGGAATTCAGGTGGCTGCCTTCCTGAATAACCTGGCTGTTCTGCACTACGAATCGGGACGGTTGACCGAAGCGGAGCCGCTGTTCCGGAGGTCCCTGCTGGTTCGGGAAGGCCAACTGGGCGCTGACCATCCTGACCTGGCGGTCACGCTGACCAACCTGGCGGCGATCGCCCAAAGGCGGGGACGCCTGCCGGAATCGGAAGACCTGGTGAAGCGCTCGATAAGAATCCGGGAGATGGCGTTCGGGGTGATGCACCCCGGCCTGATCCCCGCTCTCACCCTGCAGGCGGAACTGCTGCGGCAGACGAACTGGAAAGGCGAGGCGAAGAAGGTGGAATCGCGGCTGCGCGCGCTGGTTGAGGTGAACAACCGCCAGACCCACGAGAAGCACGTGGTGTCGTTCTCCGAGTTGCGCTCATTTCAAGACCGGAACAACCAAAACCGGAACGCGAAATAGGCCGGTTAGCCCCTGAAAAAGTCCGTTTCACCCGATATGGATTCTGTTCCACAACGTCAGGCGGTATCACTATGGATAACGCATACACTGGCGCACTCCAGGGGTTCTGATTCCCCAACTGAGAGCCCCTGGGGTACCACTCAAGCCGATTCCGGCGCAAGTGCAGGGCGAAGTACGCCAGAATTGAGGAGGAAGCCGTGTAGCATGCATCAAGCGGAAGAATCTTCCCGTTGGGAACTGGCTGATTTCATCTTTGACCGTCTGGGTCCCCGGACGCGTACCGCGTTGAAAATCTGGGCCGTGTGGACGCTGCTTGGCTGTGTGATGGCCATCCAGTCGCACTATCGGATGGCGCTGATGGGAAAGGGCAGGCCGTGGTACAGCGTTCTGTTCGCCGAGTTCTCCTACACCTGGATGTGGGCGCTGCTGACACCGGTGGTTCTGTTCATGGCCCGGCGTTTTCCGTTGACCAGGGTGTTCTCCTGGCGCATTCCGGGCCATCTGATGACCGGCATCTCGATGGCCATCTTAACCCACATTTCCGTTTTGAGCCGCGCGTGCGAATCTCCTGGATGCTCGTCCGCATCAATATCGATAGGGGTTTGAAGGCAGCGAAGACCCCTGCGGAGGACAGCACCCAATGGGTGACAAAC
>VFZY01000097.1 GCA_016870915.1 Acidobacteriota bacterium | reverse complement strand
GAACGAGAGCTGAAAGGGCTGGTTTTGTTTGTCACCCATTGGGTGCTGTCCTCCGCAGGGGTCTTCGCTGCCTTCAAACCCCTATCGATATTGATGCGGACGAGCATCCAGGAGATTCGCACGCGCGGCTCAAAACGGAAATGTGGGTTAGGAACTTTTCACGTGGCCGTGACAGACTAGCCTGTCTGGAGGCGAGCGGGGGAACCGGCCGTGATAAGCTAGTGAATTGTCAGGCTCCGGGCTTCGTGCAATGAGCGGCTGCGAACCCCGCCAGGTCCGGAAGGAAGCAACGGTAGTAGTTTAGCTCGTGTGCCGCGGATCACCCGGGGTCTGGCATTTTGGAACCCTCCCGCCCCATGTATCAAGTCATTGCGCGCAAGTACCGTCCGCAGTCTTTCGCCGAACTGATCGGGCAGGAGCATGTGCGGACCACGCTGGACAACGCGATCAGCCTGCGCCGCATCGCGCACGGCTACATTTTCGCCGGGCAGCGCGGCACGGGCAAGACCACGGTGGCTCGTATCATGGCCCGATGCCTGAACTGCGTGGAAGGTCCCACGCCGGCGCCGTGCGGGAAGTGCTCGAGTTGTCTTGAGATCGCCGGGGGGAACGCGATCGACGTGATCGAGATTGACGCGGCATCCAACCGGGGCATCAATGAGATGCGCGAACTGCGTGAGAATGTGCGGTTCCGTCCGGCACGCGACCGGTACAAGGTCTTCATCATCGATGAAGCGCACCAGATCACCAATGAAGCATTCAATGCGCTGTTGAAGACGCTGGAGGAGCCGCCGGAGTGGGCGGTGTTTATCCTCTGCACGACGGAGTCGCACAAGATTCCGACCACGATCGCCTCGCGCTGCCAGCAGTTCAGTTTCCGGAGTGTGGACTTCACGGATCTGGTGAACCGGATGGCCTGGATTTGCGGCGAGGAAGGGATTACGGCGGACACGGAGACGCTGGCAGTGCTGGCTCTGGCCGGCGAGGGCAGCGTTCGGGACTCGCTTTCGGCGCTGGACCAGGCGATTGCCTGCTGTGGAAACACGCTGCAGGTGGGGGACGTGCGGCAACTGCTGGGGCTCTTTTCGCTGGATTCGATGGGCGAGGTGACCGGTGCGCTGCGCGCTTCCGATGGCCGGCGGATGCTCGAACTGGTGCAGGAACTGGAGCGGAACGGACAGAGTTTGCAGCATTTTTGCCGCGAACTGGCGCGGTATTTTCGCAATCTGCTGGTGGCGAAGGTGGCGCTTAAGGAGGGGGAGTCCACGCGGTTGATCGCCGCGTCGCCGGCCGATCAGGAAAAACTGCGGGGTGTGGCCGAAGCTTTCACCGAGCCGGAACTGACCCGCTACCTTAAGCTGACGCTCGATCTGTTCGGGGACCTTCAGACATCGCTGCAGCCGCGCATCCATCTGGAGATGGGACTTCTACGGCTGGTGCATGCCGCCAAGGTAGTTGAGGTGGAGCAGGCTTTGGCCAGTCTGGAACCGGCGCGTGGCGCCGCCCCGCCGGCGGCTCAAACCCAGGCGCGTCCGGCGGCTCCGCCGGCAACCCGTCCAGCGGCATCGCTTTCAGGCGCTCCAACGGCTTCGCCGGTGCGCAGCGGTCCATCTCCGTTCGAACGCAGTGTGGCTCAGAGGCAGGCTGTTCCGCCTCCGGCGCCCGCCGCGGGTCCTGGTCAGGCACAACCGCCCGGGGAGGCGTCCGGCGCCGGTCCGCTCAAGCTGCGTCTGCACGCGGCGCTGGTGGAAGCGGGCAGCGCGTTTTCCGCCGATGCGGTGGAGCACTCGGATATGGCGGAGACCCCCGCCGGGATCATGTTCACCACGCCCAAGGAGTTTTTGTTCGGCATCAAGTCGGCGGATGTGAAGAAGACGTTGGATCAACTTCTGGGCCGCCCGGTTCGTGTGGAAGTGGTGACGGGGCAGCCGGTGAACGCCGCGCCGATTGCGAAGCCGCGCGATGCCCAGGCGAGCGACGCCGCCGACCGGGCCTTGGCCCACCCGGAAGTGCAGCGGTTCCAGGAGCTGTTTCCGGATAGCCAGGTGCGGCAGGTGAGGGACCTCACGGAGTAAGAAAGGTGATTTGATGAAACTTCCCGGTAACATGCAGTCCATGATGAAGCAGGCGCAGGAGATGCAGCGGCGCATGCAGGAAGAAGTGGCGCAGATCCGCGTGGAGGCCTCGGCCGGCGGCGGCATGGTGTCCATCAAGATGGACGGCCATAAGAACGTGGTGGGCGTGAAGATCGACCCCGAGGCGGCGGGCGATGTCGAAATGCTGCAGGACATGGTGATGGCGGCCTGCAACGAAGCGGCCAAGCGCGCCGACGATGAGGCCCGGAACCGCATGGGCGGCATGCTTGGCGGTATGGGTCTGCCCCCCGGAATGTTCTAACGGAGCCATGCCGGATTTCGCCGAACCCCTGGCCCGGCTGATCCAGGAAGTGAAGCGGCTTCCCGGCATCGGGCAGAAGTCCGCCCAACGGATCGCGTTTCACCTGCTGCGTGCGCAGCGCGACGATGTGGAGCGTTTGGCGCACGCCATGCTCGACGTGAAGGACAAGCTGGGCCTGTGCGCCATCTGTAACAACATCAGCGACACGGACGTGTGTCTGTATTGTTCGAGCAATGAGCGTGAGCCGGGCACCATCTGCGTGGTGGAAGAGCCGCACAACATCCTGCCGATTGAGACCACCCGGACCTACTTCGGGACTTACCATGTTTTGCACGGCTCCATTTCACCGCTGCGGGGCGTTGGACCGGAGCAACTGCGCATCAAGAGCCTGGTGGACCGTATCGCCCAGGGGGGCGTGCAGGAGATTATTCTGGCCACGAACCCGACGGTGGAAGGCGAGGCGACGGCGGTTTACCTTTCCCGTCTGTTGAAGCCGCTGGGGGTGACCGTGACCCGGATCGCCATGGGGATTCCGGTGGGGAGCGATCTGGAGTTTGCCGACGAGGTGACGATGTCGAAGTCGCTCGAAAACCGGCGGGCGCTTTAGCGCGCGAACGAATCCGCGTCGCCGCGGGGATACGCCAGCTTTGCGGCTGCCTGATAGCCCTGATACCGCAGCCGCACTTCCATCTTTTCCGCCTCCGCGAGGTCCGCCTGCGCCGTCACCATGTCCAACGGTGTGGCCGGCCCGCGAAGCCCAGGCCACCTGAATCGCGTTCTCGCGGGCCTCGAGACTTCGAAACTCCGGCCGTTCTTCCGTTGCTCCGAAAACGGCGTCCTCTACCGTGGCGTGTGGAGGCGTCTGAAGGAGCGTGAGATCTTCGATTTCGACCGGCGATGTGGCGTTGGCGCTTGCGGAGGCGATGCATTCCGGGATCAGCCGCCGGGAGTGTGTGGGCGTTCTTTTCCCGACCTTCGCCATGACGGCAGAGGTACGGCGAGCGAGTTGCGGCCACGCTGACAGGCAGCGTTCCCAGGTGACGATGATGCTTCGTTGGCTGGGGTGCAGCGGATCGAAACTGGTACGGCCTGGAGGAGAATTATGGTGGGCCTGTGCAGACTCGAACTGCAGACCTCTACCGTGTCAAGGTAGCGCTCTAACCAACTGAGCTACAGGCCCTTTGGGGTGGGTAAATTCAAGTGTACCACGCGGATTTCCGGCCTTGCGCTGACTTTCGACACTGGCTTTCGCTACGATGGACTCCATGCATCGTATTGCTTTTCTTGCCTTTGTTGTGGCCGCCTCCTGCCTGCTTGGGCAGCAAACGGCGCGTCATGGAATGAACGCCGAGAGGCTCGCTCGCATCCCGGTCCGGATGAGGGCGATGGTGGACCAGGGTTCGGTGGCGGGCACTGTGACGCTGGTGGCCCGCAACGGTGTGGTTGCGGGGTTTGAGGCGTCGGGCTACTCCGATATCGAGACGAAGAAGCCGATGGCCAAGGACACGATTGTGCAGATCATGTCGATGACCAAGCCCATGGTGGGTACGGCCATCGTCATGCTGGCCGAGGAAGGACGGTTGAGCCTGACGGATCCCGTGGAGAAGCATTTGCCCGAGTTTCGCGGGCAAACGTTGATCGCGGCCCGCGGCGCCGATGGGTCGGTTACCTTGAAGAAGCCCGCGCGGCCGATCACGGTGCGCGACCTCATGACTCACACCAGCGGGCTCTCCTCCATGCCGCCCGCGGGCATGGGCCAGCTTTACCAGACTCTGGACCGCACGCTGGCCGAGGCGGTGCTGGTGTATTCCCAACAGCCGCTTGAGTTCGAACCGGGGTCCGAGTGGCGGTACTCGAATCCGGGGATTGCGACACTGGGCCGGATCATCGAGGTGGTGTCGGACCAGCCGTTTGAGAAGTTCATGCAGGACCGGTTGTGGGGTCCGCTTGGGATGCAGGATACGTTCCTGTTCCCGCCGGAGGAGAAGAAAGCTCGGATCGCCGCCGTGCACGCCACGCGGGCCGGGAAGCTGGGGCGCGCCGATGGCACGATTCTCGGCGGCGACGCATTGGCGTACCGCAAGGGCGCCCGGTATTCGGCCCCCGAGTTCGGAGCATACTCCACGGCGCAGGATCTGCTGGCGTTCTACGAGATGCTGCGCAACGGCGGCGTGGCCGGCGGACGCAGGTATCTGTCGAAAGCCGGGATCGGGACGATGACGGCCGCGCACACGCCGGAACTGCGGTCCGGCCACATGCCGGGGACCACCTTCGGGCTCACCTGGGAAGTGATCAAGGATAACGGAGGCACGCTCAACTTCCTGCCGGTGGGCACGTTCGGGCACGGCGGCGCGTTCGGAACCCACGGCTGGGTGGATACGAAGAACAACGTAAGCGGCGTGTTCCTGGTGCAGGGCGGTTCGGGGGCCAGCGATGCCAAGTACGCATTCATGCGAATGGCCTACGCGGCCATTGATTAGCCACCGGGATTTTCGCGGCCGCTGCGTGCCTGCTACTGCGTCCGGACGAAGAAGGCGACAGCCTGTGACGCCCGCCCATCCACTGTCACCGTCAGGCCTGCCGCGCCGGCTGGCACTGAGGGGCTCACGGCGAAGACAATGTTGTGATTGGCGCCGCTGGGGGCCACCTGAAGGATGGTCTGCTCAATGCCGCCGATGTTCACCGTGACGCGGCCGGGCGCCACCAAGGTGCCCGGGTCGGCAACGTTCGACACGGTGAGACTCACCGGATCCCCGCCGCGGGCCGGCCGCGAAGCATCCACGGCTTGCTGCGTGGCGGCATTGGTGATGCCCAGGATCGCCGGCCCCGCCGGGTCCACCTGAAGCAGGGCGGGCAGGGAAGTCTCGCCGCCAAGCTGGAGGCGCAGAATCGCGGGGCCGGGCGGCATTCCCTGCGGCACCTGGAACTGGAGCAAGCTTCCGTTGAGCGCCACCGGCACCGGCCGGTCGCCGATGAGCAGCGTTCCGTTGGCGAGCGCCGGCGCATTGAAGACACTGGCCTGCACGGCGGCCCCGGCCGTGGCCGATTGCGGCAAGCCGGTCATGACGAACGGGCGGGCCGGCAGTGAGACCAGCAGGCCGTTCGCCAGACCAAGCGTCTGCAGGCCGGAAACCACCTGGACATGGACCGGGCCGCTGGTGATGCTGGAACTGGCCGCCACGCTTGCCACCAGCCGCGTGGGGCCGGCAACCACCAGCTTGCGCACGGCCACATCACTTGAACCGAACCCCAAGGCCACCTGGCCGTCCGCGAAATTCGCACCCGGGGCATTGATCTCGATCGCGATCTCGATGCCCGGCGGAATGCTGTTCTGGCTGAGGGACAGCGCGGGCGTCTCCGCCGCGTCGTTCACGAAGAACGGCGCCGTTTGCAGGAACTGCGAACTCTGTCCATCGGCGTTCAGCGCCACCACGGCGGCGCGATGGCCCACCGGCATCGCCGGCGGTGTCACCACCAGCCGCGTGCCGCCATCTTCCACCGATCGAACCACCCCCGCCGCGCCATCGAACTGAACCCGAGTCTCCGACGTGAAGCCGGACCCCATCACGGCCACCGCGCGGTTGCCTTGGGCGTCCAGCGCCGGAATCACCGCGGCCACCGACGGCGGTTGACGGCTTGCGATGCTCATCGCCGCGGGCAGTACGTAGAGGTCCGTCGCCGTCTGGAACGCCACATGGCGCGGCCCTTCCGCGGAAAAAGGGTTGAACTGGAAATCGAACTGGAGATAATTGCTGCCGTACGGCTTGATGCCCAGAACCGCGGCTGAGGTTCCGATGACCGTGGCGCGCAGTCCGGGCACCGGCTGGCCCGCGTTGAGCAACCCGGCTCCGGTACCCACCATGAAGCTGCGGGCCGGATTGCCGGAGTTGATGAACGCCGGCGATACCGCCACCTGGCCCGGGAAGCTGTAGGTTCGAATGGCGTACAACTGTTGGTTGGCGCGCCGCTGAACGTTGAAGTTGATGCCGGACGCCACCGTTCCGGGGGTGACGTTCACCGGCAGCGCGGTCTGCGCCTCACGGGTGCCAGGGTAGAAGACCGTGTCAAAAACCGTCGCCTCCGTGATGGGCTGGCGGTCCGCATTCAGAGGGAACTGAATGTTCGCCGGCGATTCCTCGGCCGGCCGCTGCGCGGGCGGCAGCGGGTGGGCATAGAGCAGGTGCTGTCCCGCGGGCAGACCGTCGATGCGGAACCCGCCATCGGGCTGGGTCAATGCGCTTACTGCCAACCCTCCCGGCGTGATCGCCACCACCGAGGCCATCTGGGCGGGGGCGCCGCCAGCCAGCACCTGCCCGGCGATCGAGCCCAGGGAACTGCGGAAGCCGCGCGCCGGATACAGCGAGGAAACGCCAGCCGCGTCATCGGCTGAAATCGGCCGGGCCTTTGAGACGGACCGTGTCACTTCGGTGGACATCACACCCGAGGTGAGAGTGTGCTGCAGACCCAGCGCGTGGCCGAATTCGTGGACCAGGGTGAGGAAGAAAGCGTCACTGAAGCTGGGCTGCTGGCTCAAGTCGCGCCGCAGAATCACCTGCGAACGAAGAATCGGAACATAGGGACCGTTCGCGCCGGCCACCACATCGCCACGAACACGCGGAGCGCCCGCGGCCAGAATGCCGGGGGGCAGATCCTCGAACACCACATCAACGGCCGGGGTATTCTGGGACGCGCCGGGTGTGATGCCGCCGCCAAAGACCAGCCGCATCTCCGATGTCTCCACCGTGTTCCACGCCGAAGCGGCGGCGCGAATCTGGCTGGCGAGCGCCACGGGAGAATCTCCGGCTGCCATCGCCGCCGGGCCGGGATCGGCAATGAAGTACTGCACCGGATTGCCCTCAAACCGGGCTGGTGCAGGTTGGCCGGTACGCGTGTATGTGATGAAGTGATAGTAGCCCGGCGCGGCCGCCGCCGCGGCAAGAACAAGAACCGGCAGCCGGGCGGAGCGGAACATCAGTCTCGCGCCCCCTGAAGCCGCGTCCGGATGCGAGCGGCCAGCTCGTCATACGACATGCTGAACGGCTCCTCCTGAACGCGCTGGCCAGCGCTGTTCAGCATCACTTCGGAGGACGCCGCGCGTGAAGCGATCTTCACGCCACCGGGCAGCAGCCGCAGGTCGAAGATGCCCTGCGACAGGCCAATCACCTGGGTGAGGCCGCTACGGCCTGTCCACAGAAAGAAAAGATACTCCTGGCCGGGTTCGATCCGCGGTGCGCCCGCCACCGCCTGCCGGACCCCATTCAAGGTTCCGCCCAGCGTGGCCACAGCCACCGCCGCCCCGGCGCCGCCCTTCAGCCGTTCGCTCACCGCCACGTCGCAGACGGTGTAAATCGTCCGCCCGCGCAGCGAAGCCGCACAGGATGTCGCCTTGCCGCGGATGATGGCCGTTGACCGGTCGATCAGCGTTTCCAGGCTCAGCTTTTCAAGCGTCGTCGAGCCTGCCGGAGACACCAGCCCAACCAAAACGGCCAGGGCGGCCGGGAAGGTCTGGCTTGCGCGTCGCATGAGCATGTCTCCAGGGATTCTTCCAGCACTCCGAACACCACCGTTCACAGCTTTTGAATCAATGAGTTAAACCCGGGTTCGGGCGGTGGGTTGTGGTCGCCTGACACAGGAGGTGGGACAACCGGTCCAGGGCCGCCCTTGGAGGAGCCTGGCTGGAGCGGACTTGTGCGCTATTCGGGCATCCCGGCCATCCAGTAACCAGCGCGAGCCTTCACCTTGAGGCCCGGACGGTTCACGATGACCTGCACACGGTGGAAACCGCCTTCAAGCTTATTGCTCGGGTTGTAGCTCAGCAGGTACTGGCTATGCAACTCTTCGCCAATCGCGCCCACCGCTTCCTCGAACCCCTTGAGGCCGACGAACGAATGCTCCGAACCGCCTGTGTACCGCGTGAACAACTCCTGCGGGTTGCTCACGAAGATGGCCTTGAGGCCCGTAAAGACTTCCGTGAACAGCGGGGCGAAATTTCCCATGGTCCCCTGGGTGCCGCCAAGCTGGGCCAACGTGTTGGGCGTGCGCGGCGCTCCCGGCGGGAGCGGGCGTCCGGCCACCGGGAATGGATCCGGTTGTGGAACATCAGGTTTCTTTAGGATCTTATTGATCCAGCGTGACATATTCACCGGATAAACGATCACGTTGTTGAATTCAAGAGCCAGCAGGGCGTCCCGGGGCTTGCCTTCGCTGCCGCCGTCCTTCGTCTCGCTGATGAGCATCAGGATCTTGCGCCGGTCGGCTGGCCGGCGCTTGAGCAGCCGCGTCGACTCGATCACGGCGTCGTTCAGCCGGCTGGTGTTGCTGCCCGGTTTCAGTTTCTCAAGCGCGGCATTCAGCAGTTTGGAGTCATTGGTGAAATCCTGCAGAAGCTGAATCCGGTGATCGAACGATATCAGAGCGACCTCTCCCTGTTCGCCGGTCACCAGACCCTCCAGCAGCGACCCAAGACGCTTCAGCGTCGGCAGCACCTGTTCCGTGGCCGAATTGGCCTGAATCGCCACCACCAGCGAAATCGGGATGAAGCTTACGTCTGCCTTGATGTCCTGTGGTTTGTCATTGTCCAGGACGCGGAAATCCTTGGCTTCCAGATCCGTGATGAAGTGCCCGTCGCGCTGCACCGTCACCGGAATGACGACGTTCTGGACATAGGTGCGGATGACGGGGTTTTGTGCATCCTGGGCCAGGAGGGTGGCAGCCAGGGGCAGGACGATGAGTCTTCGCATCGGGGTACCAGTGATGGGACGGCCCCGGGCCCAGCCCGGTTTCCGTCCAGAACCAAGATATCAGGATTTGGCCGCTTTTCGCCGGTACACGCCGGACTTACCGCCAGTCTTCTCCAACAGAAAAAGATCCTGAATCTCAATCCCCTTGTCCAGCGCCTTGGTCATGTCATACACGGTCAAGGCTGCCGCGGCGGCGGCTGTGAGGGCTTCCATTTCGACGCCGGTGGCCGCCCGCGTGGAGGCGGAGGTGGTAATCCGGATGCCGCGAGCCTCGACGGCCAGATCCACCGCCAGGTGTGTCAGCGGCAGGGGATGGCACATCGGAATCAGGTCCGAGGTCCGTTTGGCGGCCAGGATGCCGGCAATGCGAGCCACTTCCAAAGGGTCGCCTTTGGGATTGGACGGAAGGGCCTTGAGCACCGCGGGTTTCATCCGCACAAAGGCGTGGGCGCGGGCGGTGCGGGTGGTTTCCGCTTTCGGGGAGACATCGACCATGCGGGCCTGGCCCTGTTCGTCGTAGTGGCTGAGTTTCTTGGGCTTCATGAAGAGCTACAGGGGCAGGAACCGGATCCAATCCCCGGCCTCCCAGGCCGGTTGATCGGGATCGGCGGCAAGGAATGCGTTCGCCCGCGCCAGCGACGGCACGTCGGAGGAGCCCTGCCAGGGAATGGGCGTGATCCGGCCGCCGTCCGCGTCAAGAAGCGCGGGTAGAAATCGGGTGAGACCGGGCTGGTGCCGAAACGGCCGGGTGAGCCGGGCATGAGGGAGAATCAGCGGCGATTCCGCCTGCCCCCCCAGAAGTTCCACCGCCGCGCGTGCGAAGATCTCAAACGTCACCATCGTCGAGGCCGGATTTCCGGGCAGGCCGAAAAAGAACTTTCCCCGCGCGCGTCCGAACACCAGAGGCTGGCCTGGTTGAATGAGCACGCGGTCGAAGTAGAACTCGGCGCCGAGCTCGGCCAGCACCTGCTCGACCAGATCGTACTTGCCGGCTGAGACTCCGCCGGAAAGCAGCAGAAGGTCAGAGCGAAGTCCTTCCTCCACCAGTTCGCGGGTGTGGCTGAAGTCATCCCGGGCCACGGGCAGCACGCGCGGAAGGCCCCCGCGCCGGGCCACCTGAACAGCCAGGGACTGGGCGTTCGAATTGCGAATCTCGAACGGGCGTGGCGTCGCGTCAACCGGTACGATCTCATCGCCGGTGGCGAGAATGGCAACGGTGGGCCGCGCGTAGACCGGAACAGTCGCATGGCCGGTGGTGGCCAGCATGGCGATGCCGGCGAAGGTCAGGCGGGTGCCTGCGGCGACCACCGCGGCGCCGGCGGCGGCTTCGGCGGCCTGGGGATTGATGAATTCGCCGGGTTTGGCCGGGCGTGACGTCGAAACCCGGGTGCCCGCACGGTCCGTGTGCTCCACCATCACCACCTGGTCGGCACCCTGGGGAACCGGAGCCCCGGTCATGATCTCCACTGCCTGGCCAGCGCCCACGGAGCCCGCGAAAGCGCCCCCGGCCCGCACTTCGCCAATCACGTCGAGGGTGCCGGGGAGACTCGACGCCTGCACCGCGAACCCATCCCGGATGGACCTTGCAAGAGGCGGATAATCCCGATCGGCCACGATGGGCGCGGCCAGGACACGATGCGCGGCTTCAAGCAGCGGGACGGTTTCAACGGCCGGGGCCGCGCGAAGCGCGAGAACCCGCGACTCCACCATGGCACGGGCGTCAGGAAAGCTGAAGGTGCTCACTCGATATCCTTAGGATCCTTGAGTATAACTTTTGGCGGGCGCCTGACCTGGCAGGCGCCCCGCGCGTGGCACAATGTTAGCCGGATGGAAGCTCCACTCGGATTTGTCTTGACCGAAGCCGAAGCGCGCGTGCTTGGCTGCCTCATTGAGAAGGATCTGGCGACCCCGGAATACTACCCGCTCTCGTTGAACGCTCTGGTCAACGCCTGCAACCAGAAGTCGAACCGCGATCCTGTGGTGGCCTATGGGGAAGACGAAGTCGCCCTGGCCCTCGACGGCCTGAGGAACGGCCCGCGCCTCGCCTCCCGCATCACCGGGCAGGACATGCGCGTCCCCAAGTTCGCTCACCGCGTCACGGAAGTGTGGAACCTTACCCGGCCCGAGACCGCGCTTCTCGCCACGCTGCTCCTGCGCGGCGCCCAGACCGTGGGCGAACTGCGGGGCCGCACCGACCGCATGTACACCTTCGACGACACTGAAACCGTGGAGCGCTGCCTCGAACGCCTGGAACAGCGCGAACCCGGCGCCATGGTCCGCAAACTGCCGCGCCTCCCAGGCCAGAAGGATTCACGCTACGCTCACACCCTTCGCGGCGAGCCTGCCGCCGAAGCGCCGGCAGCCACGGCGAGCGCTCCCGCCCCGGCCTCCGGACGCCTGGCTGAACTCGAACAAGAGGTGGCGGCGCTACGCTATCTGGTGGGAGAACTCAGGCGCGACCTGGACGAATTCCGTGCCCGGTTCGGCTGAATCACGGGGAAGCCGGTAGTTGCACCCTCAGGCCAGGATCTTCCGCACGACGCTTCCATGCACATCCGTCAGCCGGAAGTCGCGCCCCATGAACCGGTAGGTCAGCTTCGTATGCTCCAGGCCCAGCAGATGCAGGATTGTTGCCTGCAGATCATGCACCGTGATCCGGTCTTCCACGATGTTGAGCCCCAACTCATCCGTCCGTCCAATCACCTGGCCGGGCTTGATGCCCCCGCCCGCCATCCACATCGAGAAGCCGTTCGGATGGTGATCCCGGCCGATGTTGTTGGGGTCATCGGGCCGCCGCAGTTCCGACATCGGTGTGCGGCCAAATTCGCCGCTCCACACCACCAGCGTTGAATCCAGCAGACCCCGTTCCTTCAAGTCCCGCATCAGGCTGGTCACCGGCTTGTCCGTCGCCGCCGTGGTCCTCTTCAAGCCCGCCTCGATTCCCGAGTGATGATCCCAGCTTCCATGCATCAACATCACGTACCGGACGCCGCGCTCCACCATCCGCCTCGCCAGCAGGCAATTGGTTCCGAATGCCCGCGACCCCTCATCGTTCAAGCCATAGGCCGCCTTCGTCGCCTCGGACTCCTTCGAGAAATCGGTTAGCTCCGGCGCCGACATTTGCATCCGGTAGGCCAGTTCGTAGGAGTGAATGCGGGACGCGATTTCAAGATCGCCCGTCTGCTCCATGTGCTCTTCGTTGAGCTGCTTGAGCAGGTCCAGCCGGTTGCGCTGCGATTGGCGCGATATCCCCTTCGGGTTCGAAAGATAGAGAATGGGATCGCCAGTGGACCGGAACACCGTCCCGGCATACGTCGCCGGCAGGAACCCGCTTGACCAGTTGTCGGAGCCCGCCGAGGTCCCCGACCCCGACGCCAGCGCCACAAACCCGGGCAAGTTGCGCGACTCCGATCCCAAACCGTACGTCACCCACGAACCCATCGATGGGCGGCCCCCCAGCATGCTGCCCGTGAACAGAAAAAGCTGTCCCGGGTGGTGGTTGAACGCTTCCGAATGCATCGACCGGATCAGACAGATATCGTCGGCGATCGAACCCAGGCCTGGAAGCAACTCCGACAATTCCACGCCGCTCTTGCCCCGCGGCACGAACTGAAATGGACTGCCCAGCACCGTGGCGGTCGGTTTGATGAACGCCAGCTTCAGGTCTTTCGTCATCGAAGGCGGCAGCGGCTGGCCATGCCATTTCCGCAGCGCCGGTTTGGGGTCGAACAGATCCATCTGGCTCGGCGCGCCTTCCATGAACAGGAAGATGACGTTCTTCACCCTGGCCGGGAAATGCGGACGCCGCGGCGCCAGCGGGTCTGCCGCTGTCTCCGCGGTCCTTCCTTCCACTCCGAATAGATGAGCCAGGGCCGCCGTGCCGATACCCGCCATCGAGTCCCGCAAAAAGGACCGCCGGGCCTGCACCTCAAGGAATGTTCGGGGGGACATACGCATTACTCCCTGGTGATGAACTCGTCGAGGTTGAGCAGAACGCTCGCCAGCGTCACCCAGGCAGCGATCTCGGAGCGCGGAACGCCATCCAGCGCCGCGGGTGCGATCGTCTTCGCCGCCTCTCCGTCCGCTTCAAACACCGCCCGCTGGGTTGCCAGAAACGCCTGGAATTTTGCCGCTTCCCGCTTCGACGCCGGCCGCCCCAGCACACGCCAGAGCGCCGCGTCCAGCCGTGCCTCGAACGTCCCTGCTTCCAGCAGCGCCTGGTAGGCCAGCGCCTCGGCGGCTTCGCCAAACGCCGGGTCATTCAACAGGTTGAGCGCCTGCAGCGCGTTGTTCGAACGCTCGCGCCGGCACAACGCCACGTTGCCCTTGGGCGCATCGAAATTCATCAACATCGGGTAGGGCGTGGAGCGCTGGAAGTGAATGTAGAGCCCCCGCCGGTAGCGTTCGGAGCCCTGGCTTTCCGGCCATGCGATCCCCCAGTTCTTGCCGTACTGCAGATCCGACAGGCCCGCCGGTTGCGGCGGATAAAAACTCTTGCCGCCCACCTGGGGCGAAAGCAGCCCGGCGGCGCGCAAGGCCGAGTCGCGAATCAGTTCCGCGGGCAACCGCAGCCGCGATTGCCGCGCCAGGAGCGTGTTGCCCGGGTCCATCGTGTTCAAATCCGGCCGCGCGCTTGACGACTGCCGGTAGGTGTTCGACAGGACGATGGTACGGATCGCCGACTTGACGGACCAGCCCTCCTCGACGAACCGCGCCGCCAGATGATCCAGCAGTTCGGGGTGCGTCGGCGCATCGCCACGGGTGCCAAAGTCTTCGGCCGTGCGAACCAGACCGCGGCCAAAGATCTCCGCCCAGATCCAGTTCACCGCCACGCGGGCGGTGAGCGGATTCCGCGGCGAAGCGATCCAGTTCGCCAGGTCCAGCCGGTTGGCCCGCGCGCCCGCCGCCCTGGCGGCCGGCAGAAACGCCGGAGTCGCCGCCGCCACCTCAATGCCCGGCGACCGGTAATCGCCGCGGACCCGTAAGTGAGTGGCGCGCGCGGGGCCGTCCTCCACGGCCATGGCCTGGCTCAGTTGCGGATAAGTCTGCCTAAGTTGCAGCAGTTTCTGGTCGAGTTCCTTGAACTTAACTTCCCCATAACGCTTCTGCCCCACGGCGAAGTGATAGTTCTTCACAAAGTGGTCAATCAGAATGTCCTGCTGCCGGGGCGTGCGCCGGGCCGGCGCAATGGCGATGATCTTCTCCCCGTCGCCGCCATCGGTCAGCTTCAGCAGGCAGTCCCAGGCCAGATCCCAGTCGGTCCACTTGCCGGGCGTGTCCCGCGCTTCCTGCATGCGGCGCTCCCATTCCGGCATCAGGTCCATCACCTTGTATTCGGCCAGCAGGGCTTGCCGCCTGGACTGGTATTCATCGCGTTTGCGAAGATAGGGTCCCATCTCGCCCGGCATTGGAGCGTCGATATCGCTCTCTTCCATGGGGTCAAAGAAGGCGAACAGCGCATAGAAGTCCTTCTGCGTGATCGGGTCGAACTTGTGGTCATGGCACTGGGCGCAGCCGGCTGTCAGCCCGAGCCATGTCGCGCTCACCGTCGACGTGCGGTCAATCGCCGCCTCGAACTGAAACTGCTTGTTTGAAATGCCACCCTCGCGGTTGGTGAGCGTCTGGCGATGGAACCCTGTGGCTACGCGCTGTTCGTTGGTGGCGTTGGGCAGCAGGTCGCCCGCGATCTGCTCGACGGTGAAGCGGTCAAACGGCATGTCGCGATTGAAGGCGTCGATCACCCATTGGCGGTAGCGCCAGGCATGCGGGCGCATCCAGTCCTTCTCATAGCCGTCGGAGTCGGCGTAGCGCGCGCGATCAAGCCAGGGCCGCGCCCAGCGTTCGCCGAAGTGCGGCGAGGAAAGCAGCCGCTCCACCGCACGCGGGTACGCTTCCGCGGAAGTGTCCGCCAGGAAGTCCCGAATCTCGGCGGGTGTGGGCGGCAGACCGGTCAGGTCGAGGCTGGCGCGGCGCAGCAGGCGGGCGCGATCGGCTTCGCCCGACGGCGCAATTCGTTCCTTCTCCAGGCGCGCCAGGATGAAGCGGTCCACCGGCGTGCGGATCCACGCCTCGTTGCTCACCTTGGGCAGCGCGGGTTTCGTCACCGGCTGAAACGCCCAGTGATTCGATCGCGGGGCGGCCGTCTCCAAAACCGGCGCCGAGGGGCCGGATGCGCCTTGACCGATCCACAACCGCAGCGTCTCAACCTGCGCCGTGGTGAGCGCCGGTCCAGCCGGCGGCATGATGGAAAGTCCGTTGGCGGCGGTGACGCGATGTATCAGCAGGCTCTGCGCGGCGTCACCGGGCTTTACCGCCGGCCCCGAATAGCCGCCCTTAATCACTGCGTCGCGGCCATCCAGCCGCAGCCCGCTCATCTGCTGGGCCCCGCCGTGGCAGCCCGTGCAGCGGGTTCTGAGAATGGGCTGCACATCGCGGACGAAGTCGATGGTTTGCGCGGGCAGCAGCGCTGTGGCCAGCGCGAAGAGTGCCGTCCTGTGGCTCATGTCGTTCTCATTTTACCTGTTGGCTTGCATCATAATACGGGGATGCTCACTCGGAGAGATTTGCTGGCCCTTGCCGCCCCCGCGGCCGCGGCCCTCGCCGCACCGGCGAAAAAACAGGTGGCGCTCGTGGTGACCGAATACCGCCGGAACTCCCACGCCGATGTTATCGGCACCCGCCTCCTCGAAGGCTATGAATACTACGGTGTGCGCCGCCAGCCTCGCGTGCACGTGGCCGGCGGTTATGCCGACCAGTATCCGAAGAACGACATGATGCGCGACAAGGCGGCCCAGCACAAAGTGCCGCTCTTCAAGACGGTGGCCGAAGCGCTCACGCTGGGCGGATCCGCCCTGGCCGTCCAGGGTGTGGTGCTGATCGGCGAACACGGAACGTATCCATACAACGAGAAGGGCCAGCACATGTACCCGCGCTACGAGCTGTTCAAGCAAGTGGTGGATGTTTTTGAACGCAGCGGCCGCGCCGTGCCCGTGTTCTGCGACAAGCATCTCTCCTACGAGTGGGAGAAGGCGAAGTGGATGTACGATCAATCGCGCCGCCTGAAGTTCCCGCTTCTTGCCGGATCAAGCGTACCCATCTCCTGGCGCCGGCCCGATCTCGAAGTGCCCTCGGGCGCGCGCCTCACGCACTCCGTGGCGGCCGCCCACGGGCCTGTGGAGGCTTACGGCTTCCATGCCCTCGAATCTCTTCAGGTGATGGCGGAAAGGCGCCGCGGGTCCGAGACCGGCGTTCGCGCCGTCCGCATGCTCCGCGACCGCGCCGTGTGGGAATGGACCGCGGCCAACTCCTGGGCGAAGGACCTGCTGGGCGCCGCCATGACCGTGGACGAACCTCGCACCGCGGGCGACGTCCAAACGAACGCGAAGAAGCCGGTGCTGTTCACCGTGGAGTATTCAGACAACACCCAGGGAGCCGTCTATCTGCTGGATGGCCACGTCAAGCACTTCAACTGGGCCGGCCGCGTGGAAGGCCGCACGGACCCCATGGCCACCTGCATGTGGCTGCAGCCGGAGCGGTTCTTCTCCCATTTTTCAGCCCTCACGCATTACGTCGAGGAACTGATTCTCACACGCAAGGAGCCCTATCCCGTCGAGCGAACCTTGTTGACCACCGGCATCCTGGCGGCGGCGATGGACTCCGGGTTCCGGAAAGGCGAACGCATCGAGACCCCGCACCTCGCTATTCGGTACAAGGCGCCGAAAGAGTCCAAGTACAATCGCGGGCCGGTACCCAAGCCGGAAGCAACGGCTTGAATATGATGCAATAAAGGGCGAATGGCACAAGTTCAGAGAACTCCCGAAAAATTCGACGTGCTGGTGGTGGGCAGCGGCGCCGGCGGCGGCACGGCCGTCCATGTACTCACCGCGAAAGGCATCTCCTGCGCACTGCTCGAAGCGGGACCCATGCTCAACCCCGCGCGCGAATACAAAGAGCACAAGTGGCCCCACGATTACGATCATCGCGGCGCCGAGGAAGGCGGCAAGGCCTATTTCGGGGAAGGGAAGCCGTTCGGGTTCTTCAGCACCACCAGCGGCGGCTGGCAGCTTGAGGGTGAGCCCTATACCGTCGCCGCCGGCAGCCAGTTCCAATGGTTCCGGTCCCGCATCCTGGGTGGACGCACCAACCACTATGGCCGCATGTCGTTCCGCTTCGCCGACTACGACTTCAAGCCCTACTCGCGCGACGGCCTGGGGCAGGATTGGCCCATCACCTATGATGATCTCGCGCCCTACTACGACAAAGCGGAAGAGTTCATCGGCGTCGTGGGCACCACCGAAGGTCTTCGCAGCGCGCCGGATGGAAAGTTCCACACACCGCCCCCGCCGCGCGTGCACGAAGTTCTCACCCAGAAGGCCTGTAAGAAGCTAGGCATCCCCTGCATCCCCAACCGCCGCGCCGTCATCACGCGATCCATCAACGGCCGGCCTGCCTGCCACTACTGCGGCCAGTGCGGGCGGGGCTGCGTGACGGCATCGAACTATTCCTCAAGCCAGGTGCAGATCTTCCCCGCCATGCGCACCGGCAAACTCAAGATCTTCGACAACGCCATGGTGCGCGAAGTTCTTACTGATGGTTCGGGCAAAGCCACGGGCGTCGTCTATATCGACAAACAGACGCGCCAGGAACGTGAGATCCGTGCCCGCGTGGTGATTCTGGCGGCCAGTGCCTGCGAGAGTTCGCGCATCCTGCTGAACTCGAAGACCAAGGAGTTTCCGAACGGCGTCGCCAACGGCAGCGGCCTGGTGGGCCGCTACCTGATGGACACGGTCGGCTTTGGATTGAGCGGCTTCGTGCCGGCTCTCGAAGGCATGCAACGGTACGACACCGACGGCGCCGGCGGCGGCCACATGTACATGCCCTGGTGGCTTTGGGACCAGCACGCGAAGCTCGATTTCCCGCGCGGCTACCACATTGAGTTTGGCGGCGGCTACAGCATGCCCGGCATCGGCAGTTTCACCGGCCGCGCCCGCCAGATGGGCTACGGCAAGGAGATGAAGAAGGCGATCCGCCAGGGCTATGGCACCAACGTCGGTTTCGCCGGCCGCGGTGAGATGATTCCCAACATCCACAGCTACTGCGAAATCGATCCAAACGTCGTCGACCAGTGGGGCATCCCGGTCCTTCGCTTCCACTTCAAGTGGACGGACTATGAATGGAAGCAGGCCCGCCACATGGAAAAGACCTTTGCCGAGATCATCGAGACCATGGGCGGCCGCGTCACAGGCCTGAGCGCCGCGCAGCGCGAAAGCGACGGCATTTCGGTGCCCGGCACCATCATCCATGAAGTGGGCACGGCGCGCATGGGCGCCAACGCCGGCAATTCGGTTCTGAACGGCTACTGCCAGACGCACGATGTGAAGAACCTCTACGTGATGGACGGCGCCTCGTTTGTCAGCAACCCGGACAAGAACCCCACGCTCACCATCAACGCGCTGGCCTGGCGCGGCTGCGATTATCTGGCCGAGGAGATGAGGAAGGGCAATGTCTAAGCTCGTTCAATTGGAAGGAATCGGCCGCCGCGAGATCGTTCGCGGTCTGGCCCTGGCGCTGACTTCGGCGGGGTCGCTGGATCTGGAAGCTGCCCAGCATGTGCACACCGAAACGGCCGCGGACAAGAAGAAAACCGGTGGCGTCTATAAACCCAAGGCTCTCACGGACCATGAGTATAAGACCGTCTCCCGTCTTGCCGAACTCATCGTGCCTGCGGACGAAGTCTCCGGCAGCGGCGTCGATGCCGGCGCGCCCGAGTTCATTGATCTGCTGGCCAGCCAGAACGCGAAGCTCGCCGATATCTACCACGGCGGTCTCGCCTGGCTGGATGCCGAAATGCGGCGGCGCAACAAGACAACGTTTCTTGCCGCGGCGCCCGCCGCGCAGACAGGCATGCTGGATGTGCTGGTGGCGGCCGAACGCGAAGAACGCACGCGGCGCGGTGAGGAACTGGTCTACCAGCGTTCCGCGGACTACCGGAACTTCGCCGGATACACCACGAAGAGGCCCGGCGAGTTTGGTCCCGGCGTGGTGTTTTTCGACTGGGTGCGCCGCATGACCGTCGATGCGTTCTACACCAGCCCGATGGGCGTGAAGGACATCGGGTATGTTGGCAACCGGTCTTACTCCAAGTACGAAGTGCCCCAGGCCGCGCTCGACTACGCCATCAAACGGAGCCCATTTGCCAACGGTTGAGGCTCGCCCGCGCGGGTAAAGTCTGGACTTTTCTCGCCTCCTATGTCAAAATCGATTCCACAAGGCGTTGGTGTTGACTGTTTGCAAAACCGGCGCTAACTGAGAAAAGGTTAAGAGAGAAAGGACAGCAATCGATGGTAATGGCAGCAAAGAAACCCGCGAAGAAGGCCGCGGCGAAGAAGGGCGGTGTCAAGGCTTCGGCCAAGCCGGCGCCCAAGAAAGCCGCGAAGCCCGCCAAGAAGGCCGCGAAACCCGCTCCCAAGAAGGCCGTCAAGAAGGCATCATCGAAGAAGGCCGCAAAGCCTGCTCCGAAGAAGGCCGTCAAGAAGGCCGTGTCGAAGAAGGCCGTGTCGAAGAAGGCCGCAAAGCCCGCTCCGAAAAAGGCCGTCAAGAAACCCGCTCCGAAAAAGACCGCGAAGAAGCCTTTGAAGAAGGGCGGCAAGAAGCCGAAGCGGTTCGAAGATGTCACCACCAGCACCCCGCAGGATCCGGGTACTCCCGGTTCAGGCGCCGGTGGTTCGGGCAACCCGTAAACCGCGCGCGGATCCATTCCTCAGGGCGGAGCGTTCAGCGCTTCGCCCTTTTCCATATCTGGATTAGCAGAAAGCGCCGGCCGTCGCCGGCGTGGAAAGGACCTCTCGCATGGCCGTGAAGAAGGCAGCAAAGAAGGCAGCGGCAAAGAAAGCCGTGAAGAAAGCAGCGAAGAAAGCAGCCCGGAAGGCCGCGCCAAAGCCGGCGCCAAAGAAGGTGGTAAAGAAGGCCAAGCCCGCGCCCAAGAAAGCGAAGCCGGTGCCAAAGAAAGCCAAGCCGGCGCCAAAGAAAGCCGCAAAGACCAAGCCGGTGGGGAAAAAGCCACTGAAAAAGGCGGCTAAGAAGGCCGTCAAGCGCGGTCGCAAGGAAGATCTCGACCAGTTGATGCCGCAGGACTACGTTCCCGGAACGCAGCCCCGCTAAGCAGCCCCGCGGGCGCCGGGCCGGTTGCGGATGCGTTAAAACACGCACCACCGGCGCCCGTTTCTTCATCCGGTTGGGTCCTGGCACCCAGCCACCTGCCTCGCCAACTCCCGCCCCCGATTGTTCTCATCACGTTACGGCTGGGTGTAGGTGTGGCGCCTCTCGTGCATCCGTTCCTTCGGGAGACCAAACCAGATGCACACGATTCTCTTTCCCGTCGATTTTTCCGAGCGCGCCCGCGGTGCCGCCGGTTACGTCAAGACCCTCGCCGGACTGCTTGACGCCGAGGTAACCCTCGCCCACGTGCTCCCGCCGCCGCACCATGAAGCAGCCATGCTTGAAATGGGCGCCCCGATGCTGGATGAACTCTTCGCCGCCCGCATGGCCGCGGCCAGGAACCACATCAGCCGGTTCCTTGCCGCTGACCTTGAAGGCGTCAACGTCAACCGCCTGATCCTCGAAGGCGATCCGGCCCGCCGCATCGTCGAACACGCTCACACCAAACAGGCCAGCCTCATCGTCATGCCCACCCACGGCTACGGCGGTTTCCGCCGCATGATCCTTGGCTCCGTGACGGCGAAAGTGCTCCACGATTCCGACGTCCCCGTCCTCACCGGAGTTCACCTGGACGAGCCGCCCTCCGGCGCGCAGCCCCAGTTCCGCAAAGTCATCGCCGCGGTCGATTTGGGCGAACCCGCCCAGCGCGTCATTCGTTGGGCCGCTGACTTCGCGGCGCGTGCCGGAGCCACTCTCGAAGTGCTTCACGTCGCACCCTCCATCGAAGGCCACGTCGGCGAGTACTTTGACCCCGACTGGCGCCTCGAATTCGCCACTCTGGCCCGCCGCGACATTGAGGCCATGCTGCGTGAGGCCGGTGTCGAAGCGCCCGTGGTCGTGGCTTATGGCGATGTCGCCCGCGAGGTGGCCGAAACCGCCAAGGCACACGGTGCGGACCTTCTTGTCATCGGCAGCGGCGCGGGCAAAGGGCTCTTCGGCCGGCTGCACGCGAACGCTTACGCCATCATCCGCCAAAGCCCCGTGCCTGTGGCCAGCGTGTAATTCACGGCCGCTTGCAGCGGCCCATTCGGGCGGCGGGTGTATACTACCCGGTCAGAGAGCCATCACTCATGAAGACCCGGGTAGCCATCCTTGCCGTTCTCCTCTTTCCCCTGATGTCCGCCGGGCAGACCACGGCGGGCGTCGCCGGCGCCGTCACCGACGATAGCGGAGCTGCCATTCCCGGCGTCACCGTGACGATCACCAACACTGAGACCGGACTCCGCCGCGAAACGCTCACCGACGAGTCGGGGTTCTACCAGCACCTGCTGCTTCAGCCGGGCATGTACTCTCTCAAGGCGCACAAGACCGGGTTCCGTCAGGCCTCGCGCGAAGGCCTGCGCCTTGAAGTCAATCAGCGCGCGGATGTCGATCTGTCCCTCCAGGTGGGAGCCGTGAGTGAAACCGTTGAGGTAACCGGCGCCGCACCGCTGCTCGAATCCAGCACCTCCTCCGTCGGGCAGGTCATCGAGTCGAAAGCGATCACGGACCTTCCGTTGAACGGCCGCAACTTCGTGCAATTGGCCATCCTGAGCAATGGCGCCATCGGGGCCGGCTACGGGCCGCAAGGCACCATCGGCAGCGGCACCCGCGCCGACGACACGCGCGGCGGGGCCGAACTGATGGTGAACGGCAACCGCGAGATGTCGAACAACTACATGCTGGACGGCGTCGACAACAACTTCCGCCGCAACGCCCTCATCATCGTGCGCCCCACCGTCGAATCCATCCAGGAATTCAAGATGCAGACCAACCTGTTCGGCGCCGAACAGGGCCGCAACTCCGGCGCCACGGTCAACGTCATCACGAAGAGCGGCGGCAACTCGTTCCACGGCAGCGCCTTCGAGTTCCTCCGCAATGACCATCTCGACGCCCGCAACTACTTCAACGCCAAGAGCACCAGCGCCAAGCCACCCTTCCGGCAGAACCAGTTCGGCGGCAGCCTCGGTGGGCCCATCCTCAGGAACAAGCTGTTCTTTTTTGGCGACTACGAAGGCCTGCGCAAAGCCCAGGGCACCAACACCACCGTGAACACGGTGCCAACGCCGGCCCTGCGCGCGGGCGATTTCCGCACCGCCCGGCCCATTTTCGATCCCGCCTCCGTCGTGGCCGCTCCGGGCACTGCCAGCGGGTTCCGGCGGCTCCCCATCCCGAACAACACCATCCCGGCCGCCCGGATGGATCCCGTGGCCGCGCGCCTGGTGCAAGCCTACCCCCTGCCCGATCTGCCCCGCGACGCGAACAATCAGTTCACCAACCCGGAACTGGTCAACAACTACGACTATTGGAACGTCCGCGCCGATCTCGCGCTGAACTCCAATGACAACGTGTTCGTGCGCCTCTCGCCCCAGCGCGCCATCGTCAACACGCCCACCGCGTTCGGCTTCCGGCGGGTGCCTGGCCTCCAGGTTCCCCTCAATCTCCACAACGGAGTCGGCAGCATCACCCCGGGCGACGCCACCTTTTCCAACTACAACGCCGCCGCCGCCTGGACCCACGTGTTCAGCCCCAGATTCCTGGCCGATTTCCGCATGGGCTTCTCGCGCTTCGACATGCCGAACGTCTATCCGCAGAAAGAAGCCCTTGACCCCTCAGCCCAAGGCCTGGGCGAACTGCTCGGCGTCCCCAACGCCAACCAGACCCCGCAAAGCCATGGCGTGCCCATCTTCACCATCACCGGCTACAGCGGCATCGGCGGACCCTCCTCCATTCCCACCATCCGCCTTGAGAACACGTTCAATCCACTGGGCAACTTCTCTCTGATGCGCAGCCGGCACACTGTCCGCTTCGGAGCGAACCTCATCCGGCGCCAGATCATCGATTTTCAGGCCAACCAGGGCAACGGCGCCTTCTCCTTCGGCCGAACCTTCACCGGCGATCCCAACAACGCCGCCAACACCGGGGATGGGCTCGCCGCCTTCCTCCTGGGCGCCTACTCCGCCGCCAGCCAGGACCATCAACATGACAGAGTGTAGCCAATCAGAGTTCGAGTTTGGCCAACAGGGACGGCGCCAGGTGAAGGCGGGATTCGACGGCGGGACGATCAGTAGCGACGGTGGCGCGTTGCTGCTGCGCGAAGTGAACCGCA
>VFZY01000096.1 GCA_016870915.1 Acidobacteriota bacterium | reverse complement strand
CATGAAGCGCAGTTCACCTTTGGCGGTGATGGCCGACAACATGTTGACCTTGGCCCGTTTGGCACTCCGCTGCACCACTGGAGTTTGCCCCTTCTTGCCCCAGGTTGTCCCGCTATGGTAATCGCTCCGTACGCTGGATTCATCGCCAAAATAGATGGCCGCGCCTAGTTGTTGCGCTTCGGCTCGAATCGCGGGGTATTCGTGCTTCCGCCAATACTCCACCCGCGCCGGATCCTGCTCGGTGGCCCGGAACAATGGCCGCTGACACGTCAATCCCATCTGCGCCAGCAGACGTCCCACGCTCGTCAGGCTCAGTTTCAGTCCGAACTCCTCCCGCAGCACCGCCTGGATCAACTGCCGCGTCCATAGAGCGAACTCGAATCGGAACTGCGCCGGACTCTTGCCCACCACCGTCTCGTACAACCATTTCATCGATAGACCAGCGTCATCAACTGTTCGGCGGCTTCATCGCTTCCGGACTTGAGTTCCTGAAGCAGCGACGTGAACACGTTCGAAGGGGCAGGGTTCATGGAGGGCGGCCTGTCCCTTAGAGAATAGCACCCGTTCTAGGGCTCCACCACACCAAAGGGCAACGCATTGCCCGGGGCGCTGGTGGCGGCGCCCACCGTGGTCCTGACGGCGGCCGTGGCGGGGGTGCCGGGCAGGAATCCCGCCGGGATGCGGAACCAGTGAATGATGCCTTCGTTGCGCGTGGGGGTGGTGCAACCGACCGTTGCATTGACGTTGACCGCGCCGGAGGCATCGGTTCCGGTGAGAACAGCGGCGGCTTTCACCAGGTCGGTACCGAAGGCGCTGACACCCAGCAATTGGCCCGGCGAGGCAACATTGGTTTCGGCCACCATCAGGGCGCCGTTCCCACACGGCAGTCCGCCGGTGACACGGTACAGCTTGCGGGCCTGAGGCGGCGAAGGCTGTGCGCGCAATTCGATGGAAACCTGATTGCTGACGATGCCCCCCTGCATCACCCGGAACGTGCCGGTGCCGGTGAGCGCGGGAGCGCGGAAGTAGAGGATTGCCGGATTCGAGACGCCGGCGAGCACCAGGGAATTTTGGGTGACGCCGCCGATGGTAACCGGCACCGTGGGCAGCACGAATGAAGCTGCCATGAGGTTGCGGCCACGGGCGACGAAGAGTTGTCCCTGGCCGCCGGCCCCCAGAGCCGCGGTGGCCTGGCCTTCCAGCAGAACCGACTCGATGATGGGCCCTTCGACGACCAGCCCGCGCACAGCGGTGGCCGTGGCGCCGGTGGAATCAATGACGCGGGCGGTAAACGTGAAGGAGCCGGCCTCAACCGGGATGCCCTCCACCAGACCGGAGCGGGTGAGGGCGAGGCCCTGAGGCAGGCGGCCGGAATCGAGTGTGAACACATAGGGGGCAACGCCACCGGTGGCCCGCAAGGCATGGGAGTAGCGTGCGCCGGCGCCGCCCTGCGGCAGTTCACCTTCGATGGCCAGCGGTGTGATGAGACTGGTGACGGTGAACATAGTCGAAGCCACGAGATTGGACGCCGCGGCGCCCGTGGCCGCGGCCTGGAAGAAGCCCGTCGTGGGACGGTTCAGGCTTAGCATGGGGAACACCGCGATGCCGTCGGCACCGGTGACAGCGGCGGTAGTGCCTTGGAGGCTGAGGCCGGTCACGGCCAGGCTCGGCTGGTAGACGATAGCGAGGGGGATGCCCGGGAGGGGCTCGCCGGCTGTGGAACGAGCCCGGGCGGATACGTTGAACCTGGCGCCCACCGTGGTGTTCGCCGGCTGTTGCACGAACTCGACGTCGAAGCGGACGATGTTCAGATTGAACTGGCGACGGCCCTCGGGCACTCCGGCGAATTGGGCGCTGTCAACACGCGCGGTGAACGTGAACAGGCCCAGCGAGAGGGGACGCCCGTTGATCAGGCCGCCTTGGCTGAGCGTGAGCCCGGGGGGCAGTTCGCCGCCTTGAATGCTCCAGCGCTGGCCGCCGGCGCCACCCTGGGCGTTGAGTTGGACGCTGTACTCCTGCGCCAGGCCGACGTGGCCCACCGGCAGATTGGGGGTGTTCAGAATCTGGAAGGCGGCCGGCACGCCCACGACAATGCAAAGTTCCCGGGAGCGGCTGACCTGGGAGTCCGTGGCGGAGATATCGAAGCAGAAGCGTCCGGTGGACGTGGGGGTGCCCGAGAACATTCCCGTGACGGCCAATTGGATGCCGGGTGCAAGCGGCCGTGCGCCGGTGCGTGCCCAGTTGACCACGCCGATGCCGCCCACCGAACTGAGTGAAGCATTGTACGGGGTGCCGGCCACACCCGAGGGCAGCATGGTAGTGAGTATGGCAAGCGATGAGGTATCGACCGGGTTGGTGGTGTTGCCCTGCAGCAGATCCGACGAGTTCACGGCCTGGCTGGTGATGACGGCAGTGAACGTTGAGGCCGGATTGAAACTCTGGTTGGACGACTTGTCGGGGTTGAGGACGCGCAGCGTGATGCGGCCTTCTTCCAGCGGAGCCAGGGTGATGGTGGCGTTGTCGAACGCGGCGTTGGTGATGCTTGGATTGGTCAGTTCCGCGGCGCTGGTGAACTGGAAATAGGGGATGTTCAGGATGAGCCGCAGGTGTTCTTCGGTGACGATGGAGCAATCCTGGTTCACGGGCGTCTTGTAGACCTTGTGGACGATAATCTGGCCCTGGAAGTTGGGCGGCAGGCTCCCCGTGAGCAGGGTTTTCAGGCTATAGGACATGGTGGTGTTGCCTTCATTGAAGACGGACCATGTGACATCCTTCAATTCGGCGCCATCGAGCGTCGGATTGGTGATGTTCGGATTGGTGATGTTCGGGTTCGTGATGTTCGGGTTGGTGATGTTCGGATTCGTGATATTCGGATTCGTGATGTTGGGGTTGGTAATGTTCGGGTTGGTGATGTTGGGGTTGATGATATTGGGCGCGGCGACGCTACGGTTGGTGATGTTGGGGTTGGTGATGTTGGGGTTGATGATGTTCGGGTTGGTGATGTTCGGGTTGGTGATGTTCGGGTTGTAGGTCTCGTTGGTGATGTTCGGCATCGGCGGGTTGGCGGGGTCGAAATTGATCCATTGGACGCCATTGAAGCCGCCTGGGACAGGCGGGCCGCCCACGGCCACAATCTCGATGATGTCGATGCGCAAGGGGGCATAGGCGGCGGTGGAACTCAGGAAAACCGGCCGCGACACGGTGGAGTTCGCGGGTACGGGAACGTCGAGTTGGGTGAGCAGGACCATGCCCATGCCATTGGAGACCTGCGTGAAGCTGGCGCGCCCGCCGGGCGGCTGGTTGGCGATCCGCAGGCGGAAAACCTTGTTCGTGCCGGTGGGATTGGTCAACTGGATGATGAAGGAGCGCGGAAACTGCGCGACGAGCGGCTTGTGGTTCACCGGGATGGTGACGGCGATGCCGTCGAAAATGGGCGCGATGTAGATATTCTGATTGCGCATGCCGGTGCGAAACGCTTCGCAGGCCGGGCGCTGTTCGCTCGAGGAGAAGGTGCTGCCGTTGATGGGTGGCGCGGCGGGCGTGTACTTGGTCCAGTCGCCATCCAGGGGCGGACGGACATCGCGGTTGTCCGTCCAGACGGAATAGAAGACGGTGGAGGGATCGGGCGCTGTGTTGAAGCGCCACGCGCCGCCTTCGAACACGAACGTCTTGGTGAAGTGATCGATGTAGTCGCCCATGAAGGCGCGGGTGCCGCCGCCGAACATCGGGTAGTTTGGCGGGTTGTACTGAAGCTGCTCGACGGGCAGTTTGCCATCCGGTCCAGGCTGAGCGCCGGGCAGCGTACCGAAGGCGTACTTGGAAACACGCGCGGTGGTAAACACGGGCGCGGGTCCGGCGGGGGCCTGCGCGACGCGGACATCCAGGGTCTGGCGGCGTTTGATGGGCAGCAGGGTAGGACCGGCGGGTCCGACGGGCCCGGGCACCGCGTCCATGATGACACCGTTGAATACGCGATCCATCTGTTCGGCGGTGGGCGGGTTGGCCGACTCGGGTGGCACGGAGGCCAGTTCTCCGGTGTACTTCCTGGTTTCAACGAACGGACCGGGCGCTGTACCGGTGATGTAGCCTTGCGTCTGGGTCTCGCGCAGATCGTAGTAGGTGATGGAGAGCTTGCCAGCCGCAAAGACAGCCGCGGGCATGATCTGATGACCGCGGAATCCAGGCGGGTTGTCCACGGGGATCGGATTGCCCCAGGAGTTGCCGCCATTGGTTGAGACGCTCACAACCACGCGGGCATCGGCGCCGGGACCCGAGCCGCGCTGGCTCCAGGCCGCGTAGATGTTGCCGTCGCCATCGACCGCCATCGTCGGCAGGGAGTTGGTACGGAAGCTGATGTAGGTGGAGCCCTGATCGAAGGGCGAAAACTCGCGGATGACGGTGGGCGCGCTGAACGTGAGGCTGCCGAAGGGAGCCTTCGAAAAGACCATCTCGGCCTTGCCGGCGCCGAGCGGAAGGTAGAATCGCCGCCAGATGAGGTAGACGTCGCCATTGGCGGGATTGACGACCACCACGGCGCCCTGGTTCACGTATTGAGCGGTGTAGCTGGCGACGAGCACGGCTTGGCTGTAGGTGCGGCCGCAATCCGACGACCTCTTGAGGTAGATGCTGCCCAAGCCTTCCGAGTCCTCGGCGCTATTCTGCTCAAACCGCGTGTAGGCGACATAGAGATTTCCGGCCGGAAAGGTGGATTGGGTGACGCCGGAACCGACGGTGCACGAAGGCGCGCCCGCGCGGGGGACATCCACCGCCAGCCACGGCTTGTCGATGAAGACGCCGGTGTGGCCGATGATCTCGGCGGTGTCGACGGTGTTGGTATCCAGATATTGAATGGTCTCGCCGGACTCGGAGTTGTTGTTGTCGACAAAGCGGGAGACAAAGAGCAGGCTGCGCGCCGGCAGACCGGTTTGCACGCGGTCAAAGACAATGCCCGTGTAGTAGAACATGCCGCTGGTTCCCGCCCGAACCACCGGGTCCGCTCCGGCCTGGTAGCCTCCAGCGGGGGTGGAGGCACGGCTGGCCGCACTGTCCTGGGGGAAACCGGGGAGCAGAGTGCTGGTCCAGGTCTGGCCGCCGTCGTGGGACTTGAAGACACCCAGCCAGGCGTCGCCGGTCGATTTGCCGGGAAGGCCAGGGATATCCACCGCGCGATAATCGTTGGCGCCGGCCAGCAGGTGCAGGGGATTGCGGCTTGAGACGGCTCCCGAGGGCTCGTCCTGGCGCTGCACGTAGGCGTCACCGAACGGAAAGGTGGTGCCGGAGACCATGTTGACGCAGGGCTCCACCCGCGCCACCGGCAATCTCGCACCGTAGCGGCGACCCCGGTTGGGTCCCGGCGAAATCCAGAATCAAGGCAAAACGCCGTTGACGTTCTCACCCGGAATCTGCGCGATGGCCGGCATGGAACCGGCGCACAACCCAAGCACAAATCCAAACCATCTTGACCCTAGCGGCCTTGAATTTAGCTGCTCCACCTTACCTCCACCGGCCGGACAGGGCGCGGTTCGACAGACCGCACCACCTTGACATAGTAACGCGGGCACGGCGGCGTTTCAAGCTCTGGCAGTACTATGAGTTAGCCTGCGGAACACCAGCTAACTCGCAGAACAGCAGTTGAGCCCGCGAACCTGGATGCACAGTGGCATCTTGACACTGTAGTGGCATCAGGAGGCCATTTCATTTCAACTCGCCCAATGCCTTGTTGCAGCCGGCGGGCGGGGACACGGCACGAGAGCAGGCAAAGGGCGGGCAGGCAAAGTACAATCGAAGGCTGGGACCCCTGTCCGCCGCCATGCACCGACTCCTCGTATTTGCCCTCTTCCTTGGTTTTTCGACGGCTGGAGAAGCCGCGCTTCGGGCCGGTGCGGCGCGCCGGGTGATCACGCCCGATCCCCAGAAACACGGCCCTATCTACCTGGCCGGGTTCGGCCAGAACCGTGTGGCGGCGGGGACTCATGACGACCTGTACGTGCGATGCCTGGCGCTGGCCGCAGGCGGCCGGCCGGTGGTTCTGTGCGGCGTGGATTCCATCGGCCTGTTCTGGGAGGATGTGCAGAAGATCAGGCAGCAGGCTTCGGCCCGGATCAAAGGCGGGGCCGACATTGTGATCGCCGCCACGCACACCCATCAGGCACCGGACACGATGGGCCTGTGGGGGCCGAAGGCGGGCGCCAGCGGACTGAATGAAGCCTACAACGCGTTTGTGGTGGAGCGGGCGGCCGAGGCTGCCGCGGCGGCCGCCACGGGGATGCGCCGGGCCCGCATCAAGCTGGCCCGCGACCGGTCAAACGAACTGAAAGGGTTCATCAACGATACCCGGCCGCCGGTGGTAAATGACCATGAACTGATCGTGCTGGCCGCGCTGGACCGGCGGGGCCGCCCCATCGGCACGCTGGTGAACTGGGCGAATCATCCGGAAGCGTTAGGGTCGAAAAACACGCTAGTGACGGCGGATTATCCAGCCACGCTCTACGCGAAGATGGAAACGCTGTTTGGCGGTGTGTCGGTGTTCATGAACGGCGCGATCGGCGGTATGCAATCGCCGCTTGGGGCCAAGTATCGGGACCCCAGAACGCGCGAGTGGACGGAACCGGACAGCTTCCGCCATGCCGAAGTGATCGGCGAAAAGCTGGCGCAACTGGCGGTGGATGCGCTGGAAGTGAAGCGGCCCGTTTCGGTGGATTCGGTGGAGTACCGGGAGAAGGTGATCGAGATTCCGATCACAAACCAGGGATTCGTGCAGGCCGAAGCGGCCGGCCTGTACAAAGGCCGCAAACCGCGAGGGCCGGGCGGCGCGGCGGCCGCGCCCGTGGGGTACCTGCGCCTTTCGGACGGGAAACGGCCGGTGCTTGAGGCCGCGCTGGTGCCGGGCGAGTTGTACCCCGAACTGAGTGTAGGTGGTGTTCAGAAGTACCCCGAGGCAGATCATGCCGGCGCGGGCGTTGAGCCGGCGCTGAAGAATCTGATGACCGCGCCGTACCGCATGCTGTTCGGCCTGGCGAATGATGAGATCGGCTACATCATTCCGAAGGCCGAATGGGACGAGCAGGCGCCGTGGTTGAACGGGGCGCCCAGGCGATGGTACGGGGAGGTGAATTCGGTGGGACCGGAGGCTGCTCCGCGCATTGCCGAGGCGTTCGCGGATCTGGCACGGAACGCGGGCCGCCATCCGCGCTAAGATATCCCTGATGCGTACCGCGAAATTCGCGTCGATTTTATCGACCATGGCGCTGATCTCCTGCTCCGGCCCGAAGGAACCACCGGTTGTCTCCAAAGTGAAGAAGGAAGCCTTTGGCAGCACGGCATCCGGCCAGCCGATTGACATTTACACGCTGCGTAACGCGGCGGGCTTTGAGGCTCGGATCATGAGCTACGGCGGCATCGTCGTGTCGCTCAAGACCCCGGACAGAAACGGCCAGTTCGCCGACGTCACACTGGGATTCGACAGCGTCACGGGGTACACCGGCACGCACCCCTATTTCGGCGCCCTGGTGGGCCGCTACGGGAACCGGATCGCAAACGGCACCTTCCAGATCAACCAGGTGTCGTATATCCTGGCGAAGAACAACGGCGTGAATGCGCTGCATGGCGGTGAACGCGGTTTCGATAAGCGCGTGTGGGCCGTTCAGGAGGTGACCTCCAGCCCGGATCCGGCCATTGAACTCACCTACGTGAGCGGCGACGGCGAGGAGGGCTATCCGGGCAACCTCACCACCACCGTACGGTACACAGTAACGCCGGCCAACGAGCTTCGCATCGAATACAACGCGACCACGGACCGCGACACGGTTCTCAACCTGACCAACCACGCCTACTTCAACCTCAAGGGTTCAGGCGATATCCTGAAGCATGAGATGCAGATCGCGGCGGACCGGTTCACGCCCATCGATGACGGTCTCATTCCCACCGGTGAGTTGAAAGCCGTCAAGGGTACGCCGTTCGACTTCACGGCCGCAAAGGCCATCGGCAAGGACATCAACGCCAACGACGAGCAGATCAAGCGGGGCAAAGGTTACGACCACAACTTCGTGCTGAACCAAGAACCCGGCAAAGTGGGCCTGGCGGCGCGCGTGCGCGAGCCGGAAACGGGCCGGGTGATGGAAGTGCATACCGATCAGCCCGGCGTGCAATTTTATTCGGGCAACTTCCTGGATGGATCCATCAAGGGCAAGGGCGGCGCGGTCTACGAACAGAGGGCCGGATTCTGCCTGGAGACTCAGCACTTCCCCGATTCACCGAACAAGCCGGATTTTCCCACCACTCTGCTGAAACCCGGTGAAACGTTCAAATCCACCACCGTCTACAAGTTTTCGGCGGAGAAGTAAACCGGCTACCCTGGAATTGTGAAGCCGGAAGCTTCATCCATGCGGCGGCTGGTGGACGAACTGGCCAGTCTGGAGGACCGGTTACGGGACGGCGGCGGAGCACGGGGCATCGCCAGGCAACACGCCGGCGGCAAGCTCACGGCCCGTGAGCGAATCGCCCGTCTGAACGACCCGGGTGCTCTGTTCGTCGAGATCGGCCTGCTGGTGGCCCATGACCGGTATGAGGGCCAGGCGCCGGCGGCTGGCGTGGTAACCGGCTTGGTGCGCGTGGAAGGCCGGCCCGCTGTGGTAGTGGCCAACGACGCCACTGTGAAGGCGGGTGCCTGGTGGCCCGAGACCATCGCCAAGATCCTCCGCGCGCAGGAGATCGCCATGCGGAACCGCGTGGCGATCGTCTATCTGGTGGATTCGGCGGGCGTGAATCTGCCGTATCAGGACGGCATCTTCCCCGGCCAGTATGGGGCCGCCAGAATCTTCCACTACAACTCACTGATGCGCAGGCGGCTGCGGGTGCCCCAGATCGCGGCCGTGATGGGACCCTGCATCGCGGGCGGCGCCTATCTGCCGGCGCTGAGCGACGTGATCATCATGGTGGAAAACACCAGCTTCATGGGCCTGGGTGGCCCGAATCTGGTGAAGGGCGCCACCGGGCACGCCATCGACGCCGAGAGCCTGGGCGGGGCGGCGCTGCACACCAAGGTGAGCGGCGTGGCGCACTACCGGGCCGCGAACGACACGGAGTGCATCGCGATGATCCGGGCCCGGTTTCGCGATCTGCCGGCGGGCCCGCGAATTCACGGCACACCGCCATCGCGGCCCATGGAGCAGCTTTACGACCTGATGCCCTCCGATCATCGCCTGCCGTATCCTTCGCCGGAACTGCTGGAGTGCCTGCTGGATGGCGGCGGCTGGGTTGAGTTTCAGCCCGAATACGCCCCGGAAATGCTTTGCGCCGAAGCGCGGCTGAACGGACGCGCCGTGGGAGTGCTGGCCAACCGGCGCGGCTTTCTGAAGGCTGGCGGCAAGCCGCGAATCGGCGGAATCATTTACCAGGAGACCGCGCGCAAGGCCGCCTACTTCGTCGAGGCCATGGAGCGGTTGGGCAAGCCCCTGCTCTACGTACAGGACGTTTCAGGCTTCATGGTAGGCGCCGACTCCGAAGCCGCCGGCATCATACGGGCCGGGGCTGAGATGGTGGAAACCATGGCCTGCGCCACGGTGCCGAAGATCGTGCTCACGGTCAACCACGCCAGCGGCGCCGGCTACTATGCGATGGCCGGTCAAGGGTTCGATCCGCATTTCACGTTCTCCTGGCCGACGGCCCGAATCGGTGTGATGGAGGGCGATTCCGCCGTGCAGGCGGTGCACGGCACCGAGTTGCAGAAGTATCAGGCGGCTGGCGAGGCTCCGCCGGCGGAACTGGAAGCGCGGATGGCGGCGACGCGGGCCGATTACGAACGGTGGCTCGACGCCAAGTATGCCGCCGCGCGAGGGCATTGCGACGCGGTGATCGACCCGCTGGCGACGCGCCGCGTTCTGGATGCGGCGTTCGAGATGGCCTGCTGGCACGGACACCGCGAGCATCTGGCCGTTGAGTTGATGGGAGGCGAGGCATGATCAGGATCGCCAATGGGCAAGGTTTTTGGGGTGACTGGCTGGAAGCGCCGGTGCGGTTGGTGGAGGACGGCCCGGTGGACTACCTGATCCTCGATTATCTGGCCGAGATCACGATGTCGATCGTGCAGAAGCAAAAGCTGGAGAATCCCGCTCTTGGATATGCCCGGGACTTTCCCCCGCTCATCGCACGCATCGCGCGGCGGATTCGCGAACGGAACATCCGGGTGGTGGCGAACGCGGGCGGAGTGAATCCACGCGCCTGCGCGCGGGAGATCCGGCGCCTGTGCCCGGATCTCCGGGTGGCCGTTGTCGAAGGAGATGACATCTATCCGCGGCTGGATGAGATGTTGGGCCGGGGCGTGGAACTGAGAAACATGGAGACCGGCGCGCCGCTCGACCAGGTGCGCGACCGGGTTCTGAGCGCGAACGCCTACATCGGGGCCTTTCCCTTGGCCGAAGCCCTGGCCACCGGCGCCGATGTGGTGGTGGCGGGCCGGTGTACCGACACGGGGCTGGCGCTGGCGCCGATGATCCATCGCTTTGGCTGGACCGAAACGCAGTGGGATCTGCTGGCCGCGGGCACCATTGCCGGGCACATTGTGGAATGCGGAGCGCAGTGTACAGGCGGGAACTGCCAGGTGGATTGGACCAGCATTCCGGATTTCGCCAACATCGGCTACCCGATCATTGAGGCGGAGCCCGATGGCAGCTTTGCCATCACCAAGCATCCTGGCACCGGCGGGCGCATCAACAGCCACGTGGTGAAGGAACAGCTTCTTTACGAACTGGGCGACCCTCGCGCCTACATCACACCCGACTGCGTGGCCGACTTCACCAGCATTCGCCTCAGCGATGACGGCCCGGACCGCGTCCGCCTCACCGGCATCCGGGGCGGGCCGCGTCCGCCGATGCTCAAAGTATCCGCCAGCTATACCGACGGCTGGAAGGCGATCGGAACCCTGGTCTATAGCTGGCCCGATGCGGTGGCCAAGGCTCAAGCGGCGGACCGCATAGTACGCGAGCGCCTGAGACGTCTGGGGCTGGCGTTCGACGCACTCCACACCGAGTTTCTCGGCGCCGGCGCGTGCCACGGACCGGCGGCCGTGCCCGCGGCCGACCCGCCCGAAGTGCAGTTGCGAATCGGCGTGCGCGGCCAGGATCGAAAAGCCGTGGAGCGGTTCACACGCGAGTTGATCCCCCTGGTCTTGAACGGCCCTCCCACGGCCACGGGCTTTGGGGACGGTAAACCGCCCGTGCGCGAGATTGTGGCCTATTGGCCGGCCCTGGTGCCGCGTGAAGAGATTGTCACGCGGGTGGAGGTGGTGGAATGAGGATCGAGTTGGGGCGAATCGCACACGCCCGTTCCGGGGACAAGGGCGACATGGCGAACGTGGGGGTCATCGTCTATGACGAACGGCACTACCCGGTGATTGAGCGGGAAGTGACGGCGGAACGGGTGAAACAGCATTTCGGCGCACTGGTGGAGGGCAGCGTAAAGCGGTATGAACTGCCGAACCTGGGTGCGTTGAATTTTCTGCTGGAAGGGTCGCTGGGCGGAGGAGGCACGCTTTCGCTGCGGGTGGACGCGCAGGGCAAGACGTTTGGAGCGGCGGTCTTGAGAATGGAGATCGATGTGGCTGAGGAGGAGTTGTGAGCGGCCTGGTGACCAGCAGCGAGGGGCGCGTCCTGCGCCTGACGCTGGACCGGGCCGAAAAGCGGAACGCCCTTTCCACGCCCCTCTGCGCGGCCATTGTGGAAGCCTGCGAAGAAGCCGATCAGGACCCGGGCGTGGGGGCCATTCTGCTGGAAGCCCGCGGGCCTGTTTTCTGCTCCGGTATGGACCTCACCGAGGTGATGGAACCGGGAATCTTCGAGCGCACCGTGGTCCATGAGCAGTTGTTCACCCTGGGTGCGCGCCTGGCGACCCCTATTGTGGCCGCGGTGCAGGGGCCGGCGCTCGCCGGGGGCACCGGGCTGGTGGCGAACGCCCATGTGGTGATTGCGGCGCAAGGCGCCCAGTTCGGATTGACCGAGGTGCGCATCGGACTCTGGCCGTACGTGATTTATCGCGCCCTCTCAGCCGCGCTGGGAGACCGCCGCACACTGGAGTTGAGCCTGACGGGCCGGATCTTCTCCGTGAACGACGCCCGGGACTGGGGCCTGGTGCATGAGGTTGTACCGGTGATCGAACTGGACGACCGCGCGACCGCGGTGGCGCAACATCTTGCGAATCTGCCGGGCTCGGTGATCGCGCGCGGTCTGACGTTCGTGCGGCAGGCCCGCGGACTCGATCATGACGATGCGGGCCGTCTGGCGCGGGAAATGCGTGCGGCGAACTTCGCCAGCGAGGATTTCGAGGAAGGCGTGCGGGCGTTTACCGAAAAACGCCGGCCGGCGTGGCCGTCGAATGCCGGAGGGTGATGCCTACTTGCGCGCCGTGGCGTCCAGTTTGATCGGCACCTTGAGCAGCATCGGCTTGCCCGGTTCCGCCGCGACTCGATAAAGGGTCTGCGGCGCCGGATCATCGCGGGTGAGAAGAGTGGCCGGATCGGCGCCGGCCGCCTTTTCCGCCGGCGTCCAAGCTTTCCCTGCCCCACCCTCCATCTCCCAGCGTTCGGCCTGAACGTGAAACTTGTTCTCCCACTCCGCCATCTGCTCTTCCCGAACCGGCATTGGGTCGCGGCCCACCCGGAGATTCGGCAGGGGCTCCGGCGTAATCATCACGGAAAGCAACTCACTCACCTGATCGGGGCGGCTCTTGCGCACACGGAAGTGGTTCGGGCGATCCCGCTGATCGGGAATCTCGATGAGCCGGCCGGCGGCTACGGCGTTGTCCCCCTGACGGGTCAGGTAGTTCGGATAGATGAGGTACGGCTGGCTGGTCTTGCCATCGCCATACTGTTCGCGGTCGAAGACGTAGAGGTAGCCGGTGCGCGGGACCTCCACGGTCACGCGAACACGGTCGCCTTCGGCGAGCGGAGTATCCGCCTCCACGCGTTCCGGAATGTAGGCGATTTCGTCCTTCGAGTCCTCATCCAGGATGAGAAGCCTGGTGTTTGGGTCATCCAGCGCCGAAGCGCGCCGCAGGCGCCAGAAGGTAAGCCCCAGCACTTCGGGCCTGCTGGTGGCGGACGCCTGCGTCAGGCCGGGTATGACCGCCACCGGCGCGGGAGGCGCAGGCGCGGGCTTATACCGGATGGGGCGCGCAGCCGGTTTGGGTGCCTTCGAGGCCGGGCGGACGGAGGTATCCCAGAGAATCCTGGTCCCTTCGTGGCCCTGTTGGGCAAGCGCGACCAGAAGCAGCGCGGCTCCAGCGATCCAAATGCTCATGAGCACCTTCCATTACCAATAGCGTATCCGGCGGGGTCCGGCACCTCACCAACCGCTCCAGACCAGGGCGTGGAACCGCCGGCGAACGGAGAAACCCAGGCTAACGTATAGATTCCGGGCGGCTTCGTTCGCCTGAGTCACGGTGAGCGTGACGCAACGGCATCCGGCCCCGGCAGAGCCATCCAGCGCCAGCCGCATCAATTCATAGCCCAGGCGGCGGCCCCGGTACGCGGGGGCAACACAGATCTGGGCGACGTGGGCCACGCCTGGGGCGATCATGGTGGACACCACCACGCCGGCCAGCCGGCGCGTGGCGGGGTCCAGGGCAGCCCAGGAGGCAGAGGGCAGAAACGTTCCGCAGCCGGGGTAATTCAGGAGGGTGCTCAGGAACTGGTGCGCTCCGGCAGACGATTCGTATTGATCATTGATACCACTATCGCAGTGCCCCACGTAGGATTCGGCGATCAGCGTGGCGGTAGCGGCAATGCGTCCGCGGGCCCAGGGGAGGAACTCAAAGCCAGGGGTTGAAGGCGGCGCTGGAAGCCGCAGTTGATGGGTCTCCAGGTACTCCCGGCTGTGCGTACGCAGATAGGCCGCCCCCGGAAATCCCGCTTCCGGCTCGGATTGCATCATGAGCAGTTGCGATTCGATGCGCCGCAGGCCGCCGCGTCCTCGCAGGGCCGCCAGCGCGGCATCCAGCAGCAGATATTCAAGCGCACGGCTGGCCACGGAACGGCGAACGAACAGTCCACCCACCAGGCCCTTGGCGCCATCCACCACCCAGTAGGTGTAGCCCGCGGCATCCCGTCCACACCACAGAACCTTTCCCTCAAGCGCACCCGCCACGGCGTGTTCCCGCAGCAGCCGGGCCGAATCCTGGAAATCCCAACCGAGATCCTGCCCCCAGGCCCGCACTTCTTCATCCAGCAGGGCGTCCAGTGCCCCGGGCGAGGTGCGTTCCAGGTCCGTGAGGACGGGGCTCACAGATCCGATGCGAGGAAGTGCTTGAGGGACCGCATGGCTTGGCGCGTCCGGTGGTTGTTCTCGATCAGCGCAAACCGGACGTGCCCTTCGCCGTGGGGTCCGAAACCGATGCCAGGCGCCACCGCCACCAGCGACTTCTCCAGCAGGCGCTTGGAGAACTCAAGTGAGCCCAGATGCCGGAACTTCTCCGGGATGGGCGCCCAAAGGAACATCGACCCCTTGGGAGGCTCCACCGGCCAACCGGCGCGATTCAGGCCTTCCACCAGCACGTCGCGGCGCTTCTGGTACATATCGCAGATCTTGCGGGTTTCATCCTCGCAGTCGCGGAGTGCCATGATGGCGGCAATCTGCAGGGGCTGAAAAACGCCGTAATCCAGATAGCTCTTGATGCGCGCCAGAGCGTGAATCATCTTGCGGTTGCCCAGGCAGAACCCGATGCGCCACCCCGCCATGTTGTAGCTCTTCGACATGGAGAAGATCTCCACCGCGTACTCCTTGGCCCCTTCCACCTGCAGAATGCTGGGAGCCTTGTAGCCGTCGAAACAGAGGTCGGCGTAGGCGAAATCGTGAACCACCATGGTGCCGTGGCGGGCGGCCAGGGCGATGATGGACTTGAAGAAATCCAGATCCACGGTTTGCGTGGTGGGGTTGTGCGGGAACGAGATGAGAATCATCTTCGGTTTCCGCACGGAGGTCCGGTAGAGGTGCTCCAGGTTGTTGAGAAACTCGGCCGGATTCGGCATGGGCAGCGTGCAGGCCTGGCCTTCCGCCATCACCACGCCGTATTGATGAATCGGGTAGGCGGGGTTGGGAGAAGCCACCGGGTCACCCGGACCGATCACGGCGAAGAGCAGATGCGCGCAGGCATCCTTGGCGCCAATGGTGACAATCGCTTCCGATTCCGGGTCCAGATCCACGCCGTAGTTCCGTTTGTAGCGCTTGACCATCTCCAGCCGGAGATTGGGAATGCCGCGCGACATGGAATAGCGGTGGTTCTTGGCGTTACGAATGGACTCGACAACCTTGTTGACAATGGGCCGGGGCGTAGCGCCGTCCGGATTGCCCATGCCGAAATCCACCACGTCGTATTGTGCTGCCCGCAGGCGTGCCTTCATCTCATTGACGACGGCAAACACGTAGGGCGGCAGTTTCTGGATGCGGTAAAATTCCGACGGAATCTCCACACTGCCGCCGGGGACGTAGATGTCGGGCGCCTTGGGCGCGGACACCGCATCCTGCGGTTGATCAGTATAGACGGACATTCTCTTACTATTCTATTCCCGTTGGGGAGCGAAACGCTGACGGCATTGCCGCGGGCGCTAACTTCGGCCCATCCGTGAGTTCATGCCGGCCAGCACCTTCTCAAGCAGGGCCAGCGGCACGTCCGCCGACAAACGCAGCAAGTTCGCCTCCTGCCGGACGCCGATGGCATCGTAGAACTTCAGCATTTCGGCATCCTCGGTACGCGTGGTGAGTCGGGCAAGACCAATGATTCCGCGAGCCGCATCGTGCATCCGCCTGGCGGAGGTGTCGTCGCCACAGGCAACCGAGACATTGGCGCGCACACCCTGGCGCAGGTCGAGCGCCGCGGTGACGTTGTTCACTTTCACCGGAACCGACTTCAATCCGCCAATCGAGCCCAATTCCGGCAGTGGGACCAGGCTATCCAGGCCGTCCGAGACCGCCCAAATCTGGTTCGAGGCTGGAATCGAGTTGAGCTTTTCCATCAGCGCCGGTGAGATCCGGCCCATGTTCCCGTCGCGCGCATCCAGCACCCGGCGCAGGCTCTCCGTGCGTCCGGCCAGAATCGACGTCGGGTTCAGGTACATCACCGCGGCCTCGTCCGTGCCGGTCATCTTGAATCCCTTGTAGCTCATCTCCCGCGCGCCGGGAAGATTGACGCGAGGCTCCATGCCGGAACTCATGATGCCGCCCTCGGTGAACTTGCCGCGGGCCATGATGAGGCCGTCGCGGGCGCCATCGTAGGCGATGACGATCTCCCACAGATCCTTGCGCGGATCGAGGCCCGTGATCCGGGTGAACTCGTCCAGCTGAGGAATTTTCTTTTCCGCAACCAACTTCTGGTACGTCGCCGTTTCACGCAACTGATCGACCCGGATGCCCACCAGCAGTTTGGTCCCGGCGGGAAGCAGCGGGGCGAACATCGGGTCCACGCGGACTGTTGCAGGCTGGGGACGTGAACAGCCGGCCAGGAAGCCGGCCAGGGCGGCGATGGCAAAAATGGCGGAGCGCATGAGTGGTTTAAAAGTCTCTCTTCTCGAAAATAGTGACGCCCGCAAGCAGGATGGCGCCGCAGAACGCGGCTGAGCTCCAGAATGGCATCCAGGAATCGGCCGGGCGGTTCTGAACAATCTCAAACGTCATTCTGCCAGCGTCGTAGACCTTGGGCAGGGCATAGTAGAGAGCATTCCACAGATCCCGGGTCCATTGCGAACTCAGCAGACGCTCGGCGAGTTTGTTCTGGGCCAGGATGGGGCTCATCAGCGCGATAGCCACGGTCGCCATGGTGGAGACCGCGGCGCTTTCCCAAAGCACGCCCGCCAGCACGACAATGCTCAACAGCACGGCGAACATGAAGACCGTCGAGACGATGGAGAACAGGAACGCGGGATTCCAGATGCCGGTCTTGGCGCCGAAAATGATCCAGACCCCCAGGACCAGATACGACGTGTTCATCGCCACCACCAGCACGTTACCGGCGAATCGCCCCAGCAGGATGTGCCGTCGCGAGACCGGCTTCGACAGCAGCAGTTCGATCCGACCGGGCTCAAGGATGCTGGGCACCAGGCCCGACGAGGCGAACACGGCGAGAAACATACCCCAGGTATAGAGGAACGCCGCCACCGCGCCGTGCACCCCTCGGATGATCTCCTCAATGTTCTGCTGGCGGCGGCCCGTGTTGCCGAAAAGCGTGATGGTGGCCATGGCGCCTTCCACAATGTCGATCTTCATCACAAAGAGGAAGAACAGGATCATCAGCGTGGAAATGGCGAACAGGCCCCAGAAGATCTTACGGGCCATGGCCTCGCGGAACGTGTCCAGAATCAGCGCCAGTGTGATGTTCATGCCTTTCCTTCCTGGCCGGCCTTGGCGTTGGCGGCGGCTCCCACGGTTTGCATGAACACGTCTTCGAGCGTATTCGTTGTCGGCGTGACCGATTCCACTTCACAGCCCGATTGGCGGATGATGTCGATGGCCGCATTCAGGTCTTCGCGCGTGGCGAACAGGAACTCGGCTGAGCCGTTGAATCCAGCCACGGATTGCGCACGCCTGGTGAGTTCCTCGCGAAGTGCATCGGCCGGCGAGACCGCGGCCAGACGATACCCCTTGCCGGCCGTGAGTTGCCGGACTTCACCGGTGAGCGCCAGGCGCCCCCGGTTGATGATGGCCACCTCACGGCAGAACAGCTCCACTTCCACCAGAAGATGGGAGTTGATGAAGATGGTGGTGCCGCGCGATTCAAGTTGCTGGAGAATATCGCGGATCTGGCGCCGGCCCACCGGGTCCACGCCGTCGGAGGGCTCATCCAGAATCAGCAGTTCCGGCGCATGAATCAGGGCTTGCGCCAGGCCCACGCGCTGCAGCATGCCCTTTGAGTATTTCCCCAGCCGGACGCCGCCCCAGCGGTCCAATCCCACGCTTTCCAGAAGCTCCGGGATGAGTTGCCGGCGGCGCGCGGCGGAAACTCCGGACAGCGCGGCGTAGAAATCCAGCATGCCCTCACCGGTGAAATAGGTGGGAAAGCGATGGTTCTCAGGCAGGTATCCCACCGGGCCACGCGCTTCGGGATCGGATACGTCACGTCCGAAGATGCGCGCCCGGCCGGCCGTCGGATGGGTGGCCGAAAGCAGCATCTTCACGAACGTGGTCTTGCCGGCGCCGTTCGGGCCAAGCAGACCGAACGTGGTGCCGCGGCGCACGGTGAGGCTGATGCCGTCCACGGCGCGAACTTCACGTCCACTCCAGCGGTGATAGAAGACCTTGGAAAGCTCCTCGGTCTGGATTGCGTATTGGCTCATTGGGCCGGGGCGTACCTAAGGGAATAAGACGCTTCGGGACGGGGTGGTTGTTCCACAGAACTATTTTCCCTCTTTTCGGTTTTCACTCTTTTATCTTCACCCTTTTCCTCCCCGTCAACCGGCGCGCGTGTGACAGACTTGAGGGTCGGCCATGCGTATCGATTCCCATCAGCACTTCTGGTCTCCCGGGCGCTTCCCTTATGCGTGGATGCCACCGGAACCCAATGTGCTGCGCCGCGAGTTCCTGCCGCGTCATCTTGCGCCCATTCTCGACGAACACCGTTTCGACGGTTCCGTTGTGGTGCAGGCGGCCACGGTTGCCGGCGAAGCGGATTGGCTGCTTGACATGGCCCGGACGGAGGCCCGGATTCTGGGAGTGGTGGCCTGGGTGGATCTGACCGGCAGCCGTGTGGGCGAAGACCTGGACCATCTGGCGGCCCGGCCCAAGTTTTGCGGCGTTCGGCATCCCGTGCACGACGAGCAGGATGGGCGCTGGCTGCTGCGGCCCGATGTCTTGCGTGGGTTGCGCGAGTTGGCGTCGCGCGACATCCCGTACGACCTGCTGCTGAGACCCCCGCACTTGAGCCTGATTCCGGAACTGGCGGCTGAAGTTCCGGGGCTCCGCATGGTGATCGATCACATCGCCAAGCCGCCCATCGCCGAAGGGCGCCTGGAGGGCTGGCGCGAGGACATGGCGCGTGCGGCCGCCCTGCCGGGTGTGCACTGCAAGCTCTCGGGAATGATCACCGAAGCGAGCCCGGGGACATGGAAGGCCGCCGATCTGGCGCCGTTCGTCCAACACGCGCTGGCCTGCTTCGGACCGGAGAGGCTGATGTTTGGCAGCGATTGGCCGGTATGCCTTCTGGCCGGCACCTGGAAGCAGGTGCTGGCGGCGTTCACGCAGGCACTGGGAGCGCAGACCATGGAAACCCGGGAGTGGATTCTGGGAAGGACCGCGCGGACCTTTTACCGGCTGGGTTGAAAGAGTTTGGAAGGTTGGTGGACGGCATGGGATTCGAACCCACGACCCCCACGTTGCGAACGTGGTGCTCTCCCAGCTGAGCTAGCCGCCCACTGACACCCCTAGTTTATCATGGAGGTTGTCAGGGCGGAACGTCCCGCGCATGACACACTCCTGAATGACATTCGAAGAACAACTCCTGAAAATGCGCGAGGATTGGGATGCCCGAGCCCGCGAAAACGCCCGCCACTACGTACAGACAGCTCAGACGGAGTGGTCCGATGATGAGTTTTTCGAGTCGGGCGAGAGAACGGTGCGTGAGCAGATCCTCAACGACATGATCAACGTTTGCCAGGGCAAGGACCCGCGCGAGATGCGTGTGCTTGAGATCGGCTGCGGCGCCGGCCGTGTGACACGGGCGCTGGCCGGGCAGTTCGGAGAGGTTCACGCGGTGGATGTGAGCGGCGAAATGATCGCCCTGGCGATGCATGCGCTCCGCGATGTGCCCAACGCCATCCTGTATCAGAACAATGGCGCGGATCTTCGCGTCATCCCCGATGGCAAAGTGTTCGACTTTGCTTTCTCCACCATCGTCTTTCAGCACATTCCAAGCTACGAAGTCATCGAGAACTACGTCCACGAAGTGGCCCGCCTGCTGCGGCCCGGAGCACTGTTTAAGTTCCAGGTGCAGGGTGACAGTTCGATTGCCACGAGCCCCAACGACACATGGCTCGGCGTGCCGTTTTCCGATGAACAGGCCGTGGAAATGGCCGAACGCTGCGGATTTGAGCCGCGCTACCGGCATGGGCAGGGGCAGCAGTATTTCTGGCTCTGGTACTTTAAGCGCGCCTGACGGCCGGCGCGGTCATCCGGCCGAGGGGCCCGAAACCTGATCCCACGGCAGCACCTTGCAGCGCATGGCCCAGGCGTCCCAGAGTTCACTCAGTTCGCGCACCAGTTCGGGGCGGGCGGCAGCCAGGTTGTTGCGCTCCGTGCGGTCGGCTTCCATGTCAAAGAGCTCCCACGGCTCCTTCCAGCGAGACACCAGCTTCCAGCGGCCCCGGCGAACGGCGCGATTGCCTTCGTGCTCCCAATAGAGCGTTCGATCCTGGGGCCGGCCTCCACGCAGCGCCGGGAGAAGGCTGCTGCCCTCCATGGTCGGCACGGCTTGGCCATTCTTTTCCTTGGGATACTTGGCTCCCGCGGCGTCCACGCACGTAGGCATGATGTCCACCAGGTGCCCCACCTGCTCGCTGATGCCGCCGCGAGCCCTGACCGCCCGCGGCCAATGAGCAATGAGTGGCGATGAGATGCCCCCTTCGTGCACCCAGTGCTTGTACAGCCGGAACGGCGTGTTGCTCGCATTCGCCCAGCCGATGCCATAGCTCTGATAGGTGTCATCCGGCCCCGGCGGCACATTGGGCCGGTTGCCCTGCCGCACTGGCCGGCCATCGGGTGTGCTCACAGGAATGTGCAGCGCTTTGGCGTTTGGACCCAGATGCTCGGCGCAGCCTCCGTTGTCGGCAAAGAATAGAATCAGCGTGTTGTCCAGCTCGCCGGTGCGCCGCAGCGTGTCCACGATGCGGCCAATGGCGCGGTCGAGCGAGGTGACCTGGGCGGCATAGACGGCCATGCGCTGAATCTGCCACTCGCGCTCTTCCGCCTGTTCCCACGCCGGCACGTCTTTGTCGCGGCTGGTGATGCCCCATTCCTTGCGCACCAGGCCGGCCTTGATCTGGCGAGCGTGCCGCTCCTCGCGCAGCTTATCCCAGCCCGCGCGATAGCGGTCCTTGTAGGCCGCAATGTCCTCGGCCAGCGCGTGCAAGGGCCAGTGGGGCGCCGTGAACGCCGTGTATAGAAAGAAGGGCTTTCCGGCGCCCGCCTCAATGAACTTGGACGCCTCTTCACCCAGGGCCGTGGTGTAGTAGTAGTCCTTGCCCTCGGCGCGGACCGGTTCGTTGTCGCGCGTGAGCGATACGGGATCGAAGAAGCTGCCCGCGCCGTGAATGGTGCCGTAGTATCGCTGGAACCCGCGCTGCAGGGGCCAGTTGTGTTTGCTTCCGTTGACGGGCGTCACGTGCCACTTGCCCGCCATGAACGTCTGGTACCCGGCTCCGCGCAACACTTCGGCAATGGTGGCGGTATGGGCCGCCAGATCGCCCCGATAGGCGGGCTGCTTGCGATCGTCCATCATGTGCCCGATGCCGGCCTGGTGCGGATACAGGCCTGTCATCAGCGCGGCGCGAGATGGGCAGCAGCGCGCGGTGTTGTAGAACTGGGTGAAGCGCAGGCCGCCCGCCGCCAGTTTGTCGAGGTTGGGGGTGGCAATCTCACCACCATAGGGGCCGATATCGGAAAATCCCAGGTCATCCGCGAACAGCAGCACAATGTTCGGCCTGGTGTCGCGGCGCTGCGCGAAGGCGGCCCCCGCCGCGCATCCCAGGAAGCTTCGCCGGTTCAGCATAGAGATCCACTGTAACGGAAACTCAGCCGCCCCGTACGGCCTTGCCCACCTGCCGCATCCAGGCAATCTCGTCTTCATCCATCGGGCCGCGCCGCCAGCCGGCCAGCGCCTCAGCCAGTTGAGCCTCATTGCCCGGGCCTGTCAGGCAGACGTCCACAGCCGGGTTCGACAACACAAAACGGTAGCAATCGCCGGCGGTAGGCGCCGCCAGGGAAGGCGGAACGCGCCGCCGGGCCAGCAGACGGCCCCAGGAGGTGGCGGTGAACGCCACCACGCCGGGCCGCAGCTCAGGCGGTCCCAGCCGTGGGAAAACGTCGTTTTCGGCCCCGGGATGCTCGGCGTTGTAACGCACGTGGGCGATATCCAGCGGATCGGCGGCGGCCGGGACAAGGGGCCGATTGTGAGTGGAAAATCCGAGATGGCGTACCAGCCCGCGCTCCCGAAGCATGAGCGCCGCGTCCAGGATTCCGCTCCCCACCGGCCCGTTCCACCAGCCGAGCAGCAGCACATCGGCATGATCGAACCCGAGGCGCCGCAGCCCCCGCTCCACGCCCCAGCCCACCAACTGAGGCACGCGGGAAAAGGACTGCAACACCAGCAGGAACCGGCTTCGCTGCGCGCTCAACTCCCTCAGGCCCTGGCCGAAACCGGCGCGACGGACGGCTCCCCAGTAGAAGTAGTTCACGCCGCTGTCGAAGGCCAAGCGCACGGCGCGCGCATCGGCGCCGTAGCTGGACCCCATCCCCAGGCGGCCCACCGCGAGGCCCGTCCGGCCCAGTTCTGCGCGTTCGAAGGAGATTAGCATTATTCTTGACCAGAGATTAACATTTTCTAATTCACTGCGAGGCAACCCCGGCGTTCGGGGTAGCATCTAAACTTACAGCCGCGCTCGAGACGCAGTTCCAGTGCTAAAGTATTGAGAGCGCAAAGGAGAAATCAGTCCCGTGAGTCCCTACGAGAACCACCCGCAACCCGCCCCGCCCGCACAGGGACCCGGCGTCATGTCGTATATCCTGCTTGGCGGCGTCATCGCCCTGGTGGGATCCAACGTTTTCATGTTCCTCGAAATCGACAAGATGAAGCAGGAACTGGCCCGCACCCAGGAAGGCATGGATAAAGAGTTTGTCCGGGTGAAGGAGTCATCGCAAGCCACCTCCCGCGCCGCCCGTGAGCGCGCGGAACAATTGAAGGAAGAGCTGGACGCCGCTCGCCGGCAGGCTTCCATGGCCGCCGGACAGGCTAAAGTGGACGCCCAGAAGCACGCCGACGAAGTGGCAAAGAAGCTCGAGGCGGAGCAGGCGAAGGCGCTGCGCGCCGCCACCGAGGAGACCAAGGCGGAGGCCGCCCGCGCGGTGACCGAAGCTAAGGCGGAAGCCGCGAAGGGCATTGGAGAAGTGAAGACGGAAGTGGGCGCGGTGAAGACCGATGTGGCCTCCACCAAGTCCGAACTCGACAAGACGATCGCTGGGCTCAAGCGTGCGCAGGGGGACCTGAGCGATCAGGGCAGCCTCATCGCGACAAACTCAAAGGAACTGTCTGCGCTTAAGGCGCTGGGCGAACGCAACTTTGTCGAGTTTAAGCTGAGCAAGACCAAGCAGCCGCAGCGCGTGGGCGATATCGCGCTGATGCTCAAGAAGACGGACCAGAAGAAGAACCGTTTCACGGTAGAGATCGTGGCTGATGACAAGCGCACCGAAAAGAAGGACCGGTCCATCAACGAGCCGGTGCAGTTCTACACGTCCAAGGCGCGGCAGCCCTATGAGATCGTGGTGAACGAGGTGGGCAAGGACCTAATTACCGGGTACCTGTCGATCCCGAAGGTCCTTAACGCCCGTTAATCAAAGCCAGGTTAGCCCGCTTTTCTCACGGCATCTGATCGCAGCCCAAACTGACGCCGCGGACAAGCTCGAAATGACTCGTGCGGATCCTCCGCGGGTGTCTCGGTCAGAAATTTGCGGCAAAATGGCTGCCGCATACCGTCGCTCGGAGCACCCGAAGGGTGAAAATGGGCCGTCCATACGCGCTTCTCCGGTCCGCTGCAAAAATGCGGAATGAATAAGTCCGGTGTTTGCTTCACGCAGTTTTTTCAGCAGCGCAGGTTCGCGTGAACTTG
>VFZY01000095.1 GCA_016870915.1 Acidobacteriota bacterium | reverse complement strand
CCCGCTTGCACTCGCTCGACGGCGCGGATGCGGATCTCTTCCAAGGTCTTGTGATCAAGAGATCGGGCATCTCGCTTGGGCATGATCCATTTTACCAGATGTCTACCTACTTATGCACTCATTAATAAGTTCATCGAGCGAAGCAGCGCCGGTATGGCCGCCCGGCAACTACTTTTGCGAGTGTCCCTTAAAAATAGATCTTAAGCGCGAACTGCAACTGCCGCGACGTGCGCTGGTACACCGGCGGATTCCCCGCACTCGTGATCCGCCCCGCGCCGGTAAATCCAATTTGCACGTTGGGATTATTGAACTGAGGAATGTTCATGAAGTTGAACGATTCGGCGCGGAACTCAACCCGCCGGCCTTCGCCGAACCCGAACTGCTTAAACAACGACAGGTCCACCTGCTTGGTGCCCGGGCCGTTCAGAATGTTGCGGCCGGAGTTGCCGAAGATGAACGCGCCCGGATTCGCAAAAGCCGAAGGGTCGAACCACCGCTCAATCGTGCGATTGGCCAGAACGCCGCTCCCAATCCGGTTCGGAAACTGCGCCCCGGTGCCGGTGTTCAAACTGTTGGTCTGCATCACCGGAGTGAACGGCAAACCCGTATAGAAGCTGCCGATCGTGTTCAACTGCCAGCCGCCGGCCAGCCACTGCACCGGACCCCGAGCCCCGGTCAGGAACGGCCGGCCATGGCCGAACGGCAGTTCATAGGTGCCGCTCACCGCCAGCTTGTGCCGCACGTCGAACGTGGCGCTGCCGCGCTGCGCGGCGATGTTGCGCGAGTTCTGAATCGGGCTGTTGCTCGATTCGCCGCTCGTATTGTCAATCGTGTGCGCCCAGGTCCAGGCGCCGTTAAACCGCATCGCGCCCATGCGCCGCTCAAGCGTCGTCTGCATGGAGTGGTAGTTTGAATTGCCCCACGGCGTCACGCCAATGGCGTCGCTCAGGTTGGGGTACGGCCGGCGCGACACCACGGTCCCGGGCCCCGGCACCGCCTGATTGATATTCAACCCCACCAGATCCACATAGGTACCCTTGGCCCCCACGTAGGCAATCGACGCCACCATGTTCGACGCCACCTCACGCTGCACGTTGATGTTCCACTCGTACATCGTCGATGTCTTGCTGTCCTGCGGCCAGTAGTAGAACGCGGTGCCGGCAATGGGCCACAGCTCCGGCCGCTCGGCCTGGAAACCAGCCGAGATGGGCTTGGCGGCGTTGAAATTCGCCTGGTCGTTGCTGGTGATCAGCGTGCCGCTGAACGGCGCATTCTTGGCCAGCGAATTGCCCGAGGTGACGCTCTTGAAGCTGTAGAAAATACCGCCCCCGGCACGGATCACCAGCTTCGGCGTCACCGAGTACGCCAAACCGAACCGCGGGCCCAACTGCATCGGGCGTCCATCCAGCACGCTGCGGCCGGAAAACGGAGCGTTGCCCACCGGCACCAGATTTCCGCCTCCGGTGGGCACAAACCCCGCCAGCCGGTTGTGCCGTTCCTTCCAAGCCGTAATCGAGTCGTTCCGCAAGCCCATATTCAGCGATAGCCGCGAGTTCACCCGCCAGTTGTCCTGCACATACCAGGAGTGGTGGAAACGGTGAAGGCTGAAAAACTTGGTGGCGTCAAAGCGCGAATTGATCGGCCGGCCGAAGAGAAAATCGGCGAACCCGAAGGTGGTGTACACGCCGCTGAACGTGAACTGGCCGCTCGGAGCGCCCGGCGAATGAAACGCAAAACGGCGCGACATGTAGTCATAGCCGAACTTCAATTCATGCCGCCCGCGCACGATGCTCACCGCCTGGTCGATCTCCCAGTTGTTGTTCACCTTCTGCAAGCTGCCCGCGCCATCGCCCAAACCCGTCATACCGGTGATGTTCGTGGTGCTCAGGCCCGGCGCGGCACCGCCCGCGTTCGCGTTGGGAATCCCCAGCCGCTCGGCGATCGCGCCATACTTGGTGCCCGCGTCATAGATGCCCTGCAGCATGCGCGAATAGCCGATGCGCAGATCGTAGTAGCGCGTGGGCCCGAAGGAACGCCCGAAGCCGATCACGGCCTGCTTGCTCGGTACCACCACCTGGCCCGGACGGCCCGGGCCGGCGCCGATGGCGGGCTCAGGCAGGTTGCCGGGATTGTAGGTGTCCGGATCCTCCCAGCTGTAGCGGGTGAACGTCTGGGAACGCTCCGTCCGATAGTCCACCTTGATGTTGGTCTGGTCGACGCGGTTGGTCTGCACCGGGTTGTGAAGAAAATTGTTGATCTGGCCGGCAAGGTTGGGCTCCGGGTAAAGCTCGGTCATACGGGCCGACGTACGGTCAATCGCGGAAGCGGGCAGCATGTTGCCGGGCAGCGGCTGGCGCGGCGTCGACCGCGGATCCATCACTGCCGTGCGGAGCTGCGAAAAATCGCCGCGCCGGAAGGGACCGATGGGAACGCTGGTCAGAAACGTCTGCGCCTGGCGCACCCGCTTGCCCTCGTAGTCGCCGAAGAAGAACAGCTTGTCCTTCCCATTGATCAGTCCCGGAATCACCACCGGCCCGCCCAGGTTGAAGCCGAACTGATTCAGCTTGAACGGCGGCTTGGGCGTGGTGGGCGAATCGAAGAAGTTCTTGGCGTCAAGCACGGAGTTGCGCAGGAACTCATAAAACGTGCCGTGAAGCTGGTTCGATCCGGACTTGTAGAGGACATTGATGATGCCTTGGCCGCCGCCGAAGCTGGCGGGCGCCGAACTGGTCTGCACCTTGAACTCTTGAATCGAGTCCACCGGCGGGAAGAAGATCAACACACCGGCATCCGTGTCCACGCTATTGATCCCATCGATCACATACAGCACGTCCTCCACCGGCGCGCCGTTGATCACCGCCCCGTTGGTCCCGCGTCCGCTGGTATAACCCAACAAACCCGAGGCCCCGCCCACACCCTGCGTCACGCCCGGCGCCAGTTGCACAAGCTGCGTGAAGTTGCGCGTGTTGAGCGGCAGATCAACAATCTCCCGTGCCCCGCGCACCTGCCCGATCTCAGACGACGCCGTTTCCAGCACCGCCGCGGAAGCCGACACGCTCACCTGCTCTGTCACCTGGCCCAACTCCAGCGCGAAATCCGCCTGCAAACGCTGGCTCACCCCCAGCGCCACCGTCACCGCCTTTTCCCGGAAGCCCGCCTGGCGCACCGTAATCACGTAGCGGCCGGCCGGAAGGGGCAGGGAATTGTACCCCCCGCCCTCGAGCGTCGCCACCTCCCGCTTGACGTTAGTGTCGAGACTGCGGATCTCAACCGTGGCGCCGGCCACGGGAGCCTTCTGAGGGTCGGTTACCTGGCCCACGATGGAGCCAAGAGTGATCTGGGAGTAGGCTCGGACAGCCAACCCGGCCAACAACACTGCGGAGCGTTTCATGCGTTTCACCTTCAGCGGGAGAGTCGAGTGTGTCCATCATATCTCCACTGGAATCCACGTGATACGATGGTGACCGGCTTGGAGGCCTTTCGTTCATGACCCCCTGTTCACGTCGACGATTTCTGAAGACCGGGCTCGCCGTTGGCGCAGCCGCCGTTTCGAACCTGCCCCTGCTCGGGGCCAAGGGCAAAGCCACCGACTGGGTGACGCTGGGCAAGTCCGGCGTCAAGGTCACGCGTCTTGCCTTCGGCACCGGCACCATGAGCGGCCGCGTGCAGCGTGAACTGGGCCAGGAAAGTTTCACCCGGCTGGTGCGCCATGCCTATGACAACGGCATCCGGTTCTTTGAGACCGCCGAGTCCTACGGCGAGATGCACAAGATGCTGGGCATTGCGCTCAAGGGCATTCCGCGCGACTCATACCGCCTGATGACCAAGGTCACCACCCGCGAAGGCGTTGTCCCCCAGGAGAAAATCGACGAACTGCGGCGGCTGGCGCAAGTAGACTATTTCGACGTCCTGCTGATGCACTATCAGCGCGTCGCCACCTGGCCCGCCGACACCGCCCGCTGGCAGGACGGCATCCTCGATGCTAAGCGTAAGCAGGCCCTGGTGGGCCATGGCGCCTCCGTGCACGGGCTGCCCGCGCTGCGGCAGTTTCCCGGAAACAAATGGCTCGAAGTGGCCATGATCCGCGTGAACCACAACGGCACCAGGATGGATGCCGAACAGTACAACACGCAGGGTCTGGGCGATGTCCCCGAGGTCACCCGGCACGTCCGCAAGGTGCACTCGGAAGGCATGGGCGTCATCAGCATGAAGCTGGTGGGCGAAGGCGCCTTTACCCAGCGTTCGGACCGCCAGACGGCCCTGAAATACGCCTTCCAGTCGGCGGGCGTCGATTCGGTGACCATCGGCTTCAAGAACACCGCGGAAATCGACGAAGCCATCGAAAACCTGAATCAGGCCCTGGCGTAGCATCCGATGAAGTTTTGGCTCACTCTGGCCACCGCGCTCACTCTGGCCGCGGCGGAGAAGAACTATTTCCCGCCTCCCGACAGCCAGGGCGGCTGGCGCACACTGCCCAACGCTCAGGCCATCCGGAAGACCGCCGGCATCGATACCGCGAAACTCGACGAGGCGTTCGAGTTCGTCCGCGAAACCGCCCAGCACGGCGGCCTGCTGGTGGTGCGGCGCGGCTACCTGGTCTACGAACGCTACTACGGCCGCGGCCACCGCGAAGCCCTGCCCGAACTTGCCTCCTGCGGCAAGGCATTCACCAGCCTCGCCGCCGGCATCCTCATGCGTGAACACTCGAAGCTGTTCAAGGACGGCCTCGATCAGCGCGTCATGACGCCGGACTATCTGCCCGCCCAATACTTCCCGCTCGACGACCCCCGCAAGGCCGCCATCACCATGGGACAACTGCTTTCCATGTCGGCTGGCATCCGCGGCACCAATCCGGTCTACGTGAAGGGCGTTCGCGAAACCTGGGAGAAACCCACCGAGGACAACGGCCCCTACTCAACCACCGATGACTTCGCCATGCGCCAGTCCCTGTGGTGCGCTCCCGGTGACTGCTACTCCTATGCCACCTCGTCAAGCCACATCCCGGCCATCATCGTGCGCCATGTCGCCGGCATGGAGATGGAAGACTACATGCGCAGGCACCTCACCGGCCCGATGGGCTTTGGCGATTGGGGCTATGCGATGTACCGCCCGAAACTCAAGGGCGGCATCGACGCCAACGGCCGCATGTTCCACACGCCCGGCGGCGGCAGCATCGCCGTCCGGTCCACCGACATGCTGCGCTTCGGTTATCTCATGCTGCGCGAAGGCCGGTGGGGCAAGCGTCAGGTGGTCCCGGCGGAGTTCGCCCGGATGTGCGGTCGCATGGTGAAGTACAACCCGCACTATACCCACAGCTTCAACTTCAACGTCAACGAAGACGGCCATGTCCCCGGCGTCCCGCGCGATGCGTTCTGGAAGGGTGGGTCGGGTGGCTATGCCATCTACGTCGTGCCATCGCTCGACCTGGTCATCTGGAAGCTGGGCGGCAACGAAGGCCAGTATGACCCGGCCCTTACCCGCCTGCCCGTGCGCTACACCTACGACGGTTCACGGGACGGCTGGAAGCCCCGCAAACTCGACCAGGACGCCACCACCGGCACGCTGCGCGGCGTCGTGGCGGCCATCACTCAGTAACGCCGCTTCTCACCCGCGAAAGTTCGCCCCGGGGAACTTTGCCTCGCCGAAGTTTGCCGTGAGGTGCCGTTCAATCTCCACCATCGGCGCATGGCACGTATACGCCTTGAACGGAAACTCCCCGCCCGAGGTCCGGAACCGCTCCGCCAGTTCGAAGTTGAAATCTCCCGTCCGTGTGGCAAACTGGCCCCACCAGTTCCTGAAGTTGCCCTTCGGCTGCTCAATGGCATTCTCACGCCACACCGCCGGGAACAGGGCGAGAAACTTGCCGTGATTGTTCAGCCACGTGTTGCACCACAACTCTTCAACTCCCGGATGCCTTTCCCGCGCCTCCGCCATCAGGCGCCGCAGATCGCCCGCCAGTTCATCCATGTCCTCAAACGGCGACCGGGGAGCCTTCACGTTCATCACATGCAGCGCCACATCGCGGTTTGTCCCCTGGCCCATCCCGGCCTTTTTCCGCAGCCAGGCGCCCAGATGCACCACGTTCGTCAACTTGCCCAGCAACCCCTGCCGGTCCCCGATCCCCGCCCAGCCCAGCTCATAGGTGAAACATCCGAACGGCCGCACCGGCGGCGGCCCCACATCGCGCGCCACCCGAGCCTCAAGATGCGGCGCCAGATACGCAAGGGCCCGTTCCTCAATCTCCGCCACCGGCCCGCCTCCGGTGACCAGTGCCGCCAGATCCCTCGCCATCCGGTTCCACGCCGGGTCCTTGTATCCGGATGCGGTGTCGTGGGTGCCGTCCCACAGCGGTGTCAGCCGGTAGATATCCACCCGCCGCGTCAGCGCATCGGCCGCCTGTTGCGAAGCCACCGCGCCGGTCTCAATCAGCCTGTGCACGTACCACACGCCAAGCTTCACTGTCTCCCGCACATAGCGGCGGCGGATATCAGGGTCCAGCGTCCACATTGCGGTGAACCGCTAGCCCTTGGCGTTCTCGCTCTTGGCGTTTTCAAGGCTGCGCGGATCCATCGGTCCGCCCGCAAGGCACGCCTTCGCCGCGTCGATGCCGGCAATCGCCGCCCGGTCCAGCCCCGGCCGGTTGGTTTCGAGAAGCCCCTCAAAGGACCGCACGTAGGCCGAGGCCTTTACCATCCAGTCCAACTTCCAGTCGTGGATCACAGTGGCTGCGTTGGCGTGCGGAAGCTGCAGCACCAGCGAGTCGATGATCTTGGACGGGTCAATCAGCCCGGCCCGTTCGGCCTCGGCGGTCGCCAGCTTCAGCAGATCTTCCTTCGACAGCTCCATGATGCCGTCGCCTTCCACGCAGAAGTACTCCACGCAGAGCGCTGTCTTGCCCGCCGGCACCATCTTGCAGTTCCATGTGCCGTAGTTCACCACGCGCCCCATCTTGTAGGACATGTCGGTCACTTCCACCCAGTTGTGGGGGAATGCCGGCTCGCCCGTGGCCATCAGATACACCAGCGCCGTAGACTTCTTGAACGCGGTCTCCTGCTGCGGCGGTTTCTGCACGCTCTCCGGCGGCTCCGGCCGGATCATCTTCATCAGCATGGGTATCGGGAGGCTGGTGATGATGGACCGCCCCCCCAGTTCGGACTCCACGCCATCGCGCCGGATGGTCACCGATCGCGCCTTGCCATCCCCCACATTCAGCGCCAGCACTTCGGTGTTCAGGGCGAACTCCACGCCAAACCGCCGCGCGCCGGCCTCCAGGTTCTCCACAAGCTGGCCCGTGCCGTAGGCCGGGTGCCGCCAATCCATCTGCCGGCTCTCCACCGGGCGCTCATCCACGGCGCCGTTGGCACTCAGCCGGTTGCCCAGGAACGCGAACCGCGGGATCTCCTGCACGCCATAGGGCGCCGGGAGTTTGGCTGGCTCGAACCCTTCAAACTTCCGCATATAGCCGTAGTGGAAGCAGTCATAGAAGGTCTTGCCGTAGCGAAGCGTGTAGTACTCCTCGAAGTTGTTCGCGGTGCGTGACCCCGGCTTCAACTGCGCCCACAGGAACGCAAGGCCCATGTCGGCCTGAAGGCCCAGACCCATGCCCCGCGCCGGACCCTGGAACTTGGCTTCCTTATCCACCACCTGCCCCCCGTACAACACGCCCGAACGGTGGGCGTAGCGCCGGTAGTCCTCGCCAAGCAACTCATGCCAGAGCGCGTCCACTTCGGGAAACCGCGTGTAGAGCTCCTTGCGCCCCAGGTCCAGCACAAAGTCCCCGCGCTTGATGCTCCGCATCAGCCCGCCCGCGTTGGCGCCGCGCTCGACGACGATCACCCGGGCGCCCGCCTTCCCCAGGCAGTACGCGGCAGTGAGACCGCTGGGCCCGGCGCCAAGGATTACGGCATCATAATGTGTCATTTGGGCTTAAAATCGCCTCCGTATTCTTAACGATACACAGTGAAGCCCCCGGAACGGTGTATTCGTCCGGGGTGTACCAGCGTCAGCGCGCCTCTCCCTAATCTTCTTCTCGGACCGAACCGGCGTTTGAAGAAAAACCGGTGTCCAGCGGGAGCCGCATCTCGCCCAAGGCGCCAGGTGGTGGCTACGTCTCAACCACACACTGCCGGCTGCCGCCCACCACCACTTTCTTCTCCGGCGTCACCGCCACCGTCAGCGGACCCTCTCCCTGCAAATCGATCACCGTGGCCATCATCGCCGGCAGATTCTCCTTACGCGTCGCCAAAATCACCGGCGCCGCGCTCTTCACCCCATACGCCGGTGACCGCCAGCCATGTGAGCCGCCCTCTTCCACCGTCACCTGCGACCCATACGAAAGGGCCAGACAGGACGACGTCCCGATCCGGTAGCACTCCGGGCCCGGCTGCGTCACGCTCTCACCGCAGTGCCAGAACTGGTCGATCGACGGGTTCCCCGGCCCCTCAACCTCATCGAAGATCACCACCAGCGACGGCTTCTGGAAAACCACCAGCCGCCTGTGCCGGAAGCCTCGATACTGAACCGCTGCGTCCACCCGGTCCATGGCCTGATCGCTCTCCCACCGCAGCAGCTCAACCCTGGGCGGCTGCGCCCACCGGAACGGATTCACCGGCGTGGCCTGGTCCGCGCCCCCAATCCGCAGAGTGTTGTGCGCGGCCGAACCTCGAAACCAGTTGCGCTGCTCGACATCGGCCATGTAGGTGTACGTTGCGGCATCGGTCAGCAGCGCCGTTTCCCCTTTCGACACCGTAATGGAAAGCGTGTCCGAATGGCTGTGCCCCGCCGTGGAAGCCCCGAACGGGCCGCAATCGAAAGTGATCCGTACATTCCCCGCTGCCAGCACGGCCAGGCCCGTGTTCTCAAACAGCCGGGAAGCAGGCGCCGGCGCTGCGGGCGGCGGCGCTGCCGCAATGCTGGCCGCCGGCAGCCACCATACCGCCTGCTCGTTGAGATCCTCCCGCCACCACCGCCAGCTATCCCGTCCCAGCAGAACCGAACAGGTCGCCAGCGTCGCCCGCCCGAACTTATCCCGGTCTCCGTGCGGGTGAAACCAGCGTCCGCCGTCGTCGTCTCCAATCAACGGAATCGCCCGGCCGGCCCCCAGCAGCGCATCAAGAAAATCGGCCATGCGGCCCAATTTTTCAAGATACGGGTCAGGCTGCTTGGCCAGCACCGCCAGCCAGGCAAACATGTCCACGGCATAAACATGATAGTAAGTGGACTGCTCGAAGTACGCCCCGTCCGGGAACACCTGCCGGTTCATCTGCTCCCGCACCACGGCCGCGCCGTGGTCGCGCCACCGGGCCGCTCCCGGAAAATCCGGAAACAGCGCTCCAATCGTGCTCAAAACCAGGGCCTCGCCCAGCAGATGCGTGTTGGCCGAAAAATAGAACGACAGATTCGGTTTGAGGTAACAGCCGTGCTGGTAGATTCCGTTGCGCAGCGCCCCGCGCACCGGGTCCGGCAAGTCTCCCCCCGCCAGGTGGTACACCCAGATCCAGGACCAGGCCCGGAACGCCACCTCAAGCGCGCTCGCCCAGTTGATGCCGCGCTCCATCGGGTTCGCCTTCAGCCAGCTTTCCACCTGCGCCGCGATCTCACCCAGGAACTCCGCGCGCCCCGTGATCCGGTAGGCCATCGCCAGAGTCACCAGATGCTGGTGCCGGTTCAACTCCCAGATCACTTTGTGATCTCCCACGCGCGAAAAATCCAGGTATGGAATACGGCGCCAGTAATCGGCCCCGGACGTCTTGCCGCTGAGGTAATCTTTTCGCCAGTCGATCCCGGGGCCCGTCTCAAGCGTCACCCCGAGCAGCGGAAACCGGTGCGCCAGAATCTCCTCGGCGATCCGCACGCAGGATTCGGCAAACGCGGTGCCGGCCACCCCGGAGGCGGCCTCCGCGGGCTCCGGCAGCCCCGGCAGCGCGCTCCAGGCCGCGCCGCGAATCTTCTTCGGCAGCGCCGGGGGCCTCAGAAGCATCCAGACGTTGGCCGCTTCCTGATTGAGACGGAAAAGGATTTCGCGCGGTGAGCGGGGCATGAAAGGTCGAGAGGCGCCGGGCTTTTATCTTATCGGGCGATCCGGCATATTCCCCATGAGTTTGGCATGATTCCCGGGTCCGCGCGGAAAACAGTTGGTCCGGGGCGGCACGGAATGCATCGCTTGTAACGGTTCCCCATGAGAGCGAACCAGACAAGCCGATGCTCGCACTCGCCTCGTGCAACTGGACAAGCGAGGCACGGAAAACGGCAGCCCGCGCTAGAAGTAAATCTTCGCTCCCAGCACAATCCGCCGGGCATCCAACGCCGAAGTATACTGCCCAAACCGCGCATTCACCTGCGGCGAACCCGCCAACCGGTCGTCAAAGCGAGCCCCCACATCCAGCCCGCTATTGTTCGTGTGGTTGAAGAAATTGTAGAACTCAAACCGAAGCTGCAACCGCCGCTCCTCGTTCGCCCCCAGCGGAATGTTCTTGAAGAACGATACGTCCCACGTCTGCAGCCCCGGCAGCCGGATCAGATCCTTCGCCGCCGTCCCAATCCCGAACTCGGCCCGCGTCGGCGCCCGCACCACTTCCGTCCGGAAGTGCCGCACGTCCGTCCGCTCGCCCTTCGGCAGATTCGGATTCCCCGTCAGATTCACCCGTGAATCGACGCCCGCGCCCGAGCCTCCCACAATGTCCGCCCCGCTCACCAGGCTGTACCCGATCCCCGAAGGCGCCCCGCTCGTGAACGTCGTGATGCCCGACACGTCCCAGTTGTCCAGCACATGCCGCGTTACGAAATTGCTCCACGTCCTGCTCAGCTTCGGCAGCGAGTAGATATAGTTCACCACCAGGTTGTGCGTCCGGTCGAACCCTGCCTTGCCGTAGTTCCGCACCCGGTAATCGATGAACGGATTCACCGCCGCATTGTTCCCGTCCACCAGCGTCAGCGCCTTGCCCCACGTATGCGCAACGCCGAACGTAAGTCCCTTTGAAAACCGCTTGTTGATCTGCGTCTGCAGCGAATGATAATTCGACGTCCCGGCAAACTCCGCGTACTGAATATCCGCATAGCCCTGAATCGGACGCAGGAAGTTCACCGGCAGCGGCGTCGTGCCCGTCGTCGAATCAATCGACGACGGCAGGAAGTTCGTCCCGTACGGAGTCGCGTTCAGACTGCGGCGCTGCATCAGCCGGCGTCCCACATTCCCCACATACGCCACATCCAGCACCGTCCCGAACCCGATATTCTGCTGAATCCCATAGCTCCAGTTGTAGACCGTCGGCGGCCGGAACTTCCGCTGAATCCCCGTCACGCCCTGCGGGCTCAGCCGCAGCGGCGTCGAAAGCAGTCCCTGCATCGTCGTGTACGTCGCCGTGGGCTGCAGGACGTTTGGCGGCTGCTCCACGAAAATGATGATCTGGTCGTCGTTGTACCGGTCATAGAAGATGCCGAATCCGCCACGCATCGCTGTCCTCGCGTTGCCGAACACATCCCAGGCAAACCCGAACCGCGGCGCCACCTGAATGCCCGGCGTCTCCTGAACCCTCTCGTTGTACACCGTCATGCCCTGGAACGGCGTGCCGCTGTTCGACGCAAAAGCGCCGATCACCGCCGCCGGCAGAATCGCGCCCGACATCGGGTCCCGCCCAACGCGCGTGTTCCCCTGCCGGAACGGCTGAATCAACTGCGGCTGCTTCGTCCGGTCGTACTTGTCCAGTTCGAATACCGATAGCTTGTCCCCCGCGCTCCACGTCGGCTGAATCTTGTAGAACCGCACCCCGTAGTCCAGCGTGAACCGCTTGGTCACCTTCCACTGGTCCTGCGCGAACCACTCGAAGTTGATGTACCGCGCATGCCCGTGCGGATGGCCGTCAGCCTCCTGGTAGCTCTGCACCGACCCCAACATCGCGTTCGAATACGCATAGTTCGTATCCAACGGGTTGTTCACATCGCGGTTGAAGTTGAACGTGCCGTTGAACGCCGTGCCGCGCGCGGCGTTCCGCGTGGTCTTCTCTACATAGACGCCCAGCTTCGTGTTGTGCTTGCCCCACACCTTCGACAGATTGTCCGAGTAGTTCCAGATGTTGTTCGTCCCAAAGAACGGATACCGCGATTCAATGTTCAGCACCGCCGCGTTCGGCACGCCGCCGAAGTTCGCGTTGGGCACCAGATTCGACGGATTCGACTGCGGGTAGAACTGCCGCAAATTACCGATCTTGTCGCGCTGGTTCCGGGCCAGCCCCTCGGGCGTCAGCGGATCCACCGTCTGCAACGCGCGGTTGATCCCAAACGTGAACTCATTCACCAGCGTCGGGTTGAATGTATGGATCAGCGTGCTCACCATGCCCGCGCTCCGGATCTGATAGTTGATCGGAAGCTGCGGCCACGACGATGACGCCAATACGAAGTTGAAGTCGCCCTTGAACGCTTCGTAGTCGTTGATGCCGCGCCAGTAGAAAATCGTCTTCGGCGAAATGTTGTAGTCCACGCGAAGAATGGAATCGCGCCGCGGCTGCGTCACCTGCGCCTGAAACTCGGCGTTGTAGCCCAGACGTGTGAATGCGTCGCCCGGCCGGTTCGGCGCCGGGAAGAAGTTCATGATCGCCCGCCCCACCGGGTCCAGCCGGTTCGCCGGAATGATGTTGCCCGGAAACGGGACGCGATTGTTCGACGGATCCCAGATCGGGATCAGCGACAAGCCCTGATCGCGGGAGTTCGAAAAATCGCCGCGCCGCTCCAGCTCCGTGGGCACAGTCCGCTGCACCAGCGCCGTCGGATACTTGCGCGGCAGAAACTCCTGGCTCCAGAAGAAGAACAGCTTGTCGCGATTCTTGTTCAGATTCGTTCCCGGCAGCAGCACCGGCCCCCCCAGAAAGTAGCCCGGATAGTTGTAGCGGTACTTCGGTTTCGCCAGCCCGCTCCGGTTCAACCCCCACTCATTGGCGTTCAACGCTTCATTGCGAAGAAAGTAGTAGCCGCCGCCGTGGAACTCCCGGCCGCCGCTCTTGATCACCGTGTTGATTGTCCCGCCGGAAGACCGCCCATACTCCGCCTGATAATTCGTCAGCAACACCTTCACTTCCGCCACCGCGTCCATCGAGGGCGCCAGATACGGCCCGCCCATCGACCCCGTGTCGAGCGACGAGATCCCATCCAGCGTCAGATTGATCGTCCCGCCCCGGTTGCCGTTGATCGTGATTCCGCCCAGATTGTTCCAGCCCGGAGACTCCCGGTTCCGCGTGTCGATCACGCCCGGCAGCAGCTTCACCATCCCCAGATAATCGCGCCCCTTCAGCGCCACATCCTGCATCTGCCTCTGCGTGATCAATCCGCTCCGCTCAGCCGACTCCGTCTGCAGGCGCGCCACCTGAGCCTCCACCGTCACCGTCTGCGTCAGGTCGCCCAGATCCATCGTGATCGGCGCCGCCACCACGCGCTCGGTGGCCGTCAGTGCCACACCCGCCTGCTGGGCTTTCTTGAAACCCTTCGCCGAAACCTCAATCGTGTAGGTGCCCGGCAACAGTTGCGTGAACACATAGGAGCCCGCCTGGCTCGTCTCCACCTTCCGCGATTGCGACGTCGCCGCGTTCGTCAACGTCACCTCGGCGCCCGCCAGGGGAGCCCCCGATGGATCCGCCACAGTGCCCGTGATCTGGCCCGTCAGGCCTTGAGAGAACAGCGCCGCCGGCGCACACAAGAATAGGGCGAGAAGCCCGTTAACAACCCGCATGCCAGGAACGATAACACAGCTACCGGTTCTCTGTGGCATGACAGAAGAAAAGTTTGCCTCCGCAATCGCTGGCCGAACGCCTGGCCCAGCTCACCCCCTGAGGCGCCGGGCCACCTGCCCGCGCCCCTTCAAACTCTGCGCGCGCCACGCACGAACGCCAGAAACAATTAGCTCGTCAATGTGCCGATCCCAGCCCAATGTAGTCAGTTACCGAATTCGACACCGGCGCGCAACGGAAATTTCCGTTCTCATCCGTTATCTACTTCATGCCCGCTCTCCGAGAAAGAGCCGGACAGAGGAAAGAGGAAACTGAATGAACCGAGTCCCAGCCACCGTGCTGAGCCTGATTGCTACATGGGTTGTCGCCCTACCCGCCACCGCCGGACTGGTGGCGATCGCCTACAACAACAAGACCCAGATGAACGAGTTCCGTTCCATCAACCCAGCCACCGGCCAATCCACGCTGCTCAACAGCTTCACCTTCGCCGGCGGCTTCTGGCAAAACGGCACCCTCACCGCGGACAACATGGGGCACGCATTTGCTCTCGCCAGCGGCCGGCTCTACCGGTTCGACGCGGCCACCGGACAGATCCTGGGCAATCCGCTCCTCCAGGCCGATCTCGCCGATATTGTATTCGCCGGTAACCTCCACGGCGCCCGTTACAGCCCGTTCCCGGCATTTCACCTCAATACTGTCGATCCGGTTTCCGGGGCCTTCACCCCGCTTACCAGCTTCACCCTGAACACCGGTCTCACATCTCTCACGGCGGCTCAAGGATCGCTTTTCATCGCGAGTCAGAACCGGCTCTTGCGCCTGAACGCCTCCACCGGCGCCACCGAATCCGACGTGCCGCTCGACATCTTTCCGCAGGCGATCATAGCCCGCCCCGATGGCAAGGTTTTTGCCATGCGGTACAACAACACCACTCAGCGCAATGAGATCCGCTCCGTGAATCCGGCGACCGGCGCCACCATGCTCCTCACTACCCTCCTGCTGGCGGGTTGGAACAGTCTGGCCATCGACCCGGACACCGGGTATCTCCACTTCCTGGCCGCCGGCCCCGGCAAGCAGATCCTCTACGCCATCGATGGCAACACCGGTCAGATCGTCGGCACCCCCGCGCTCGACACACAGCTCCAGGAAATCGTAGGGCTCTCAAGCAAGCCCAGCGTCCCCGAACCGGCCAGCCTCCTTCTGGCGGCCACCGGACTCATGGCGCTACTGGCCCGGCGCCTCGGCCGCCGTCCCTAACACCAAGTCCACGCGCCTGCACCACCGCCAGGACGGAGTCGCCCATGGCGGGGATGGCCGGTGGCGGCGGCAAGCGGCCTGGACGGCCTGCTGGACAAGATGTCGCGAGTCCCAAGCCCCGGTGTGGACAAGGTCTGAAGGCCTACACTGGAAGTGATGGCGGCAATCGACGAGATGCGCATGAACCGTGAGGTTCTCGAGGTCTGCAAGGACACCGCGATTCCAGGCGACCAGGAGCTGATCCGGCGCACCACCACGGAACAGCGCCTCGAAGCGCTCGAGTTAGCCCGCCAGATTTTCAACCCAGGCTATGATCCGGCTACCACCCGATTTCAGCGAGTTCTTGAAGTTGTTAAATTAAAGGCCCATGAGGTCCGCTTTCTGGTCGTTGGCGGTTACGCGGTGAATCTATACGGCCACTCGCGGAACACCGTCGGCCTGGACGTTTGGATCGCGAGGGATCAGGAGACCGGGATTTCCGTTTTGCGTTTCCCGGACCCAATCATGATACACCCGACGCGTCAGATCTCAGCGCCTGGCCGCGGCCACGTAATCCCATTCGCGAGAGGAAAGCTCCTCGATCGCTGCCAGGTCGCGTTCGAGGAGGTACCTTTCCGCAATGAGCTTCTGCGCCGCCGCCCGAATCTGCGCCAGGTAGTTTGTCTTGCTCTGATAGCGTTTCATCACCACTTCCCTGGTGAAGGGGAAATAGGAGCCCGTCATGCTGAACAACTCCTCCGGCGAGCCAATGGCCGGATTGCGCAAGTTCCACCCGGTGTGTGTCGCCACGGGAACCGCCACTTGCGGCGTCCTCAATCCTCCAAGATCGTTCCCATCGGAATCCACCTGGGGGACCAGCACGGCGAACGGGGGTCCCATCCTGGGTGGTTCCTGTGAGACGATTCCCCGGGTACGAAACTCAGGTCCAAAATCGAGGCGGAACACCTCATGCAGCCGCACCGGCGATACGACGTTGGGGAGCCTGGGATAGCGCACCTGCCCGATCGCCACCAATTGCTTCCTGGCGATTGTGGGGTAGACCGACTGCGGCGGCTCCTGGCCCTGCGCAAGCCAGCGTTGGAAGGCGAGCAGCAGGCCACGGTTAAACCAACCCCAATCGTTGGCATTGTTCAGGTAGCGGGTGGTCTTCGACGGCCGGGGCGGGAAACTGCCAGGACCGTGATTGCCGCCTGCCATGACGTAGAGCCGTGAGGCCGGTCCGAGGGGCACGTCCGCGGAACCATCGAGTCTGGTATGCATCAGGGAAGCGGCCCGGCCATAGTACTCGTACGACGAGTTCGTGTAGAAGATCTTCGGCAGCACGCCGTCTTTCTGTGCGCGCGTAAGCAGACCGCCGGTCAACCCGGTGACCGGGTCCGTCTGGGGCAGATCGGTAAACGGGAAGATATCCGTGGCGTAGTAGAAGTTGAAGAACGGCCGCGCGTCGCGCGAGGGCTGAGCGAACTGATGGTTGAAGTTGCCTCGACCCGCTCCGGCGACGTTGATCCACATGCCGTCAAAAACCTGCCGGCCGTCCTCGCCCTTGTTAAAGCCTTGATATAGGAAGGTGCGAAGAAAACGGCCGCTTTGGGAGCTGCCATAGGCGAGGGTTCGGCGAGCGGACGGGGCCAATGTATGCAGCGGCGCCGGCGCAGTGCCCGCCTTGATTTCCGCGATCAAGTCACGAATGCCGGCCATGCCGAGGCCGACAACGGGCGGATCCTGAGAACGATAGACGACTTCGTAGATCTTGCCGGCTTCGAATCCCGACGATTTCTCGACGGCGCCCCGGTCGGGCGCGAACCTCCAGTCCGAGCGCGGGATGAGCCGACGGGGTCCGTTCGCCAGGCTGCGTTCGGTGAGCGTGTTGCCCGGATCGTTTGGGTCGGCGGCCTTGTAAGGGAAGAAGAGCCGGTCACCGAGCGAGAAACGGGTGATGGAGTCATCGGGCACGAAGTCCGACCGGACGACACCGAGGATCGGGGAGCCGCCGGGCTTGTGGGCGACGGGAACCGTGACGCTCATCAGTGGTGGTTCACGCGGCACATCAAACTGCCAGCCGATCCAGGCAAGCAGGTAGCCTTGCTCGAAGAGGAGGCCATCGCCGATCTCGCGTTCGTTCCGCGGATCGTTGGATGTCTCTCCCCGATTGAACACATGCAGGAGACTCTTGCGTCCGCGGTTGGAGACTTCGAACAGGAGGGTGCCGTTCCCCTTGGCGGGATCGCGCGGGGCAAAGAGCACGATGTCCGCATGGAATTCCACTTGACCGCTTGCGTTGCGCGGCGCGAGTTTGACGTTGACGATATCCTGATTGACACCCGCTTCAGGATCGACGGCGAAGTAGGCTCTACCGATCAGACGCTCGTATGGACCGGCGTTGCCGAAAGAGCGGCCATTCAGGATTGGCGATCGCTCTGAGATCTCAACACGAGTGACCTTCGCGCTGAGCGCGAGAGGGACCAGGAGAAGGAAGATGCATTTCGCCACGCTGCCCATTGTAGTCTCGACGGGCGGGGTTTGGGTGGAAGCGGCCTCGATCAAAACGAAACGGCCCCGCCGGATCGCTCCGAGCGGGGCCGTTGAGTAGCCAGAGACCGGTTCTTACCTAGAAAACGAAGCGCAGGCCCAACTGGATGAAGCGGGCGTTCTGGCCCACGGTCTGGTACTGACCGAAGGTCGGGCTGTTGATGTTGGCGTCGATGTCCTGGAAGGAGGTGTTGTTGAACGTGTTGTAGAACTCGGCGCGGAACTGCACGAAGGTACCTTCACGGAAGTTGAAGTTCTTGTACATGGACCAGTCGAAGTTCCGTTCGCCGTTCAGGCGGAGGACGTTACGGCCGAGATTGCCGATGTTGCCGAGCAGGGGCTGGGAGAGGCCCAAGCGTTCCGCGTAGAGCGACAGCGGGGTGACGGCATCGGTGTTGCGCCCGAAGGGAGCACCGGCGGAACCGGCGGGGCGGGGGTCGAAGTTGTTGACCGCGCCGTTGATGTTGGGCCGCACGGCGCCGCCGCCGCCCAGCACGGTGATGGGGGTGATACCCCGCCGCGCGCCAACGCCCAGGTTCACGGGGAAGCCGGCGCGGAAGGTGGTGATGCCGCCGAAGCCCCAGCCGCCGAGAAGGGTGCGGACCGCGGCATGAGAGGAGCCCTTGAACCAGCCGGGCTCCCACTGATGGGTGAGGACGAAGCGGCTGCGGAGGTCGAACTGGGAAACAGACCGGTTGTTCCGGTTGTTCCGCGGATCCTGCTGGGTGGCCGAGTCATTGATGAGCACGCCGAGTACGTCGGAGTTATCGTCGATGGACTTGCCCCAGGTGTAGTTGGCATTCATCAGCAGGGTCTTCATGCGCTTCTGCAGTTCGAACTGGCCGGCATGGTAATTGGAGTTAGCCGAGCTCTCCACGTAGGCGATGGTGTTGAAGCGCGGGTCGATGCGGTTGCTGCGGGCGGTGGGACCGCCGTTGAGGCCGGCAAACGCCGTTGTGAACTGGGTGGCGCGAGCTCCTTCGTCCGTCAGGCTGGTAGCCGGGGTGACCGGGTTGGCGATGAGGTTGATGTCACGTGTGCGGGGCAGGAAGTTGCCCTTGGTGCCGACGTAGCTCGCCTTGGCCACCAGGCCGAAGATGGTCTCACGCTGCACGCCGAGGTTCCACTGCTGAGCCTGGGTGTTCGACAGGTTCTGGGCGATGGCCGGCGACACGGCGCCGAAGTTCTGCAGGGCCGGGTTGAACTGGCCGGCGGTTGCCTTGACCTGCCCCTGGAGGGCGGCGGTGCCCGCGACGAACCGGGCCAGGCTGTTGTCGCCCACGAAGGTCGGCTGGCCGGTGGCGGTGAGGGTGACGATGAACGGGGGCAGGAAGCGCTGGTTGGTGATGGGGTTGAGGAAGACGAAGTCATAGGCGACGCCGTAGCCGCCGCGTATGACGGTCTTCTGGCTGCCGCGCGGGGTCCAGGCGAAACCGATGCGGGGGCCCCAGTTGGTGTTGCTGTTGAACGACGGCTTGCCGGTCTCAAGCAGACCGAACGGACCGGAGCCCGCGGCGCCGAACGCCGAACGGTTGTCGAGGTTCAGGTTCGAGATCAGCTTGTTCTTTTCCGTGGGTCCGCCGGCCCACTCCATGCGGATGCCGATGTTGAGGGTGAGGTTGGAGGTGGCCTTCCAGTCATCCTGGAAGAAGGCGAAGAAGTTGCGGACGCGGTTGGCGCGCACGGAGTTGCCGAAGCGCTGCTGGATGGTGGAGGGGCGGCCGGCGGCGAAGTCGGCAAAGCTGGGGAAAGTGATGAGCGGCCGCTGGAGGGCATCGAAGAAGCTGTCGGCTTCCAGGTAGTAGTATTCGCCGCCCATTTTCAGATTGTGGCGGCCGCGCACCAGCGAGAAGTTGTCGTTGTACTGGAACGTCTTCTGGGAACGGCCCTGCGGCAGGCCTTCCCAGACGCCGAACGAGTTCACCTCACCGCTGGCGATATTGATGCGTGGTCCCAGCGCATAGGGGGTGTCGATGGGGAAAGCGGGCTTGCTTTCGCCGTAGCCGAACCGGAACTCGTTCACCGCCGTGGCGCTGAGGGTTCGGGTATAGGCGGCGGTCATCTGCTTGGGCCGGTTGGTGCTGGTGGCGCCGAAGCCGGGCAGGTTCGAGCCGATGAAGGTGAGCCCGCTGCTGGCGGTGACATCGTCCGCTTCGGCGTAGCGGAACCAGACCTGATCGTTCTGCGTGATGAGGAAGTCGCCGCGCGCATTGAACTTCCAGGTGTTGTTGCGGGCGGGAGCCTGGGTCTGAAGCTGGCCGGTGGCGCTGGTGGGCAGCGAATACTGCTGTGCGAGGGCGCGGGCGGTGGGATCCGTGATGCCCGCCACCTGAGCCGGCGTGGGGACGCGCGCGATGCGCACCGCTCCCTGGCCCCGCTGCTTATTGCCTTCCCAGCCGGTGAAAAAGAAAGCACGGTTGCGGCCGTTGACCACTTTGGGAATGAGGACGGGGCCGCCGACCACAAAGCCGTACTGGTTCAGCCGAACGACGTTGGTCCTGCCCGAGGTATCGAAGAAGGGCCGGGCGTTCAGCTTGTCGTTCTGGAGGTACTCGAACACTTCGCCGTGGAAATCGTTGGTGCCTCCCTTGGTGAGGTAGAGCGCCTGGGAGCTTGAGTTGCGGCCGTATTCCGCGCTGAAGTTGTTGGTGATGATCTTCACCTCACGCAGCGATTGGAAGATCAGCGGTGTGAGGGGGCCGCCGGTGCCGGTGACCGACACGTCGGTGGCGGTGATGCCATCCACCATGATGTTGTTGCCGCGGCCGCGGCCGCCGTTCGAATTGAAGCTTCCCGAGCCGAGGAACGGGTTGTTCGATGAAACCGGCGCGACGCCCGGCGCCACCAGAGCGAAGATGTTCGGGTTCCGGTTGACGGGAATCTCGAGAATGGCGGAGCCTGTGATGGACCGTTGAATCTGGGCGTTTTCGGTATCGATCTGCGCCACGGCGTCGGTTACCACGACGGTCTCAGTGACCTGGCCCACTTCCAGCCGGAGCCGGACACTGGCGATTTCGCCGGCCTTGACTTCCGCCCGGGTGCTTGTGGCACGGAAGCCGCTGGCTTCCGCTTTCACTTCGTAGTTGCCCAGCTTGAGCAGATTGAATGCAAAGCCGCCCGCGGCATCCAGAACGGCCTCGCGGCGCTCGCCGGTCTCGACGCTGGTGAGCGTCACTTTCGCCTTGGTGACGGCGGCGTCCGAACTGTCCGTGACCGAGCCACGGATGTCGCCGGTGATCTGCGCGGATGCCGCGCAGGCTCCCAGAGCGAACAAAACAAACCCCTTAAAGAAGGTTCGCGGGGCCGGTACGCGAACGGAGTGCGGCCTGGATACTCCCGACATGTGCCCCAACTTTCCCTGTTTCACCCCGGCCCGCTAGCATTCAGGCCGGTTCAGGTGTGATCTATCGGGATACCTGTGGTCACAAGCCCCGATGTAATACAGGTATCACATTTGGATAGAAAACGGAAGGGGGATCTGCCGGCACACCACAGAACTGTGGGTCCTATGGTGTGCCTGTTTGTCCTTTTTAGTTCCGGCGGCGCCGGTGAAGGAGCGCTCCCGCGGCCAGACCAGCGCCGAGAAGGGCGATGGTGGAAGGCTCAGGCACGCCGGTCGGCACGCGAACGGTGATGGCGCCGGTGTCGAGAGCCGGTAGGGTTTCCATGCCGTTTTCATCGCCAAAGATGGATGTGGGAAGGATGACCAGGGGGCTGGTTCCCGCCACGCCCTTCGTCTTGAAAGTCAGCGTGAAGAGAGTGAACGGCCCGGCGGGCTGGGACGCGATCAGGTCAGCGGGGGATAGCAGGCTGACTTCGCCCACTTCCGCCATACCTACCCCGGGCGTGGTGAATTGAATGGTTGTGGGGGTGACAAGTTCCCCCAACCCGGTTCCGAACCCGATGGTCAGGAGGTCGAGCAGGCTTGCATCCCAGGTGAGGAAGATGTCGTAGCTTCCCAGAACCGTGGCTTCCGGGTTGTACACCACATCCACTGAAGGCATGGCCGGGTCGAGCACCGTTTGCGCGACCGGCGAAAACGTAATTCTATTTGCGAGCGCGAGGGGCGCCGCAAGGAGCGCGACCGCGCAGAGAGAGAGCAGCTTCTTATTCATATTTATTTCCTCCGTCTATCGATTCACGGCGCTACCGGGCGCAGTTGGGCCGCGTGCACTGCAGGCGGCACTGGCTGGCGTCGAGCACGTTGATGATCCCGTTGCGATCAAAGTCACGCGGATCGCCGGGGTTGGCCGGCGGGGTGTTGCGGGCGGCGGTGATCAGATTGATGTCATCGAGATCGACATCCGAATCGCCGTCCACATGGCACCGTTTGGCGTTGATGTGCAGATCCGAGAGCACCGGGCTTTCGCCGCTGGTGCTTGTCGCCAGCCGGGCGCGGACTTCGAGGTAGCGTCCCACCGCCATGAAGTTGACCCCATTGCCGGCCGGCATGTAGCTTTGTGAGCTCAAACCCGCCACGGTGTCAGACGACCGAACCTCGACGCCAAGCGCTGTTCCGGGCGGAATGGCGCCCTGGGGTTCCAGGTTGAACACGACATTCCCCCAGGGTTTTGCCGGAGAGCCGCTATCGTGAACGATGTTCCAGGTACCCTGGCCGGAGGTGGAGCCAATGGCCACCGTTCCGGTCATGTCCGAATAGTTGTACGGGTTACCGCAGAGGCTCCCTACACCGGGATTTGTGTGGCAGCCGAGCGAGATCGTCAGGTCCACGGCACCCTTGGTATCGACGCCGCCGTTCGGATCAATCCGCATCACGTTGTTCGAATTAAAGTTGGTCACCCAAACTTTGCCGGCGCCATCCACTGCAACGCCGGTGGGATGATCGCCAACATTAATCGTCTTGATCAGGTTGCCATTGTTATCCAGACGCGTAACGGTATTAGTACAACTATTGGCGATCCAGATATTCTGATCGATGGCCGTGACCGCGACGCCGCGCGAGCAGGACCCGCCGGTCGGTTTCGGAAAACCAGGGGCGACAGTCCCCGCCGGCAAGATCTTGTAAAACGTGTTGCTGGTCCATTGGGCATTCAGGATATTCCCGGCCGCGTCGATTCCCATGCCGTACGGCTGCTGCAGCACGATGCACTTTGTCTTGGTCACGTCGGCCGGGGCCGCCGGATCATAGCGGAGCAGGCGTCCCTGACTGATCGCCGCCGACCACAGGACGCCGTTCCGGTCCACCAGGCCGCCGTAGCCGCCACAGCCACCGCGCAGGACGTTATCGGCGTCGCGGATGGTGGTGGCATTGAACGACTGCATGATCGCCCCGGTATTCGTATTGATGAGGTCGTAGGTAGTGGGGGTGAACGGGTAGCCCGCCGTCCAGAGATCCCCATCGTTGTTCACCGAGACGTGCCGGCTGTTGGGCCCGTTGGTGCGGATGTAGCGGAGAATGCACTCATCCTCGGCCGTGGTGACGCCGCCGTTGTTGTCGACGCCGCCGGCGTTTGACCACAACAGAATGTCGGCCAAGCCCTTGGAGGTCCGGATGAGCCCGTCGCTGTTCCTGTCGATGCAGGTGTTGTAGTTGTACGGCGGAGCCAGATATTGACCAGCCGGATCCGGCGCGCCCGCCGCGTTGACGCGCGTTCCGCCCACGATGAGACCGAACTTGGTCACCGCGCCCTTCCCGCCGCCGCTCTCGTCGCGGCTGCCGGACCAGGCGTTGCCAAACTGGTCGACGGTGGTTCGCGAGGGGTTCAAGGCACGGCCCACCGGAGCAAACTTGTACTCACCCACCACCGTGCCGGTGGCAGTGTGGATACGGACGACGGTTCCGCGTGACGAGGCAGCCACAGCGATGAACGGAAAAGTGGACAGGCCCGAGGGGGGGTTCACCTGCAACTGATTGTTCATGGGGGGGTGTGGTTCAGGTTGACGAGCAACCCGAGGTCCCAATCAGCGTCCAGGGTAAACCTGAATCTCCAAACGGGGCCCGCCGGCTATTGTGAGGAGCCTGGCAAGCGGGCTTGCATGACAACCCTTGGTATACAATCCGGGATTTCCATTTTGGGTCTCCCGGACCCCAACAGTCTACACCAACGCCTCACTCCCGTGCCGGATTTGATCAGAATCCCCTTTCCGAGGGCGGGCCAGTGCCTGCGGATGGCTTCTTTCGACCATCGCACAAAAACGAAAACTGACAACATGCCTGTTTCCAGCAGTTCTTTCGACACCTCTCCCTCCCAGCCTCCTTTCTCTCAAGATTTCCACCTCTCCGGGCCGATCTTCACCCCGCCGGCAGCGCCTCGATCCGCCGCACCATGCTCCCGAACAGCCGGCGCGTCAGATGGCTCTCAGCCAACATCAGCCAGTAGTAGCGGGCGTGCTTGACCAG
>VFZY01000094.1 GCA_016870915.1 Acidobacteriota bacterium | reverse complement strand
GCAAAACCGTGGGAGCCGGAGGGAGCCCGTTCTTGTTGCGAGTCTGAGAATTCACGCTGATTCCTATTCTCGCCCTGCTCAGTAATTAAGGCCAGGGGAGTTGTCTCAGCTATGTTGGCACGGAGGGTCCGCGCGGCGTTCCGCAGGCGGCGGCGTCGATCCCGATTGGGCGGCCGATTGCGAACACGACGTGCTACGTATTGGACGCCTCGCTTGAACCGGTGCCGCCGGGCGCGGCGGGTGAGTTGTATGTTGGCGGAGACGGTCTGGCTCGCGGGTACTGGCGGCGGCCGGACCTGACGGCGGAGAAGTTTGTACCGGATCCTTTTTCAGACGACTCGAGTGCGCAGCTGTACCGGACCGGCGATCTGGCGCGGCATCTTCCCTCAGGCGCGTTGGAGTTTCTGGGCCGCGTGGACCGGCAGTTCAAGATCCGCGGGTACCGGATTGAGCCGGGTGAAATTGAAGCGGCGATCCGGCAGTTCGCGGCGGTGAAGGACGCGGTTGTCGTGGTGCATGAGGGATCGATTCTGGCGGCGCATGTGGCGACGGCAGACCCGGATGCGCAGGCGGCGCCGCTGCGGGAGTTCCTGCTGGCCCGGCTGCCGCGGCACATGGTGCCCTCCGAGTATTCGTTCGCGGAAGCGCTGCCTTACACCTTGAATGGCAAGGTGGATGTGCGGCGGCTGGAGCGCGCCACGGCGGTGCAAGCGGAGGAGCAGGATACGCCGGCCACAGCACTTGAAACCGAGCTGGCGCGGTTGTTCTCCGGGTTGTTGCGGGTGACGGCGGGACCGTCGACGGACTTCTTCCAGGCGGGCGGCCATTCGCTGCTGGCGGCGCGGCTGCTGGCGCTGATTGAGCGTGAAATGGGGCATGCGATTCCCATGCAGGCGCTGTTCAAGAATCCGACGCCGCGGGCCTTGGCGGCGTTCATCGCACCGGCCGGGACTGGGGGTGAGCCGCCGGAGTCTTTCGTGCCCGAGGTGGTTGAGATCAAAAGTGGCCTGAGTGGGGCGGCGCCCCTGGTGTTTGTTGATTTCCAACCCATGTTCCGGCACATGGCTCCTTATCTGTCCGAGGACCGGGCCTTCCATGGGCTGGCGGTGGATGCGTACCGGCATCTTGCGGCGCCGTGCAGCGTTCAGGATCTGGCGGAGGTGCATACGGGCCAGATTGAGCGGGCGGGTTTTGGCCGGGAGTTGATCGTCGGCGGCTGGTCAGCGGCGGGGGTGGCGGCACTGGAACTGGCCCGGCAGTTGCGAGAGCGAGGCTATGCGGTTCCGCTGGTGGTCCTGATCGACACGCTGCACTTTGGCGCGCGGCCGGCGAGTTCGCTCGCGGGCATGGCGCAGCGCATGGCGCGCCGATTGAGGCGCAATCCGGTGCACCGGTGGCCGGGGCTGATGCTGGACCGGGTATCGCGGGCGGTGGATCAGACGCGGTACTTCATCCGGCTGGCCACGGAGTCCTTTGAGGACCCGAACTTGAGGGACGTGTCGCAGATCGCGCTGGAGGCATCGCAGCGGCATGTGGCGGCGCCCTACGATGGGCCGGTGCTGATGATACGGGCTTCGGACACGGTGCGCGATTTCGTGGATCCGATGCTGGGATGGCGCGGGTACTTCACGGGTCCGTTCCAGGCGGTGGACGTGGAGGCGAATCACATTTCGCTGTTTGAGGGTGAGAACGCTCGCAGGATCGCCAAAGCGATTGAGGAGCATGCGTCCGGGTTTAGTGCGGTTGTGGTGTAGTTCGGGATTACAATAAGACCTGCCATGGTCACCCGCCGGTCTTTTTTCTCCATTCCGGGCCTCACTCTGCCCGCGCTGCCGCTGCTTGCCCAGCAGCCTTCCGTGATTCAGGATGGGGAGGCGCATGGCGACCGCCCTTCCTGCAGGAGCCCGGGTGGACACCGCTGCTCAACGGACGCGATCTGGCGGGCTGGGTGGCGCAGGACAACAAGCCGAACGAGTGGTTCACCACCAGTTATGTGCGCTGGGAGCGGCTGCTGGGGCCAACGCGGCTTTCGGGCCAGAAGACACCGAGCGGGGTGATGTTGAACGGGCCCACGGGACGGACGTGCAATCTGGTGACGGCGGCGAAGCATGGTGATATCGAGTTGTACGTTGAGTTCATGCTGGCGAAGGGGTCCAATTCCGGGGTGTACCTGCATGGGCTGTACGAGATTCAGATCTTTGACAGCTTTGGGTCATCCGAGCCGATGAAGTCGTCGGATGGCGGCGGGATCTATCATCGCTGGATTAACAATCAGGGCGTGGGCGGCTCGGCGCCTTCGCGGAATGCGAGCCGGCGGCCGGGTGAGTGGCAGTCATATCAGGTGTGGTTCGAGGGACCACGATTCGACGCGAGCGGCCGGAAGACCCGCAATGCCCGATTCCTGCGCGTTCTGCACAATGGGCTCGGTGTGCAATCGAACGTGGAGTGCGAGGGACCGACACTGGCGCACATGGAGATTCCGGAGGCGGCGGAGAATCCGTTGATGCTGCAGGGGGATCATGGTCCAGTGGCGTTCCGGAACATTCATTGGCGTCCGTTGCGTCCGCTGATTAACCGGTGAGGCCGGGCGTGGTGGGGATAAGATTAAGGCATGGGTCGAATCGCTTTCTTCACCTTGTGCGCCGCGGCATGGCCGGCGCTGCTTGTCGCGCAGTCGGAGGCCGGCGGCGCGGCCTTGAACGGAACGGTGACGGATGCCAGCGGGGCGATTGTCTCCGGCGCCAAAGTCACGGTGACCAATCGGAACACGGGGTTGGCGCGCTCCTCGGAGACGAGTGACGGCGGCACGTATCTGTTTTCGCGGTTGCCGGTGGGCAGCTACGAGTTGCTGGTGGAGGCGCAGGGTTTCAAGCCGCTGCGCCGGGCCGGTATTGGACTGGCGGTGGGGGCGGTGGCGACGCTCGACGTTCAGTTGCAGGTGGGCTCATCGACGGAGACGGTGACGGTGACGGCGGAGGTACCGCTGATTGAGACCAGCCGGTCGCAAACTTCGACTTCGGTGAATGAGCGGGCGGTGAAGGATCTGCCGATCAACGGGCGCAACTTTCTGGACTTCACGCTGCTGACGCCGGGGGTGGTGCGCGACCCACGCGGCGGCGATCTTTCGTTTGGCGGCCAGCGGGGCACATCAAACAGCCTGCTGATTGACGGCAACGATTCGAACAACACGTTCTTCGGCCAGTCGACGGGCCGGACGGGGGTACGAAACCCGTATGCATTCAGCCAGGATTCGGTGGCCGAGTTCCAGGTGAACACGAACGGCTATGCAGCGGAGATCGGACGGGCGGGCGGCGGAGTGATCAACGTGGTGACCAAGTCCGGGACGAATGAGTTCCACGGGTCGGGTTTCTGGTTCCTGCGGCAGCGATTCCTGAATGCGAACACGTTCATCAACAACTCGCGCCGGATTGCGCGGCAGCCGTATGACTTTGACCAGTTCGGCGGGTCGCTGGGCGGGCCGGTGAAGAGGAACAGTCTGTTCTTCTTCTTCACCTATGACGGACAGCGCAACAAGGAGCCGATTCCGGTGTTCAGCGCCGCGGCGATTCCGCCGGCGGGCGCGGCGACGTTTGCCACGCTTTCGCGGTACCTGGCACCTTACACCCGCGGCCAGGATAACAACACCTACATGGCCAAGGTGGATTGGAATCTCTCCGCCCGCGAGACGATGAACGTGCGGTACAACGGGGGCCGTTTCACCGGCGTGAATTTCGAGAACGGCGGCAATCAGCGGGCGCAGGAAGCCACGGGAGACAGCCAGAACAACACGGATAATCTGGCGGCGACGTACACGCGGGTGCTGAGCGCCAGTTCCCTGTTCGACCTGCGGTTTACCTACGTGCGGGACGATGCGCCGGGGCAGGCCAACGCCGCAAGCCCGGAGACGAATATCCTGGAGGGCGGCAATCGTGTGGTGAGCTTCGGGCGCAACTCATTCAGCCCGCGATACACGAACATTGACCGGGCGCAGTTCATCAGTTCGCTTTCTCTCAACCGGGGCCGCCACGCGTTCAAGATCGGCGGCGACATGAACTTCGACCGGATCAAGAATTTTTTCCCGGGCAACTTTTCCGGCGTCTTCCAATTCAACAGCCTGGCGGATTTCGCGGCCAATCGCCCGTTTTCGTTCACCCAGGGGTTTGCCGGCGCGGGGACGGATGGTGCTCTGACACGGCCCAATCTGAGTGAGTACGCGGTGTTCGCGCAGGATTCCTGGCGCGCGACCAACAGCCTGACGCTCAACTACGGCGTGCGCTATGACCTGTTGATGGCGGCGCAGCCCCGGGTGAACAACCCGGACCAGCAGCTTGCGGCGGCGGGGCTGAGCACCGGCCGGATGAATCGAGACACGAACAATCTGGCGGGCCGGTTCGGATTTGCCTACCGGGTGGCGAATTCCGACCGTACGGTGCTGCGCGGGGGGATCGGAACCTTCTACGCGCGGACGCCATCCATCATCACCGGCACGGCGCATTCGCAGAACGGCATCCAGGTGCAGGGCTACACGCTGCTGGGATCGAACCCGGCGCATGCGGCGCTGATGCCGCGATGGCCGAACGTGCTGGCGGCTCCGCCGGCGCTGGCGCGGACGCCGGACATCTACGTGTTCGCTCCCGACTATGTGCAGCCGGTGACGCATCAATGGAACCTGAACATTGAGCGGCAGACGGGGCGCGACGTGTCGCTGACGCTGGGCTATCTGGGCGTTCGCGGTGCGCACCTCACGCGCACTCGCGACATCAACCTGGCGCAGCCGGAAATGATTAACGCCACCCTATCGACTGGCGGCCAGGTGCAGTTCCCGCGGTTCAGCGCGCCGCGGCCGTTCCGCGGTTTTGGCCGGATCAGCCTGTTTGAGAGCGGCGGCGATTCGATCTACCATGGGGCGTTCGTGCAACTGACGAAGCGGTATTCGCGCAACTTGCAGTTCATGGCCTCCTACACGTGGTCGCACGTGGTGGATACGGCTCCGGATGCGACGTCGGTGGTTGTGGGCGCCGATGACGGGAAGCAGGTGCAGAACACGCTGCAGCCGAATCTGGATCGAGGCAACGGGGATTCGGATGTGCGGCACCGGTTTGTGCTTTCGGGCGTCTGGGATATCAACTACGCCAAGTCGATGCAGAACCCGGCGGCGCGGGCGCTGCTGAGCGGATACCAGTTGTCGCTGATCACGTCGATCCAATCGGGCCGTTGGTTTTCGGAACGGACAACCGCGGACCTGAACAACGACGGCAACGCCCGCAGCGACCGCACTCCGTTCGTGGGCCGCAACACGCTGCGGGGACCGGGCTTCGCCGCCGTGGATCTGCGCTTCAGCCGCGACATCGCGCTGGGGACGGAGCGGGCGGCCTTGAAGTTGATCTTCGAAGGATTCAACATCACCAACCGGGCCAATTTCAGTGGATTCGATCAGACTCCCTGGGCGTATAACGCGACGACGCGCGTGTTCACGCCCCGGCCACAGTTTCGAACGATGACCGGGAGCGCCGATCCGCGCATTCTGCAGTTGGCGGCCCGCATCACGTTCTGACGGCCGTGGTGACACTGGACGATATTCGAGCGGCGCGGGAACGGATTGCGGGACGGATCTATCATTCGCCCACCCCGGCCAACGAGTTCCTGACGGACCTGACCGGAGCGCCGGTTCTACTGAAGCTTGAGAATCTACAGCGGACAGGTTCGTTCAAGGAGCGCGGGGCGGCGAACCGCATCCTGGTTCTGACACCGGAGGAGCGGGCGCGCGGGCTGATCACCGCCTCGGCTGGGAATCACGCGCAGGCGGTGGCCTATCACGCCACCTCGCAGGGCATTCGAAGCCGGATCGTGATGCCGGAGGGGACACCGCTGATCAAGGTCTCAAACACGCGGGCTTACGGCGCGGAGGTTGTCCTGCACGGGGCGTCGTTCGATGAGGCGTTCGCGGAAGCGCGCCGGCAGTGCGACGCAGAGGGCTGGACGTTCCTGCACGGCTTTGACGATCCCTGGGTGGTGGCTGGCGCGGGGACGGCGGGGCTTGAGATTGTGGAGGACGTTCCCGGGGTTGAGGCGGTGGTGGTTCCGGTGGGCGGCGGCGGACTGATTTCAGGCATTGCGTGTGCCGTGAAGGAACTGAAACCCGGAGTGCGGGTGGTGGGAGTGCAGACGGAGCGTGTCCCATCGATGATCGAGGCCCGGCGGCAGGGGGAGCCGGTGACGGTACCAGCGGCACGCACAATCGCGGACGGGATCGGGGTGCGGCGCGTGGGTGCGCTGAACCTGGCGATGTGCGCGCGGTACGTGGACGAGATTGTGACAGTGGATGAGGAAGAGATCGCGAGTGCGATCCTGATGCTGCTAGAGCGGGAAAAGACGGTGGCCGAGGGGGCGGGGGCGGCGGGCGTGGCGGCGGTGATGCACGGCAAGGTGGAACTGGGGGGAGCACGGACCGTGATCTCCGTGGGCGGCGGCAACATTGACGTGACGATGCTGGCGCGGATCATTGAACGCGGGTTGCACAAGGATGGCCGCATGGTACGTTTGCGCGTGCAGGTCTCCGATCACCCTGGCGAGTTACACCGTCTGACGGGCATCGTCACGCACTACCGGGCGAACATCGTGCAGGTGGACCATGAGCGGGCCTATTACGGCGTGGCGCTGGGGCACACCAGCATCGATTTGACGCTTGAGACGCGGGGGCGCGATCATATTGCGGAGTTGCGGGCCGGGCTGGCAGCGGCCGGCTACAACGAAATCGAGGTAGTGTAGACTCGATGGTGCCCTGGCCGACACCATGCACCGCCGTGAGTTTCTAAGACAATCCGCCGCCGCAGCCGCGGCTTCCCTGCTCCCCGCCCCGCTTTTCGCCGATCCGGATTCGCGCCAGGCAACGGGGATCAAACTGGGCGAGGTGACACCCACCTCCGCCCGTCTTTGGATGCGTGTGACGCAGGCCGCCGAGCGGAACTGGAACGGCGAGGTGCGGAAGGGGCGGCCGAAGCCGTTGGCGCCGGGAATGCCGGCGGCCAGTCTGGAGGGCGCCGTGCCTGGGGCGGAGGGGCGCATCCGGGTGACTTATGCGGCCAACGAGAGACTTCGAAACGCAAGCAAGTCCGCGTGGCGGGAGGTTTCCGCGGCAACGGACTTCGGGGGGCAGATCGCTCTGGAGGGGCTGCGGCCGGACACGGTCTACCACTATCTGGCCGAAACCGCGGCGCGGGGGGGCAAGGCTCACGCGCCGGTGCGGGGCATGTTCCGGACAGCGCCGGAAGCGGGGTCGACGGGCGGGGTGAGCTTCACGATGACCACCTGCCAGAAGTATTCGGAACTGGACGATGCGCGGCAGGGGTTCCGGATCTACGAATCGATGCGGGGGCTGGACCCGCGTTTTTTTGTGTCGGCGGGCGACATTGTGTACTACGATTCGGATGATCCCGAGGCGACCACGGAGGAGTTGGCGCGGTATCACTGGCAGCGGATGTTCAGTTTTCCGCGGCATATCGGGTTGCTTTCAAGCACGGCCGGCTACTGGTCAAAGGACGATCACGATACGCTCACGGACGACACCTGGCCGGGGCAGGTGAAGAAGCCGCAGCCGCTCACTTTTGCTGACGGCTTGAGGATTTTCCGGCAGCAGGTTCCGGTGTCGCCGCTTCCGTACCGGACGTTCCGGTGGGGCAGGACGCTGCAGATCTGGATGGTGGAAGGGCGGGACTTCCGGTCGCCGAACAATGCGCCGGACGGTCCCGGGAAGTCGATCTGGGGGGCCGAGCAGAAGGCCTGGCTTCAGCGGACGCTGGCGGCGTCGGATGCCGATTGGCGCGTGTTGATCACGCCGACGCCGATTGTGGGTCCAGACAGGGCCAACAAGCGTGACAACCATTCCAACGCGGTCTTCGCGCACGAGGGCCGGGAGATCCGGGAGTGGCTGAAGGCGAACGTGGCGGACAACTTCATCACGATCAACGGCGACCGGCACTGGCAGTATCACTCGGTGGACCCGGAGACGGGAATTCATGAGTTGTCGGTGGGCCCGGCAAGTGACTCACACGCCGCCGGAACGCCCGGCGAAGACCGGCGCTATCACCGGTTCCATCGCGTGATGGGAGGGTTTCTGCAGGTGGAGACGGAGCGGCGCGGAGGCGAGAAGGCGATCCACTGCCGGCTGCGGGACGTGGCCGGCGCCGTGGTGTACGAGTTTTCGAGGACGGGAAAAGCTTAAGGGACGGAACAAACGGCCCTTGCAAACCGTATGGTCTGACTGAGGAAAGGATTCACCAAATCATGTTTTGCACGCGCTGCGGCAATGCGATGAAGGATGCCGACAAGTTCTGCTCGGGCTGCGGGGCGACCGTGGCTGCCGGGCCAGCGGGCGCCGGGGCGTCCGGCTCCGGGCCGGCAGGAGGGATGGGTGGACCGAAGCGGTTGGCGCGAATGATGAATGACAAGAAGATTGCCGGAGTCTGTTCGGGCGTCGCGCGCTACTTCGGCATCGACACGACGCTGGTGCGGATCGTATGGCTGCTTCTGATTCTGTGCGCGGGCACGGGTGTGCTGGCCTACATTATCTGCTGGATCGCGATGCCGAAGGATTATGGCACGCCGGGGCAGCCAGCCTACGTTTGAAGCTGACCGTTCGCTGACCGTTCGCTGACCGTGGGCTGGGCCGCGGCTTTCATTTCGGCCAGCCGTTTCTTCCAGTCTTCGAGGATCTGGGCGGTGGCGGTGGCGCCGAAGCGTGTGGCGCCGATGGCGTGGACTTCGAGCGCCTGATCGAGTGTGCGCACGCCGTGGGCCGCCTTGACCTGAACGTAGGGCCGGCATTTGCGGACCATCAGTTCGAGATCCTCCTTCGTGTAGCCCGTGGGCGCGAAGCCGGTAGAGGTTTTCGACCAGTCCACTTCACTGCGCTTGCACATCTTGCAGGCGATGATCTTTTCCTCCTCCGTCAGGTACGCGTTTTCGAAGATGACCTTGAGCCTGGCGCCTTCCTCATGGCAGGTTTTGGCCATCTGGATCAGCTCCATTTCGACATACTGAAACTCGCGCGATTTCAGTTTGCCGATGTTGATGACCATGTCGATTTCCCTGACTCCCCGGCGCAGCATGTCGCGGGCCTCATAGAGCTTCACAGCGGTGGTTGAGCCGCCGTGAGGAAAGCCGACGACGCTTGAGGCGAGCACACCGGAACCGCCGAGCAGGCGCACGGCGAGATCGACATCGGAGGGGCGCACACACACGCTTGCCACGTCATAGTCAACAGCGAGCGCGACGCCGGCCGAGACCTGCACATCGGTGAGTTCGGGACGCAGCAGGGAGTGATCGATCATCTTGGCCAGGCCTTCGTAGGTTGAAAGCGGCGGCCGTTCCAGTTGAGTTTCCATGTGGTCCCTTCAGTGTACCGCCCAGTGGTGATCCACAATGGGCGGATAATGATGGGATGCCACACGTTATGCGCTTTGGCCGCCTTGCCGCATCGGCCAGTCTGATCTTTTGCGCCCTGGGCGCCGACGGCGATCTTCAACACGCTTCACTGGGCACCTTTTCACTAGAAAGCGGGCAGGTAATCCGTGATCTGAAGCTGGGGTATCGAACGTATGGGGCGCTCAACGCGGCCCGGTCGAACGCGATTCTCTTTCCCACCTGGTTCACGGGAACAACGGCCAATCTGGCGGCGTACATCGGGCCTGGCAGGATGGCCGACAGCTCGCTTTTTCACGTGATTGCGGTGGATGCGCTGGGGAACGGCGTTAGCAGTTCGCCATCGAACAGCACGGCGCAGCCCCGGCTTCAGTTCCCGGCGTTCACCATTCGAGACATGGTGCGGTCGCAGCATGCGCTGCTGACGCGGGTGCTGAAGATCGGCCATTTGCGGGCGGTGATGGGCATCTCGATGGGTGGGATGCAGTCCTTTGAGTGGGCCGTGGAGTACCCGGAGTTTATGGACCGGATTGTGCCGATTGTGGGAACGCCGCAGTTGACCTCGAGCGACCTGCTGCTGTGGAACGGCGAGCGGCGGGCGATTCTGGACCACAAAGACTTCCTGAACGGAAACTACTCGAAGCAGCCTGATCTGGCGGCGCTGTGGGCTCTGCACGACTTCGCTGTAAGCACGCCGCGGCACCGGAGCCTGAAGTTGACGCCGCGCGCCGTGTTCGCGAAGTACTTTGACGGGCTGGGCCGGTATTCCGCGTTTGACGCCAACAACTGGCTGCGGCAGCTGGAGGCGATGATTTCCCATGACATCGCCCATGGGGGTACGTTGGAGACCGCCGCCCGCCGGGTGAAAGCGAAGGCGTTGGTGGTGGTGGCCACTCAGGACATGATGGTGAGTCCCCTGCCGGCACTTGAGGTTGCCAGATTGCTCAAGGCGCAGACGGTGGAACTGGGCAACGACTGCGGGCATCTGGCGGGGGGCTGCGAGCCGGCGCCGGTGAACAAGGCCGTTGCGGCGTTCTTGGTTCCGTAGCAGAGATATACTGCCGTAGCAGAGATATACTGATAGACAAGCATCTCAATCTGGAAGAGGGTCTTTATGCATCGATCGACCGTTCGGAACTTCGTTCTGGCGCTGGCGGCTGCTTCAGTTGTTCTGGCGCAGGACACACGAGCTCGAGTTCAGGGAGTTGTCACGGACTCCTCACAGGCAGTGGTGGCAGGCGCCCGCGTGGTGCTTTCCAATGACAATACCGGCGTCACGGCCTCCAGTGAGACAAGCCAGGTGGGACAGTACCTGTTCGACTTCGTTCTTCCTGGCAACTACACGGTGACGGTGGAGATGCAGGGCTTCCGGAAGTTCGTGCAGAAGAACGTCCTGGTGCAGAGCCGGGGCGACGTGACGGTGAATGCCGCTCTGGAGCTTGGCAGCGTGGGTGAGGCGGTGACCGTGGAGGCGGCCCCGGTGGCGGTGAACTTCAACACCTCGACCATGGCGCTGACGCTGGACACGAAGATGGCGAACAATCTGCCGATCATTCACCGCAACCCTTTCCTGCTGGTGTCGCTGAACCCGGCGACGGTGATCCGGTCATCGACGGAGCAGAGTCCGTTCCACCATTGGGCGGCCTCGCAGTTTGACGTAGGCGGGAACACGAACACGAAGAACGACATCATTCTGGACGGCGCGCCCTCCATGACGTCGCAGAAATCGAGCTACACGCCTCCCATGGATTCGGTTCAGGAAGTGAACCTGCAGCAGAACGCGGTGGACGCCGAGTTCGGCCACAGCGCGGGCGGCGTGCTGAGCGTGCAGATGAAGTCCGGCACGAATGACATGCACGGCACGGGTTACTACCTGGGCCGGAATCCGGTGTTCAACGCGGTGGCCAATTCGATCACGCGGGCCAGAAACCTGACACGCCAGAACGTGTGGGGCGGCACGCTGGGTAACGCCATCATGAAGAACAGGCTGTTCAACTTCGTTTCCTACGAAGGGTGGCGGACGATTGAGCCGCGGACGGTTCAGAACACGCTGCCGAACACGGCGGAGCGGAGCGGGGATTTCTCGCGGTCTTTGAACGCGGCCGGGACGCTGCGCACCATTTTCGACCCGACCACGACGCGCGTGGACGCAGCGGGCGTGGTGACGCGCACGCCCTTCGCCGGCAACATGATTCCGGCGGCGCGCCTGGATCCGCTGAGCCGCCGCATCCTTGGCGACCTTTGGGCGTCGAATACTCCCACCGGCAACTCGGATTCGCCGAACTTCCTGGCCGGCTTCGCCAACAGGTTCCGCTACTGGAACCTGGCCAATCGCGCGGACTGGAACATCAGCGACAAGGTGAAGGTGTTTGGCCGATTCAGCCAGTTCCGGACGTTCACGGCGCAGGACAACTACACGGGCGGGTCGATTGCGCAGCCGGTGGATGGGTCCAAGCGGCACTCGATCAGCTTCGCGGGCGATATGGTGTACACATTGAATGCCACGACGGTGTTCAATATTCGCGGGGGCTACAACGCGATTGTCGATTCGTTCGGCGTTCCGGAAGCCACGTTGAAAGAAGCGGACCTGGAGAAGTATTGGCCGGGGAATGCCTGGTACAAGCCCTACCTGGGCGATCTGCCGGACATCTACTACCCCGGCGTCACCGTTCGCCAGGGACTTGTGACAACTCTGGGCCGCACCGGCTACTGGTTCCAGGAGCCGAACTCCTGGAACGTGGAATCAAAGATGTCCAAGAATGCCGGCCGGCACTATTTCAAGGTCGGCGGCGATTTCCGGCATGAGAACACAGTGGCGTCGCGGCCACGGCCCATGTCTTTCGATTTCCGGCCCGACCTGACGGCGGAGACCTTCAACAACCCTCAGATTGCGCGCAACGGCAGCGCCTGGGCGACATTCCTGCTGGGCGCCCTGGATGGGAACTCGGCGATCTCGTCGATCCCGATTCAGCGTCCCCAGGTGGACTACTTCGGCCTGTTCTTCCAGGATGACTTCAAGCTGACCCAGCGCCTGACGTTGAACCTGGGCCTTCGCTATGAGTTCTTCACGGCGATGCGCGATCCGCAGGACCGTCTGTCGCGTTTCCTCGACCGTACCAATGCGATTCCTGAATTCCAGGGCGCCGGCACGCCGGTGATTCCGGCGGCGGCCGCGTCCCTGCGCACCGCGCCGCCCATCTACAATGGCGCGTGGGTCTTCACAGATTCCGACAACCGGAACTCGTGGAACCCGCCGAAAACGCTCCTGATGCCGCGCCTTGGACTGGCCTGGCGCGCGAACAACAACACGGCCATCCGGATTGGCTGGGCCCGGTACATCGTGCCCGCAACGTTGACAGATGGCCTGGGCATTCTGGGCAGCGTGCCGTACCCGGGCTTTGACGCCACTTCGACGACGATTGCGCCGCTGCAGGGCATTCCGCAGCAGCGCTTCTCGGATCCGTTCCCGGGCGGACTGGTGCCGGTGAGCGGCAAGCGCTTTGGCCGCTACACGAACCTGGGCACCTCCGCCACCTGGTATCAGCAGGATTTCGAGCCCGCGGTGAACGACCGGTTCAACATCAGCGTGCAGCGGCAGTTGCCGTGGAAGGTGCTGGCCGACATCACGTTCTTCATGAACATCGGCCGGTCGGCTCCCTATACCTATGATCTGAATCAGGTAGATCCGCGGATTGGCTTCCGGGTGCAGAACGCGGTGACCGCCGCGGTGGCGAATCCGTTCTTCGGCCTGGCAGCCGACAAGTTCCCGGGCCAGCTTCGGACACAGCGCAACGTGGCGGTGTCGCAACTGCTGCGGCCGTATCCTCAGTATGAGACTTTGAACGAGACGCTGCGGGGCGGACGCGGGAATCGCTACCGGTCCCTGCAGATGCAGTTCCAGCGGCCTTTCGTCAACGGGTTCAATTTCGTGGTGGGGTACAACTACAACCGGGAGCGGAACCAGGAGCTCTACGACAACGTGGACTTCTTCACGAACTCGCTTACGTGGCAGCCTGCCACCAATGCCCGGCATCGTCTGACGGGCGCGGGCATTTACGAGATTCCGGTGGGACGCGGACGCAAGCTGATGGCTGGGGCGAATCCGGTGGTGGATGGCATCCTGGGCGGCTGGTCGGTGAGCGCGCTGTGGACGTTCAACACGGGCATCTTCCTGCGCTTCCCGGGCATGTTGGTGAGCGGCGATCCCTCGCTGGATTCGCCGTCGCGCGACCGGTGGTTCGACACCTCGAAGTTCCAGCGGCTGCCCGCTTTCACGAGGCGCGACAATCCGCTGCAATACTCCAACATTGTGGGGCCGAAGTATCTGAACACGGACTTCACGCTGGCCAAGACCTTCAGCCTCTCCGAGCGGCTGAAGTTCGAGTTGCGCATGGAGGCCTACAACCTGACCAATAGCTTCACGGGGGCCGACCCGGCGACGGACGTCAACAACCCGGCAACGTTCGGCCGGATTGTGGCCCAGCGCGGCGGTATCTTCGGACGGCAACTCCAGTACAGCGGGCGGTTCGTCTGGTAAGACTGGCCGCCATTCTGTTTTCCATTGCGCCCACGTACGGACAGTACGTGGGCGCCGCTGTTTGCGGAGGCTGTCATCGCGAACAGGCGTCGAGGCAGGCGGGCACGCCGCATGCCCGGGCGCTGGCACCGTCCAGGGCCGGGCAACCGAGTCAATGGGCGTTCGGGTCGGGAGAGCAGGCGGTGACATACGTGAGCCGGCTGGATGAGGACTTCTACCTGGAGCATGGCCAGACCCTGTACACCGCCACCGGCGCGATGGGCGTGACCCCAGGGCATTCCGATACGCGTGGCGTGCGGTACCGGGTCTTCGACCCTGAGGCGCAGATCCTGCGCTGCTTTGGATGCCATTCCACGGGGACGCCGTCGCTAGGCGCGGACTACGCGATCATGCCCCGAGAAACAGGCGTTCGCTGCGAATCGTGCCATGGGGCTGGCGAGGCGCATGCGAAGGCGGGCGGCGGCCGGGGGAACATTCTGAATCCGGGACGGTTTTCTCCCACGGAAGTGAACAACGCCTGCGGCGCCTGCCACCGGAAGCCCGCGCCCCGGGGCAGCGATACGGACTGGACGAACGCATGGAACGTGCGTCACCAGCCGGTGTACCTGAGCCAAAGCCGGTGCTTCGCCGGGGGCAAACTGTCATGCCTGACCTGCCATGATCCGCACGGGGGCGCGGCGAAGCCCGCCTGCGGCGCTTGCCACGCCAAACCCGTTCACAAAGCGGTTGCGACGGCGGGACGGTCCTGCACCGGCTGCCATATGCCCAAGGCGCAGGCCAGCCGGGAACTTGCCTTCACGAATCACTGGATTGGAATCTACGCCGGCGCGGGCAAGCTGCGGCCGCGGCGGTAGAGCCGTTTAGCGGCCCAGTTCCGGGAAGCGCTCGACCGCCTTGGCCAGATTACGGCTTACAAGGGAGCCGGCCGGGGCGAGTGCCCGGGTTACCTTGAGGTTCTGAGTGACTTCGTTGCGGTCGCCCCCCATGTTCCCCAGGGTAAGGAGCAGGCGCAGTTCGGCGTTCTTCGGCTGCAGTTTGGCCGCCATGTTCAGGAACCGGAGGCCATCGGGATCCTGCTTGCCCCACATCTGGTTCATGGCTTGAATGACGAATCCGGCTTCGACGAGGGACTGGAAGTTGTCCGGCCTGGCGGCGGCACGGAGCGCTTCCATGGTCTTGCGCGAGGCCTCGGGCTTGGTGTCTGAATCGAGCACCACTTCCGCCAGCCGTTCAATCGAGGCGAACAGGGAGCCGGGTGCGGCGTCATAGTGAAAACAGGCGAGGGGAGGACCGGCCAGCGCGCCCGAGGCGGCCAGCAGGGGCATGGCGAGAATCCGTTTCATCGGAACTCCTTTCGCCCGAGAAGACGCGGCAGCGGGGCGGTTTGTGAACAGGGTTACCGGGCGGCGGCGCGGCGTACGGCCGACCCGGATTCGCGGCTGGCGGGCTTGCGCGGCGCGCCGACGGTCAAGCGGCGAACCTGATCGGTGACGCAGACCAGGAACATCGGCTGGCGCGCGTTCTTGAGAATATCGATGATGCGCTGATGGCTGTCCTCAAGATAGATGGACTTGCCATCGGTGACCAGATGGTACTCGGAGTTGGCATCGAGAATCTCCGAGACACGCTTGCCCATTTCCCGCTGGAGGAACCGAAGCACGCGGCGGATTTTCTGGAGTGAAAATCCCTTGCGGCGGAGTTCAGCGATCACGCTGATCTCCACCACTTCTTCCAAACCATAGACACGGCGGTGGCCTTCATGCCGGGGTGAGACAACCTTCTTCTCATCCCACCACTGCAACTGGCGGAGGCTGACACCTCCGATGCGCGCCACCTCACTGGAGGCGAAGGTGCGACGCGAGGGGTCCGGTGTTTCGATTTTTGTCTTTTTTGCCCTAAACATGATCGGCCGTTTCTGTTTCGCTGGCAACCAGCGGACCTCACTAGTTTACCCAACTCGGGGGCCCTGTCAACCGGCCCTGCCCGGGATGCGGCCGGGACCGGACGGGCGGCGGAGCGGGCACGGGCGGCGAAACGTTACAATACGGGGTCGGCATGCACAAACTTCGCAGCCGGGAGTGGTTCGACTCTCCCGAATACTACAGTTTTTCGCGCAAGGCGTGGCTCCGTTCGCAGGGCTTTACCCATGAGGTGTTCGACAACAAGCCCGTGATCGGGATCTGCAACTCCTGGAGCGAGCTCACCAATTGCAACGCCCACCTGCGCACGGTGGCGGAGGCGGTGAAGCGCGGCGTGTGGGCGGCCGGCGGCTTCCCGCTGGAATTCCCCACCATCTCACTGGCTGAGATGCTGATGAAGCCGTCGTCGATGATGTTCCGCAACCTGATGGCGATGGATGTGGAGGAGTCGATTCGCGCGCATCCGCTGGATGCGGTGGTGCTGTTGTGCGGCTGCGACAAGACCACGCCGGCGCAACTGATGGGCGCGGCGTCGGCCGATGTCCCGGCGATCGTGGTTCCGGGCGGGCCGATGCTGAGCGGGCTGCACCGGGGGCGAGAGCTGGGCGCTGGCACGGACGGCCGCAAGCTGTTCGACCAGTTCCGGTCCGGGCGCCTGACGGAGGAAGAGTTGTGCGAGATCGAAGGGTGTCTTGCCCGCAGCGCCGGCCACTGCACGGTGATGGGCACGGCTTCCACCATGACCAGCATGGCCGAGGCGCTGGGCATGACGTTGAATGGCTCCGCCAGTATCCCGGCGCCGGATTCGCGAAGGCTGATGTCGGCCGAATTGTCGGGCCGGCGGGCGGTGGAACTGGCGCTTGAGGACCTGCGGCCGTCGCGGATCATGACGCGGGAGGCGTTTGAGAACGCGATCACGATTGATATGGCGATTGGCGGGTCGACGAACGCCGTGGTTCACCTGATCGCGATCGCGGGGCGGCTGGGGATCACGCTCACTCCCGATGACTTTGACCGGGTCTCGCGCCGCACGCCGTGCGTGGTGAACCTGAAACCGTCTGGCGAATATCTGATGGAGGATTTCTTCGCGGCGGGCGGGCTGCCCGTGGTGATCCGCGACATGCTTCCGCTGCTGCACGGTGAGTGCCTCACCGTGACGGGCCGCACGATTGCCCAGAACGTGGAGGCCGCGGAGTGTTTTAATCGCGAGGTGATTCGAGAGACGGCGCGGGCGCTTTCGGCCGAGGGCGGGACGGTGGTGCTGCGCGGCAACCTGTGCCCCTCGACGGCGGTGATCAAGCACACGGCGGCCTCGCCGCACCTGCTGCAGCACCGGGGGCGGGCGTACGTGTTCGAGAACAAGGATCAGATGATGGCGCAGATCGACAGCCCGGATCTGCCGGTGGATGAGAATTCGATCCTGGTGATGAAGAACTGCGGACCCAAGGGGGGGCCGGGGTTTCCGGAGTGGGGCCAGATTCCGATGCCGAAGAAGCTGCTGGAGCGCGGCGTGCGCGACATTGTGCGCATCTCCGATGCCCGCATGAGCGGAACCAGCTTTGGCACGGTGGTGCTGCATGTCACGCCTGAGTCGGCGGCGGGGGGTCCGTTGGCCATTGTGAGGACCGGGGATGAGATCGTGCTGGACACCGCGGGCCAGAGACTGGACATTCAACTGCCGCCGGAGGAGATCGCGCAACGGCTGGCGGCGTTCACACCGCCCGAACCCAAGTACCGGCGCGGCTATGGCAAGCTTTTCCTCGACCACGTGCTGCAGGCGGACCAGGGATGCGATTTCGATTTCCTCCGCAAGTAGCCGGCCTGCTGCTGCTTGCTCTGCTGTTCCTGGCCGCCAACCGCCCGGCTTATAAGGGCTATTTCAACGACGACGACCTGGACAACATGAGTTGGACGATGGCCGCCGACGGGGGCACATTCCTTGAGGGCTTCCTGACTCCGAAGTATTACCCGTGGAACTTCCGGCCCACGGGCCATCTGCTGTATTTCGCGCTGGTGCACACGGTTCGGCTGGAGTTTCCCTGGTATCTGGCGGTGGTGCAGTTGCTGCATCTGGTGAACATGGTGTTGCTGTACGCCCTGGCGCGCAGGCTGGGCGCGGAGCGGATTCCAGCTTTGGCCGCGTGTCTCTTCTTCGCGTTTCACTACGCCACATTCGACGCGTTCTGGAAGCCGATGTACGTCTTTGACACGGCCTGCGGAACGTTCTGTCTGCTCACGCTGCTGGCCTATGCGTGGGACCGGCCATGGCTGGGCGTCCTGGCCTTTTGGCTGGCTATCCGCTCGAAGGAAGTGGCCATCATGCTGCCCGCGGTGCTGGCGCTCTATGAATTCGCCCTGCGCGAGCGCCGGGTGGCGCGTCTGGTGCCCTATTTCGCGATCTCGGGGTGGTTCGGCATCCAGGCGATGATCTTCAACAGGAGCCGCGACGATGACTATTCCCTGCGGTTTAACCTTTCGGCCCTGGCGGCGTGTGCCCGTTATTACCTGGGTCCCGTTCTGGTGGCCGTAATCGCGGCGGTGGGAGTGTTCTGCCGTGGACGCCGGGCGCTGGTGACGCTGGGCGGGTTCGCTCTTCTGGTGGCGCCGCTGCTGTTTCTGCCGGGCCGGCTCTACCTGGTTTATCTGTATGTGCCGCTGCTGCTGTTGAGCTTGGGGGTGGCGTTCGTGCTGGGCCGCGTGCAGCCGCGCTGGATCGCCGCGGGGGCTCTGGCATGGGCTTTTTTCACCTATCGCGACCTGATCCGGTATCGTAGTGTGACTCTTGAGCAGGCTGGCCGCAACCGGGCCTACGTCGCGGAGTTGGCGCGGTTTGCCGCTGAGACTCCACTGGGCGACCATGTTTTGATTGACGGCCTGCCTCGCGGCATGAACCTGTGGGGGGCAGCGGGAGCTCTTCGGGTTTTGAGCGGCAACTGGAAGCTGGAGGCGGGGAGGGTGGAGAGCGCCGAGGATCGCGTGCGTCTCCGTGATCTGGCGGCTCCGGTGCTGTCATGGAAAGAGCCGGAACGGGTTCTGCAGGTCTCCCGGCCAGGCCCGGATACTGGCAGGCTTCCCTTCCTCGACTTCACCCATCCCGGGGTGATCTGGCAGCTTGGCAAGGGCTGGTATGGTTTAGAGGGCTTGTTCCGGTGGTGCGCGCCCGTGGCGCATGTTACTCTGGAACGCCCGGCGGGCCGGGTGAAGTTCGCGGTGCGGGTGCAGCCGGGCCCGGCGCATCTGGCGGCCCACGAGGAGATCCGGCTTGAGCCGCGGCTGGGCACCGTTCGCCTGGGCGTGAAGTCGACACGCAAGGTGGGACCGGGCTGGATGGTGTGGGATGTGCCGGACGGACCGCCAGGACGGGTTGAAGCCGAGTTGTGGGTGAGCCCTGAATACCGGCTTTCGACCGATCCGCGGGGGCTTGGCGTGCCGGTGATGGCGATCGGATTCACGCGGGAGGATCCTCAATGACAGACCGCATTGCGCGTACCGGCTGGACGGTCGCCATTCTGCTGTGCCTTTCGACGATGATCAACTACGTCGACCGCTCCTCGCTATCCATCGTTTCGGTGGAAGTGATGCGCGAGTTCGACATGAATCAGCAGGATTTCGGCAACACGGTAGCCGTGTTCATGTTTGGCTACGCGATCATGTACGCGCTGTCGGGCTATGTGGTGGACCGGCTGGGCACACATCGCGGTTTTCTGGCTTTCATCACGGCCTGGAGCGTGGCGCAGATGCTGCATGCCGCGGCGGCAGGGCGCGCGTCTCTGGCTGGCTGCCGGCTGCTGTTGGGGCTTTCCGAGCCGGGAAACTGGCCCGCGGCCGCGCGCGCCATCCGGGAGTGGTTTCCGGCGGGCCAGCGGGCGTTGGGCATTGGGATTTTCAACTCCGGATCGTCCCTGGGTGCGGCTGTGGCGCCCGGTCTGGTGGCGGCCTTGACGCTGGGTTTTGGCTGGCGGGCGGCTTTCGTGGTGACGGGAGCGCTGGGGCTGGTGCTGGCCGTTTTTTGGATGTTTCTGTATCGTCCGGGCCCCTTTGCCAGCGCCGGACCGGCGGCGAGACCCGATTGGCGCTGGATCATCCGGCAACGGGGGTGCTGGACTCTTATTCTGGCCCGATTCTTCACCGATCCGGTGGTCTATTTCGTGATTTCCTGGCTCCCCGCCTACTTGCGCACGGAGCGAGGATTTGACTTGGCCATGGTGGGCAAGTACGGCTGGGTGCCGTACATCTTTGGCGACATCGGCTACATCCTGGGGGGATGGCTTTCGGGGCGCCTGATCGCGGCCGGTTGGACCCTGCCGCGCGCGCGGAAGTTCGTGATGGCGGTGGGCGCGGCGGTGATGCCGCTTACGATGCTGGCTCCCTGGGTTCCGGAAGCGTGGATGGTGCTGGCGGTGATGAGTTGCGCCGCGTTCGGACACGCGTTCTGGATCGCCAACCTGCTGACCATTCCCACGGATATCTTTGGAGAGCATCAGGTGGGAACCGCCAGCGGATTCACGGGCGCGGGCGGTGCGATTGGCGGGGTGCTGGCCAATCTCGGAACGGGCTACATCGTTCGGCATTACTCGTACACGCCGATTTTCCTGATGGCTGGTCTGATGCACCCGATTGCTATTGTCCTGGTTTATCGCCTGCTCAAAGATCGCGAGTTTGAGCGCGCGTCTGCCGGAGCCTGACAGTACCATGGGCTTCGCACTCTGGGTTGTGGGGGATATCGCCTACGCGGAAGGTACGCATGAGTATCGCCCGATGGGCGCCGCGGTGGTTTCGGCGGCCACGGTGGTGACGGCAGGTGACTTCCGGCCGCATGCACGTTCGATTGTGCGGTCGCGGAGGCATTTCGAGGGCTATTTCGCCTCGCTGGGGCACCTGAACCACCACTTGAAGCGGCGCCGCGGGGCCAGCGCAGGGGATGGCCGCATTCTGCCCACTTTGTAGGCGGGTTAGCGGGCAGCGTCGTTCAGCCGCCAATCGTACTTGAAGTAGGCAAAACGCGCCTTGGCCAGGGCCGAGGCGTCTGCCGGGCGATACTTGCCGAGGAAGCGCCGGACTCCGGATTCGCCTCCGAAGTCTTTGGCAAACCAGGAGAAGATCATGGAAAGCTCGACTTTTGCGCCGTCGGATGAGAGCTTTACATTGCGATCCTGCGCCAGAAACCGTCCGGTTTCGGCTTCAAGTTTGCGCTCCAGATTCTCGGGTGTGTAAGCCTCGGGCGAAAGCCAGGGGCAGCTTTCCGAGGCGCAAACGATGGAGAAATGGATTCGTGGATCGCCCACGGAGCGGATGCTCCTGGACTCTATGTCGTCGAGCGAGCGTTCGACACCGCCCACCTTGAACTTGCGCCGGTAGAAGAAGCTGAACTGGCCGAGTTTGCCGGCCAGACGGTCGCGTTTGGCCGGATAATCGGTTGCGAAGGCATGAAGAACAAGGGCGTTATAGGCATTAATCCAGTAGGCCAGTTTGGCTTCACGCGTGGGAAACAGTTCCGGGTTCGAGTCCGGGCTGACGGCGGCCAGTTCGTTTACGAAGCGGTTGAGCGCCGCGAGGTTGGCGTGGAGGCCGGCGTAATCGACGCGGCCGTCAGCCCGGACATAGCGCCGCAGCACCTCGTCGTAAGCCGTTGTCTCGGGCGCCGGCGCGGCGGCCGCCCACAGCGTCAGGAGCAGAATTGCTTGAGAAATAACTTTGCCTCCGCCAACTGAGGAAATCCCCGCTCGTCAGCCTTGAATTCCGGCGTGTGCACGCAACGGCGTCCCCGGCGCACCTCCACGGGATGCCGCAGGTGGAGCATCTCGTGGAACATGATGTATTCAACGACGAAGGGGGGCACCTCGGGGCGGTCGAGCGCGCGGGTAAGGACGATGGCGTGGTGGGAGGGATCGTAGTGGCCCAGGTGGACGCGCGAGGCGGCGCGGCTCCAACCCAACTCGGGCCTGGCCATCAAGCCGTTGAAAAAGCGGCGATTCAGATCCTCGAAAATCTCTTCCAGGTGATGGTGCTCCCCGGCGGGACCGGAGATGTACTTTCGGCCTCTTTCCTGCCTGGCCTGCTCCATCCGGACGCGCATTTCGCGCCGGTTGAGAAAGGCGCGGTAACGGGCCTGAAAGCCATCGGGCACGGGCCGGCGGAACAGTTTCGAGATCAGAATGAACGCCAGCGCTTCCACCGCGGCCTGGGGGGCATCACGCAGCAGGTCGCTCAATTTGACGCGCAGGAAGCCGTCTTCCAGGGAGATGGAGCTATTGGCGTTCGCGAGCGGACGGTATTCGATCCGGATCTCGGGAAGCGGCGTCCGGGGCCGCAGGGTGCGGAACACCCGCCGGTAGATTTCGACCGGTGTCTCGAAGAAATTGGCCGTTGGAACATCGAGTCGCGCGGACAGGGGCTGGAGTTCAAAAGGGCCGGCTTGGATGGACGCGCGAGGGCTGTCTGGCTCGACAGGCATTCGATACAAAATGTACCATATCAAAGTGATGCGCAATGTCAAGATCAGTGCGCTCGGCTGCTATACGCCGCCGCGCCAGCTGACCAACCACGACCTTGAAAAGCTGGTCGAAACCTCTAACCAATGGATCCTGGAACGGACCGGAATTTCGACACGGCACATCGCCGGCGAAGGCGTGGCGACGTCCGATTTGGCAGTGGAAGCCGCCCGCGCCGTGCTGGATCAGCGCGGCATTCCCGCCGGCTCCATTGACGCGATTCTGGTCTGCACCGTGACCCCGGACATGCTGTTTCCGGCGACGGCGTGCCTGGTGCAGGATCGCATTGGCGCCAGCCGCGCCTGGGGATTCGATCTGGTGGCGGCCTGCTCCGGCTTTGTCTATGGCCTCACCACGGCGGCGCATCTGGTTGGCTGCGGGACGCATCAGCGAGTTCTGGTGATCGGCGCGGACACGATGTCGCGGATTATCAACTACAAGGACCGGTCGACGTGCGTGCTGTTTGGCGACGGCGCGGGCGCCATGCTGGTGGAACCTTCCGAGGACGGTCAGTGTTTTCTGGGCTTCAGGAACGAGGTGGATGGTTCGGGTGGTGAGGCGCTCAAGATGCCCGCCGGGGGCAGCCGGCGGCCTGCTTCCAATGACACGGTGGCGGGGGACCTGCATTATGTCCACCAGGATGGACAGGCAGTGTTCAAATACGCCGTGCGGCGGATGTACGAGGTCTGCAAGGAGTTGCTCGATTCGCAGGGGCTGACGCCCGCCGACGTCGCGGTGATGGTGCCGCATCAGGCCAATCGCCGGATTATCACGAACGTGGCGGATAGGCTGGGCATTGACCCGGCCAAAGTGGTGATCAACATCGACCGTTACGGCAATACCACCGCGGCGACGATTCCCCTGGCTACCCGGGACGCGGTTTCAGAAGGGCGTCTGAAGAAAGGCGACCTGGTGTTGTTTGCCGCCGTGGGGGCCGGGTTCACAGTGGGCGCGAACCTCTGGCGGTGGTCGTACTGAGACTGAATTGATCCTGGCGTCTTATGCCTGGGCGTGCATCGCCACGGCGGGCGCGCCGGTGATGAACACTCTCGGCTGCCGGAACCGTTGGAAACGGTAGCCCACGCCGAAGATGGTTTCGATGTAGAGGTCGCCGTAGCGTCCCAGCTTCTTTCTGAGCCTGCGGATGTGAACATCAAGGGTCCGGGTGCGAATCTCGTGGCTGTAGCCCCAGATCCGGTCGAGCAGCACTTCGCGCGGCGCGATTTCCCCGGCGTTCTCCACCAGCATCGCCAGCAGTTCAAACTCTTTGCGGGTTAACCCGCTTTTCTCACGGCATCTGATCGCAGCCCAAACTGACGCCGCGGACAAGCTCGAAATGACTCGTGCGGATCCTCCGCGGGTGTCTCGGTCAGAAATTTGCGGCAAAATGGCTGCCGCATACCGTCGCTCCGAGCACCCGAAGGGTGAAAATGGGCCGTCCATACGCGCTTCTCCGGTCCGCTGCAAAAATGCGGAATGAATAAGTCCGGTGTTTGCTTCACGCAGTTTTTTCAGCAGCGCAGGTTCGCGTGAACTTGCGCAAACTGGGCCTGCCAGGGGTAGCTCGTCGCCAGTGACAAAACGATCCGGCGCACACTGACA